>JBOGYZ010000081.1:0-8597 GCA_050697015.1 Solirubrobacterales bacterium
CCGCCCTCGCCTGCGCCGCCTTCACCGCCCTGACCGGGTGCGGGAGCGGGGTGGCGCCGCCGTCCCCGGCCTTCAGTGGCGGGTTCGAGCGCGGCATGCTGGGCTTCAACCTCGCCGGCGTCGGCGAAGTCGACCCCGCCATCGTCGAAGTGCCGCGGGGCAGCCACCGGCACGCCGCCAAGTTCACCCTGCGCGGGCACCAGGGGCGCTCGGAGCTGATCGTCGGCGGCGACGGCGGGGAAGACAACGGGGGCACGAAAGAATTCGGCGAGGGGGCGGAAGGATGGCTCGGCTTCTCCGTCGACATCCTGCGGATGGACTACGGGCCGCCGCGCTTCTTCAACCTGATCATGCAGTTCAAGGGCGAAGGCGAAGGCAGCCCGAACTTCGCGATGCAGCTCGCCGACCGCGGCGGCGAACGAGGAATCTGGACCTCCGGCAACGCGATGGGGCACTCGCGCTTCCTCGCCCCGATCTCGTCGCGGCGCTGGCATCGCGTCGAATTGAACTTCCGCGCCTCCAACCACCGCGCCGGCTTCTACCGGCTCTTCCTCGACGGCCGGCTGATCGACCAGCGCCACGGGGTGAGCATGATCCCGCCCGGCCGCCAACGTGCCTACATCAAGCTCGGCCTCTACCGCGACGGCCTCGACCTCGATCGCATCTCCTCGACGCTCGTCGACTCGGTCAGAATCGGTCGCCTGCGCCGCGACGTCGCCGTGACCGGACGCTGACCCGGCGCCGGTCTCAGCTGACCGTGCTCAGCGAGACGTTGCGCAGTCGCAGGCGGCTGTTGGCGTTGATCGTCGGCCCCGAGCGGTAGAGCCCGTTCTTGATGTAGGCGAAGGTCTTGCCGGGACGGATCGTGTCCATCCCGCGCTTGCGGTCGACTTCCTGGCCGTCGAGGTAGACGACCCAGCCGCCCGCGCCCGCCGAGGAGGCGGTGATCTGCATCGAGACCCGGTGCCAGACGCCCTCGGCCATCGGCGCGACGTAGTAGTTGGGGCCGGGTTCCGGTTCGACCCAGAGGCCTGTCTTGCCGCCTTCGTCCCAGAGGTCGAGGGCGAGCATCGGCGACCCTTCGCCGTCGGACTTGAACTGGGTGAAGATGTTCCAACCGAGCGCCTTGGAGCCGTACGCGAAGCCCGGGACGATGAACTCTTCGAATTCGTAGAGCACCGTCTGGTCCTCGGTGATGTGGAGTTCGTCGCCCATGATCAGCTCCGAGCGTTCCTGGCTGCCGTTGAGGGTGAATTCGCAGTAGGGCCCTTCGGCGCCTTGGAGCACCTGGGGGGTCGCTTCGCCGACCCCGCCGAGGCTCCAGTCCAGCAGGCCCTGGGTGAAGTCGCTGGAGAAGAGCAACGACTTCGGCGAGGGCGGGACGGGAGTCGGCGGGGGGGACGGGGCGCTGGGAGGCGTGGCGGCGACGACGCGGTCCGCGATGGCACCGGCCGGGGTAGCGGGGAGCGCCCGTGCCCCGCCTAGGCCCGCGTCGGACGCGATCGACGTCGCGGGGCGGGCGGCCGCCAGGAGCGCCAGGAGGAGGGCGCCCGCCAGGAGAATCCGGATACCGTGTCTCGAAGTTTCCACTGCCTGACGAGCGTCGGCACCCGACGATTCGGCCCGAAGCGATCCATGCCCAGCTCATATATCCGTCCAGCCCGTCGATGAAGGTCCTGCTGGCCTGCTCGCCGGGTGGTCACCTGCAGCAGATGTTTGCCCTGCGGAGTGCCTGGGAGGACTTCGATCGGGTCTGGCTGACCCTCGACGGTCCCGATGTCGAGCACCTGCTCGACGGGGAGCGCGTGATCAAGGCCCACGGCCCGACCAACCGCAGCATCGTCAACGCGATCCGCAACTTCTTCGTCGCCTGGCGGGCGATCGGCGAGGCCGACGTCGTGCTCTCCACCGGCGCCGGGATCGCGGTTCCGGCCCTCCTCGTCGCCCGCCTGCGAGGGCGCCGGACGGTGTACGTCGAGAGCCTGACGAGGACCGACTCGCTCTCGCTCTCCGGGCGCATCGTCTACCCGCTGGCCCACGACTTCTTCGTCCAGTGGCCGGACACCTCGAAGCGGCGGCGCGCCCGCTACGTCGGGAACATCCTTTGATCTTCGCCACCGTCGGCACCCACGGTCAGGCCTTCCCGCGCATGCTCGCGGGGGTCGAAGCCCTGCCGGACCCGGCCGAGATCGTGATCCAGTACGGCAACGGGCCCGCTCCGGTGGGGTTCGGCCACGCGGCCGCGTTCATGCCGTTCAGCGAGATGGAGAGGCACTTCGAGGCGGCCGATCTCGTCATCACCCACGCCGGGGTCGGGAGCATCCTCTGCGCCCGCCGCGCGGGGCACACGCCGATCGTCGTACCCCGCTACCACGAGCTGGGCGAGCACGTCGACGATCACCAGGTCGAACTGACCGGGGCCTTGGCCGAGCTTGGCGAGGTGACGCCGGTCTGGCGCGACGAAGAGCTCGCCACGGTGGTCGCGGCCGCCGCCGCGCGAGGCGAGGCGCGCCCGAGCGGTGGGGACGGCGCGCTACAGCGGGCGGTGCGCTCGGCGCTGCTCGGCGCTCAGTAGGCGCCGCGGCCGGAGAGCACCGCCGGCAGGGTCGCCAGAAGCAGCTCGATGTCACGGGCGAGCGACCAGCCGGCGACGTACTGGTAATCGAAGCGGACCATCTCCTGGAACGGGCTCTGCGAGCGTCCGTAGACCTGCCACGGCCCGGTGATCCCGGGACGGAGCTCGAGCCGGCGCAGGTGCCAGTGTTGTTCCAGCGCCGCCGTCTCCGGGAAGATCAGCGGCCGCGGACCGACCAGGCTCATCTCGCCCTTCAGCACGTTGAACAGCTGCGGCAGCTCGTCGATCGAGAAGCGGCGGATGAAGCGGCCCGTGCGGGTCACCCGTGGGTCCTCGCGGATCTTGAACATGACCCCGTCGTCGGCTTCGTTCATCTCGTCGAGGTCCTGCTTGCGCTGCTCGGCGTCGATGTACATCGAGCGGAACTTGATCAGGTCGAAGGCCTTGTTGTCCCGTCCGGCGCGGGGTTGGTGGAAGAAGATCGGACCCTTCGATTCGAGTTTGATCGCGATCGCGGTGACCAGCATCAGCGGCGTGAAGATGACGAGCAGCAACGCCGATCCGCAGATGTCGAGCCCCCGCTTCGCTGCGAGCGAGGTCCCGGCCAGGGTCGGGATGCCGATCGAGAGCATCGGCAGGCCGCCGATCTGGTCGAGAGAGCGGACGCCGTCGAGAAACTCGAACAGGCGCGGGACGACGTCCACGGTGACGCCGGCGTCGCGCGAGGCCCGGATCGCGGCCAGCAATTCCTCGTGGCTGACCTTGGAGAAGGCGATCACGACGCGGTCGATCGCCTGTTTCTCGATGATCTCCGCGAGGTCGGCGAAGCGGCCGAGCCAGGGCAGGTCCGGGGTGCCGATGTTGTGGATGTCGTCGTCGACGATCCCGACCGGGATCAGGCCGAACTGCGGGTTCAGCCGCATCTTCTCCACCACCTGCCCGGCGACCAGCCCCGAGCCGAGGATCAAGGTCCGCTGACGCAGGTCCGGATCACGGTGGAGGTGGGTGCGGATCAGGGTCCGGGTCGAGGCGCCGGCGGCGGCGATGCCCGCGGTGGTGACGAAGGCGACGGCGATCGGGGACTCGATCCCGACCAGCGAGGCGACGGCGAGGATCGGCCAGGTGACCAGCAGAATGCCGACGAACCCCCGCGGGACTTCCGATACCGCCGAGGCCCAGGACGCGAGCTGGTCGGAGCGGTAGAGGCCCATGGTGAAGGCCGAGAGCGGCCAGATCAGGGAGACGAGCAGAACGAACTGGATGGTGTGGGCGGTGGAGGCGTCGAACAGGAGCACCGAGAGCGCGGCGCCGAAGAAGCCGGCGACGATGTCGCCGACAAAGAGCATCCGCGAGAGCACGTCGCCACGACGGCGCGCGTGCTTTTTCTCCTCCGACCGCGGATCCTGCGAGACCCGGTGTGCGGCGTCTTCGATTCCGCGGCGGCGTGATTCGTCGAGGGCTGAGGACTCCATCGTTCTACCGCTTGGTGTCCTTACTCCACATTGACCAAGACCATAGTGGGCTGGGATGAAATTTGAACGACTCGGGCTTCTTCATGGACAACTCACCATCGGCGCCAGCAAAGGGCAAATTGCGCTCTGCAAAGCCACCTGCACACTGGCCCTCGGATTTGGAAGACCACTGATGTCCGAAGAACGGCTTGTTAATGCGCCTCGCCGGAGGCGTGGGCAGGCGGCCGCGACTCCTCGGCCAAGGAGGTGATCTCAAGCGTTCCCTCAGCCGCCTCCTCGAGTACCTCCGTCGCCTCCTGGGCGGAGCGGGCGTAGAGCTCGACCAGCAGGTGGACGACGATCTGCTCCTCGTCGTGCTTGTGGAAGCGGACGTGGGTGAAGAACTCGCGCACGCCGGCGTCGCCGAAGGCGCCGTAGGTGAGGAACTCGGCGGCTTCGGGACCGGAGCAGGTCTCCACCCGCTCGGCGTCGATCTGCACCGTGCAGGAGGCGACCCAGGGAGTGCCCGCCACCATCCGCGGCCAGCGCTCGTCGATCGGCGCGACGTGGTCGTCCTCGAAGGTGAGGTGCGGTTGATCGTGCATGCAGTCGAGGCACTGGACCACCGATTCCTGCACCTCGTCGACGCCTTCGGCGAGGGCGCCGGTCTGCGGGTCGACGCGCCGGATCGCGTCGTAGTGGATCTGGATCTCGAGGTTCTGGGACCAGCAGCGATAGCAGCGCAGCCAGGCCGTTCGGTCGTCGTGAAAGTCGCTCATCTCTCTATTGTCGCGCTCCGTCGCATCCGGCGTTGCAGGCAGGGTTCACGCTGAAGGTCCGAGTAGTCGATAGTTCCACGATCGTGAGCGCCACCGCCCCCCAAGCCAACCCCGAGGCAGTCGACGACCTGCCGCGCGGCACCGCGTTCTCGCGCCGCTGGTCGGCCCCGATCGGGGGCCTGATCCTCGCCGTCCTCACCGTCTACTTCTCCTTCAACGCGGGCGGCTTCTTCCCCGGCGCGACCGCCAATGCGACGGTCGCCGTCGCGATCCTCGTCGTGATCGGGATCATGCTCCTGCACGAGCCGCTGACCAACTCGCCGGCGGCCCTGCTGGTGGCGCTCGGATCGATCTGCGGCTTCGCCGCGCTGACCCTCCTCTCCGGCTCGTGGTCGCATTCCTGGAGCCGCGCGATCCTCGAGTTCGACCGGGCGCTCCTCTACTCGCTCGTGCTCGTCCTCTTCGGTCTCCTGCCGCAGCGCGAAGAAGGGTTGGAGTGGGGCCTTCGCGGATTCGCCGCCGCCGCGCTCACCGTCTGCGCGATCGCCTGGATCACCCGGGTCGAGCCCAACCTGTGGCCGATCTCGACCGACGTCCGCCCGCAGCGGCTGAGCTTCCCGCTCACCTACTGGAACTCGCTCGGCCTGCTCGCCGCGCTCGGCTCGGTGGCACTGCTCCACCTCACCTGTGGGGAGCGCCAGCTGAAACCGGTCCGGATCGCCGCCGCCGCGGCGATGCCCCTGGTGTTCTCGACCCTGATCCTCACCTTCTCGCGCTCCTCGCTCGTGGTCTGCGCTCTCGGCGTCGTCATATACCTGGCGCTGGCGCGGCCGAAGCGGGCGCTGGCGGCGCTCCCCGCGCTGGCGATCCCGGTCGCCGTCGCCCTCGTCCTCAGCGTCCGCGCCCATACGGTCTCCTCCGCCCGCTACGCGGTCGACACGTCCCAGGGCCACCACCTGGCGCTGGCGGTGATCGCCTGCATCGTCGTCGCCGGCCTCCTGCGGGCGGCGACGCTGCTGCTGGATGACCGGCTCGACCGCTGGCGCCCGCCGAAGGTGAACGGGCGCCTGCTCGGCGGCGTGGCGGCGGCGGTCGTGGTCGTCGCGGTGCTCGTCGGGCTGGCCGCGGGCGGCGGCAGCTGGGTCTCCCATCGTTGGGACCACTTCGTCCACGAAAACGCGGTGGGGCACCTGGAAGACCCCTCCGAACGCCTCAGCTCGGTCGGCAACAACGGGCGCATCCCGCAGTGGCGGGTCGCGATCGACGCCTTCGACGAAGAGCCGCTGCTGGGCAAGGGCGCCGGCACCTACGCGACGCAGTGGCTGCAGCACCGCCCGTACGACTTCACCGTCCTCAACGCCCACTCGCTCTACGCCGAGGTGATGGGGGAGCTCGGCATCGTCGGCCTGCTCCTGATCGTCGCCCTGCTGCTGGCGTTCCTGGTCGGCGCGGCGCGCCGGATGCGCGGCACCCAACGCCAGGTCTACGCCGCATTCCTGGCGATGGCCGCGGTCTGGATCGTGCGCGCCGGGGTCGACTGGGACTGGCAGATGCCGGCGATCACGGTCTGGCTCTTCGCCCTGGGCGGGATCGCGGTCGGCCGGCCGATGGTGCCGCGACAGGCAACGATGGCCTCCGGCGCGCGGCGCTTCCCGCGCCTGGTCGGCGCGATCTGCGTCGGCGTGCTGGCGATCACCCCGGTGGCCATCGCCCTCTCGCAGACCCACCTGGAAAAGGCCCTCACCGCGTTCGACGCGAACGAATGCCCGGCCTCGATCAGCGCCTCGCTGGCGTCGATCGACGCGCTCGGGGTGCGGCCGGAGCCCTACGAGCTGATCGGCTATTGCGACGCCCGCTACGGCCAGTACAAACTGGGCGAACAAGCGATGGAAAGCGCGATCTCCCGCGATCCCGAAAACTGGGAACTCCAGTACGGGCTGGGCCTCGTCCAAGCCTCCTCGGGCAAGGACCCGCTGGTGGCGCTGCGCGAAGCGAAACGGCTCAACCCGCTCGAACCGCTGGTCCTGGAAACGCTGGCGCGGTTCGAAAAGGCGAAAGGCCCCGCAGAACGAGAAAGGCTGGCCGCTAAGGCCAGCCTTCCCCTCTGACGGGTGTCAGTGAAACGGATCGCTAGGCGGTGTGGTCCCCGCGGCGATTGCGGACCCGCATCGCGACGCCGGCGCCCAGCAGGCCGAGCCCGACGATCAGGACCGGGACGGCAAGGAAGCCGGTGAACGGGAGCGAGCTGCTCGAGCCGGTGGCCGCGACCTGTTCGACGGCCTGGGTTTCGACCTGGACTTCGGCCGGAGCTGGCGTGCTCTCGTTGCAGTTCTTGTTCGAGCCGTTACCGCCGTTGGCGCCGGAGTTGCCGCCGCTACCGCCCGTGCATTCGCTGCCCGAGCCCTTTTCGGCTTCGACGATGTGGTGCGGTTTTTTGCCGCCGTTTTCTTCCTGCGGGTACTGGGCCGAGCTGGCGCTGCCGTTGTCGGCGAAACCGGAGACAGCCAGGGTCGCCCCCGTGCCGCTCATGAAAACGCCCAATGCGAGTACAGCCACCAGGGCTACGCGTGACTTCATGAAGCTTCCCTTCTTTCTGGCGAACATCCCCGGTTGCTTCAGTGCCGACTTCATGACGCGCACCTTCGCCGCATCGAGCTCAAGCGCAGTCATAGCCGGCCTGGAATCGGTCAGCCGCCGCTCTACCTCGCGGAAGTCATCATCAAAGGCACTTTTGGGGCTGTCGAATTTCTTGCTGATGTCACTTATACGAACGAGCCGGTCGATTTCTGATCGACTCTCTGGAATTCGTCGAAGAAATCTCAGAATCCATGCGTAACAGCGAATTCGAGCGGCTCTACGAGGACCATGCCCAGGCCCTCTTCGGCTTCCTGGCCTACCGGACCGGGGATCGAGGCCTGGCCGAGGAAGTCATGTCGGAGTCCTTCGAACGCGCCCTCAAGGCCCGCAAGCGCTACGACCCCGGCAAGGCGAGCGCGAAGACCTGGATCTACTCGATCGCCCTCAACTGCCTCCGCGACCATCAGCGTCGCCAGGGCGCCGAGGTCCGCGCCCTGGACCGCGTCGGCGCCCCGGGGGCCCTGGACCTCTCCGATCCCGCCCTCGAGCGGGCCGAGACCCGCGACGAGCTCCAGCGCGCCCTGCGCCTCTTGAGCGAGGAGGAGCGAGAGGTCGTCGCCCTCCGCTACGGCGGCGAGCTGTCGGCGAAGGAGATGGCCAAGCTCCTCGGCGAGCGCCCGACGACCATCGAAGGCCGCCTCTACCGCGCCCTGCGCAAGCTGCGGGAGGAGCTCGGGGGGGCGTAAGGGCGCGGGTGCAAGGGTCCAGGCCTCGGAAAGCTGGCGCCTGGGGAAGGGACGCGAGGGGTCTCGGCGAGAGGGCCGTCTGTGGGGTCACAGAGGGCGTGAGAAGTCCACGCTTCTGTGCGTGTTGGTCAACTAGCCACGACCGCGCTGCGTGGATCACCCGTGCTATAGGCCCGGTGATACACGCAGCGCGTTCTCGGACCCTCAATCCGGGCCCGGAAGTGCCCGAAGGGTCAGGGAAGTGTGGAGTTCCCGGCGTCTTCGTCGACTCCGCACCACTCAGCCTTTTGCTGTGGAGTGAAACTCTCTCTATGCGCGACTAACGCTCCACAGAGGTCGGGATCCATGCGTCCGGGGCGACCGAGGCGAGGACCGTCACGGAAGTCCGACTTCGTGCCGTCCATGCGCCGGATGTTTCACGAATCCCTCACGTCCCAACTCGGACGGGCGGGGCGGGCGGGAGCACGCC
>JBOGYZ010000082.1:0-5119 GCA_050697015.1 Solirubrobacterales bacterium
GTGCAGCTCTACATGCAGAAGACGGCGCGCGGGCACGAACACATCCTCGAGCTGAACGTCTATCCGATGAGGGGTCTGGCCGTCGTCGACACGGTGATCGACACCGCCAGTGGCCTCGAACGCGGCCGCGGCGTCGCCTACGCCTTGGCGATCCCGCCGACGAACTTCGAAGGGTGGCTCGACCTGACCGTCCCCAGGCTCGGCCGTTTCGTCGGGGCCGTCTCTTCCGAGCGCGAAGGGACTGCGAAGTGCGTTGACGGAGCCGAACCCGCCACCTTCAAGGGCAGGCTCGACTTCCACGGCGCCGGCGGCTATGAGTCGTGGAGGGCGAAGCGAGTTGAGGCGTCGGTAACCCGGGCCTGCAACCCTCGCGCTTCCAAGTCGGCGACGCCTGAAGACCTCTTCGGCGCGGTCCAGGAATACGGGCCGCTGTTGGGCGGCCCGGCGTCGTTCCGATTCCTGGCTCGCGCGCGGGACCGCTCCGTCAATCTCATTGTCTGGAGCGATCCCTACCGCCACGAAGGCACCGGCCAGTTCGTCGGGTTCGATCGCGAATGGCTGCCTGGAGAAGTCGCCGTGCAACGGTGGGTGAATCGTCCCGGCATCCCTCTGGAGAAGACGGTCGCGATCGGGCCCGGCGGGGACCACCCCACGACGATCGACTTCCACCCGCCAAAGCCGTTTTTCGGCACCGGCCACTACGACCGCCGATCGCACGCCCTCACCGGCTCGCTGGGCGCGAACTTCCTCGGCCTGCGCCTGCGCCTGGCCCGCCATCCATTGATCGCGGAACTCGAAGACGAAGAAGTCCAGCCTCCTCGCCAGCCCGGTTAGCGTACCCCGCCGTGCGCACGGTCCTCCTTCCCCCGCTGATCGTCCTCGCCCTCGGGCTCGCGGCCTGTGGTGGCGGTGGATCGAGCAGCTCCGGGACGACCGGCGCGTCCGGCGGAGGGGGAGGCGCGGAAGCGGCCTGGGGCAAGGAAGTCGAAAAGGTGATGAGGACGTTCGAAAACCAGGCCGCGCCGGCGATCGAACAGATCCACACCAGCACGTCGCAGGCGCGGCTCGAACCGATCTACCGCGAGTACGGCGCGGCGCTGGCGAAGCTCGGGAAGGACCTGGAAGCGACGAATGCGCCGGCCGAGTGCGAAGCGCTGCGCAAGAAGATGGGCGAAGACGCCGCCGCCCTCGCGCAGCTGCACTCGAAACTCGGGCATGAGAGCAAAGTGAATCCAGAAGAATTCTCGGCGCTGGTGGCGGTGCAGGAATCGCGCATCCACCGCTACGGTCACGACCTGACCGAAATCACGTACCGGCCGCACTGCTGAGCGCGCGCCGCTTGCTGCTCCCGCGTCACAGCTTCGTGCCGCCGCGCCGGGAGGTGGCGCCGCCGCACTAATGTGGTGCGTCTATGAGCGCGGAGAAGTTCTACGTCACCACCCCCATCTACTACGTCAACGCGGAGCCGCACCTTGGGCACGCTTACTCGACGTTGGCCGCGGACATCCTCGCGCGGCACCATCGGCAGCGGGGGGACGACGTGTTCTTCCTCACCGGGACCGACGAGCACGGGGAGCCGATCGAGAACGCGGCGGCGAAGGAGGGGATCTCGCCGGAGGAGCTGGTGGATCGGAACGCGGCCAAGTTCGAGGCGCTCGGGCCGATCATCGACGCGACCAACGACTTCTTCATCAGGACCTCGGATCCGCGGCACGAAGCGAAGGTCGCGGAGATCATGCAGCGCGTCTACGACAACGGTTGGGTGCGCAAGGGCTCTTACGAAGGCTGGTACTGCCCCCGCTGTGCCGACTTCAAAACGGAGCGCGAGGTCGCCGAGGGCAACACCTGCCCGATCCACGAGATCGCGCTCGACTGGGTGGAAGAGGAGAACTGGTTCTTCGAGCTGTCGAAATTCCAGGGCAGGCTGGAAGCGCTGTACGAGGGGCAGCCGGACTTCGTCGTGCCGGAGTTCCGCCGCAATGAGGCGGTCGCCTTCATCAAAGGCGGGCTGGAGGACGTCTCGCTCTCCCGGCCGACGCTGAAATGGGGGCTGCCGCTGCCCTGGGACCCCGACCAGCGCATGTACGTCTGGTTCGACGCTCTCCTCAACTACGTCACCGCGCTGACCTTCGCCCGCCCCGGCGAGGACCTCACCGAGCGCTACTGGCCGGCCGACCTGCACGTGATGGCGAAGGACATCCTCAAGTTCCACGCGGTGATCTGGCCCGCGCTCTGCATGGCCGCCGGCCTCCAGCCGCCGCGCCGCATGGTGATCCACGGCTACCTGCTGATGGGCGAGAAAAAGATGTCGAAGAGCCTCGGCAACGTGCTCGACCCCTTCGAGGTGATCGACCGCTTCGGCGCCGACGCCCTGCGCTTCTACCTCTTCCGCGAGGTGAGCTTCGGCCAGGACGGGTCGATCTCCACGGCGGGCTTCGAGGCGCGCTACGAGACCGAGCTCGCCAACGACTACGGCAACCTCGCCAGCCGCACGCTGGCGATGGTCGCGCGCTACCGCGACGGGGTCGTCCCCGAGGGCTCCCAGGTCGATGCGGTGCTCGCCGAGGACTTCGAAGGCACGCTCGACCGGCTGCGGGACCTGATCGATCGCGCTGAGCTGTCCCAGGCGCTGGAGGTCATCTGGGTGCTGGTGCGGCGCCTCAACCGCTATGTCGAGGAGACGGCGCCGTGGGTCCTCGCCAAGGACGAGGCCGACCCCGCCCGCCTCGACGAAGTCCTCTACAACCTGATCGAGGGCCTGCGCGTCGTCACCCTGATGCTGGTGCCCTACCTGCCTGGGACGGCTGAGCAGCTGCTCGCGGTGCTCAGCGAGGAGGGGCGGGGTCTGGCGGAGCTCGGCTCGCGCGGTGGCGGCCAGCAGGTGGAGAAGATCCAGCCGCTCTTCCCGAAGATCGAGACGCCCGCGGCCTAGCTCGGCAAAGGGAACTTCGCCCCAAAAACTGACGATGCGCCCCCTGGCCCGCGGTGGGAGTGTGGCGGGATGGGAGTTGGGATCTCCGCGCGGCGGCTCGCCGTGCTCGTGCTCGCCTCGCTCGCGGCCGTGGTCCTCTGGGCGACGCTGCCCGCCGGCGCCGGGGCGGGGAAGCTGGTCGGCAAGGACGGCCGCGTCTACGCCTGTTACAAGGCCAAGGGCAAGTCGAAGGGCGCCGTCCGCCTCGTCCCCAAGAAGGGCAAGTGCAAGCGCGGCGAAAAGAAGATCTCCTGGGGGTCTGTCGGCCCCGCCGGGGAATCCGGGCAGGGCGGCGAAAACGGGAGCAGCGGCGGGGAAAGCGGGCCGGCCGGCGAAACCGGCGCGGCCGGGGTGAAAGGCCTCGAAAGCCGCGTCCAGACCCTGACCAACAAAGTCACCGCGTTGGAAGGCGTCCTGCAGGGGATCACCAATACGGACCTGCTCGGGATGCTCTCGAAACTCCAGGGCATCTCGCCGACGCAGCTCCAAGAAGCGGTCGCCGCGGTCGCCAACGTGAAAGCGCTGTGCACCCAGGCCACCGCGCTGACCAGCCGCGCCAACGAACTCGGGAGCCTCTTCGGCGGCATCGAACTCGGAGGCGTGATCCCGAGCCTGCTGAAACTCGTCGTCCCGAGCCCGCCGCCGTCGCTCCAGGCGTTCGGCTGCTGAGACGACGCCGGGTCGAGCGCGCGCCCGGCCGGCTAGGGTGAGGCGGGTGATCGACTCCCACACGCACCTCTTCCTCTGCGAGAAGCCGACCGCCGAGCTGCTCGAGGCGGCCGCCGCGGCGGGGGTCAAGCGAATGCTGAACGTGGGGCTCGACGAGACGACGAATGCCGAGGTCGTCAGGGTCGCAGAGGCCCAGGAGGCGGTCTTCGCCAGCGTCGGCCGCCATCCCAACGACGCGGGCGGGTTCGACGACAAGGCGCAGGCGGCGCTCGTCGAGCTCGGTGTACACCCGAACGTCCGCGCGATCGGCGAGACCGGCCTCGACTTCTACCGCGACACCGCCGCGCGCGACGATCAGCGCCGCGCCTTCATCGGCCAGGTCGAGGTGGCGAAGGACCTCGGCCTGCCGATCGTCATCCACGCGCGCGACAAGGACGGCGAGAGCGCGGCGATCGACGAGATCTTCGCCACGCTCGACGCCCACGCCGACGGCGCGACGGTGATCCTCCACTGCTTCTCGGCGCCCCAGAAGGTGGCCGAGGCGGCCGAGCGCGGCTGGTACTGCTCGTTCGCCGGCAACGTCACCTACCCCCGCAACGCCGACCTGCGCTTCGCCGCCGCCAAGGTGCCCGAGGACCGGATCCTGGTGGAGACCGACGCCCCGTTCCTCACCCCGCAGGTGCGCCGCCGCGAGCGCAACGAGCCCGCCAACGTCCTCGCCACCGCCGAGGTGGTCGCCGCCGAGCGCGGCGTACCGCTCGCGGACTTCGAGCGCACGGTCGAGGCCAACGCCGCCGCGCTCTTCGGCTGGTAGCCGCGCCGTGGTCAGGCTCGGCCAGAACTTCCTCGCCGACCCGAACCTGCTCGACGCGATCGTCCGCGACTCGGGCGTGGGACCCGAGGACACCGTCCTTGAGGTCGGAGCGGGCGAAGGGGTGTTGAGCGAGCGCCTCGCGGCGCGGGTCGCCCACCTGCACACGGTGGAGATCGACCGCGGATTGGAGGCCGCGCTCGCCCCGATCGCGGCGCTTCCCAACGCGACGCTCCACTGGGGCGACGCGGTGAAGATCGACTTCGCCGGCTTCGTCCCGGCGCCGAATGCGATGGTCGCCAACCTGCCCTACTCGGTGGCCACGCCGGTGATCCTGAAGACGATCGAGGAGCTGCCGTCGCTCCGGACCTGGACCGTGATGGTGCAGCTGGAGATCGCCGAGCGGCTGCGCGCGAAATCCGGCAACAAGACCTACGGGGCGCCCACCGCGATCGCCCAGCTCGCCTGCGAGGTCGAGCTCGTGCGGAAGGTCGACCCGGCGGTGTTCAAGCCTCGGCCGCGGGTCGACTCGGCGATCCTGCGCCTGACGCGCACCGGTCCGGGCGCCGACGCCGCCACCCGAAACCTCGTCCGCGCCGCCTTCGCCCACCGCCGCAAAACCCTGGCGCGCTCGCTGGAGCTCGCCGGGCTGCGCGGCGTCCCGAAGC
>JBOGYZ010000083.1:0-6362 GCA_050697015.1 Solirubrobacterales bacterium
GCGCCGCTCCGTACGCATCTTTTCCCGCTGCTCGCGCTGCTCTCTGCGCAGGCGGTCGCGCTTCTCCCTGCGCGTCTCGCCGGTGGGCGGCGTCGCTGCGGCGTTCGGCGGCGCTCCGGTGGCTCCCGCGGAAGCGGCCGCACCGGGCCCGCTCGGCGGCCCGCCCGGCTCCCCGGCGGCTTTCGCTTTGCCTTCTTCCTCCTTGCTGCGGCGGTTGGTCACCATGACCACCAGCAGGAGCAGGAGGATCGCGGCCGCGAGGGCGGCGATGAAGTAGCCCGTGTGATCGGAGATGTAATTACTGACGTTTGCCGCGGGCACGGTCCCATCCTTACAAAGGATCCCGCCGGGTCAACCGTTTGGCCACATCTCTGGGTTTTGCCATTCAAGGTCAGCGCATGCGCCCTTTGAAGTCGCGTTCGACTTCGCGGCGCACATCGCGGTCGGCGATCTCGCGCCGGCGGTCGCGCCCCTCCTTGCCCCGGGCCAGGGCCAGCTCCACCTTTGCCCGCGGGCCTTTGAAGTAGATCCGCACCGGCACCAGGGTGAGGCCTTTCTCGGCGGTTTTGCCGACCAGGCGCTCGATCTCGTCACGGTGGAGCAGCAATTTGCGCGGCCGATCGGGGGTGTGGGCGTCGATCTCGGAGAACTCGTAGGGCGGGATGTAGAGCTTGCGCAGCCAGACCTCACCTTCGTCGACGACCGCGTAGGAATCGGTCATCTGCGCCTGACCGCCACGCAGCGCCTTCACCTCGGAGCCGGTGAGGACGATCCCAGCCTCCATCGTTTCGACGAACTCGAATTTGTGGCGGGCGCGTCGATTGGTGACGACGTCCCCCGAGGCGGCCGCGCGTTTCTTCGATTTCTTCGCCATTACCTGCCCTTTCCGGTGCGGCCGCCCTTGGCGGTCGCACCGCCTCCGGCGGTCAGCTCGAGGTCGACGCGGCCGCGCTCGGAGTCCACGCCGGTGACCCGTACCCGCACCGGGCCGCCGAGCCGCAGCGCCGTCGCCCCGTCCCCGCTGCCGATCAGCGCGACCTCGGCGCGGTCCAGCTCGTAGCGCCCGCCGGGCAGCGTCCGCGCCGGCAGCATCCCCTCGTAGACGTCGCCGAGCTCCCCGCCGAAGGCGACGAACGCCCCCGCCCGGATCACGCCCGACACCTCGCCGTCGAATTCGGCGTCGAGCCCGCGCTCGCCGAGCTCCCGTTCCAGCAGGTAGGCGGCGCAGACGTCGTCGGCATCGCGCTCGATCTTCGCCGACTCGCGCTCCTGGGCGGAGCTGTGGGCGGCGACCTCGCGCGCCTCGGCCAGCGTCGGCGCCTCCTCCCCCTCGCCCAGCGCCGCCAGCAGCGCCCGGTGCACGAGCAGGTCGGGGTAGCGCCGGATCGGCGAGGTGAAGTGGGTGTAGGCGTCGGAGCCGAGCCCGGCGTGGCCGGAGTTCGTCTCGCTGTAGGCGGCCTGTTTGAGGGAACGAAGCACAAGAGAGGTATATGCGTCCCGGCCGTGGCCGCGCCGCGCGGCCTCCGCCCGCGCCAGCCGGCTCGAGTCCGCGGCCATCTGCCCGGCGGAGCGCGGCGAGAGCCCCTGGCCGAGCGGCGGGGTCGGCACGTCCAGCGCCGCCAGCTGCTCCAGCAGCCGTTCGATCCGCGGTGGATCGGGCTGCGCGTGGACGCGGTAGACGGCGGCGACGCGGCGGTCGACGAGGAACTCCGCGACCCGCTCGTTGGTGAGGATCATCAGGCGCTCGATCAGCCGGTGGGCCTCGGTCTGGGGCACCCGGTGGGCGGCGACGACGTTCCCCTCGGCGTCGAACTCGAACTCCGGCTCCGCCGATTCGACGTCGAGGCTCGATCCATCGCGGTGCTCGCCCAAACGGGCGGCGGCGTCGCGGGCGGCGGCGAGCGGTTCGGCGACCGCCGCGGGCGGCTCCTCGCGGCCGTCGAAGACGCGGTCCAGCTGGTCGTAGTCGAGCCGCGCGTCGGAGCGGATGCGGCTGCGGTAGAAGGTGGTGCGGGCAGGCCGCGCGTCCCCGTCCAGCTCGATCTCGGCGGTGACCGCGAGGCGCTCCACGCCGGGCGAGAGCGAGCAGGCGCCGCTGGAGAGCGAGTGCGGCAGCATCGGCTCGACCGTCCCCGGCACGTAGGTGGAGTTGGCGCGGCGCAGCGCCTCCAGGTCGAGCGGCGAGCCGGGGCGCACGTGGGCGGCGACATCGGCGATGTGGACCCAGACGCGCCAGCCCTCGCCCTCGCGCTGGGCGGAGACGGCGTCGTCGAAATCGCGCGCGGTGGCGGGGTCGACGGTGAAGGTGGCGAGGGCGGTCAGGTCGCGGCGGGGGACGGCGCGCGCCTCGGCCTCCTCGGCCGCCGACGCCGCTTCCTCCTCGACCACGCCGGTGAAGCCGCGCAGCCCGAGGCGCTCCTCGAGCAGGTCGACGACCGCGTCACGGGCGCTCGCGGGTTTGTCGCGCCGGCGCAGGGTCCCGCCACGAGCGCCGGAGCCACGTTCGACGCGCGCCGGAGTTCGTCGCCCGCTCCGCGTGGCGCCGTCGGGGCCGCGCCATGCGTTGGCACCGCCGTCGGCTCGTTTCCCGCCATCGCCGCCGCCCGATTTCGGCGCCGCGTTCTGGCGCCGGCTCCGCCCGCGCCCACCGCCGCTCTCCCGGCGCGGGCTCAACCTTCGACCCGGGCGGCGACCGTTTCGAGGGCTTTCTGCCGCGCCTCGTCGACCGGCGTCCGCGGCTTGTCGACGACCTTCACTTCGGGATGGATGCCGCCCGTGCGGGCGAGGTTTTCGCCGCTCGGGGTGAAGTATTCCCCCACCGTCAGCTTCAGCGCCCCGCCGTTGGCCAGGTCGTGCTCTTCCTGGAAGACGCCCTTGCCGTAGGAGCGCGTGCCGACCACGGTCGCGTGCGCGTCGTCCTGCAGCGCCGCGGTCATGATCTCGGCGGCGCTCGCCGTCCCCCGGTCGATCAGCACGTCGAAGGGCACTTCGACGATCTTCCCGGGGCCGCTCTTGCGTTCCGTCGACCCCTTGGTGCGCGATTTGGTCGAGACGACCACTTCGCCTTCGGGGAGGAACAGCGAGGCGCTCGAGACCGCCTCGTCGAGCAGCCCGCCGGGGTTGTCGCGCAGATCGAGGACGATGCCCTCGACCCGTTCGTCGTTCAGCTTCTCGATCCCATGGGCGAGCTGCTTGCTCGCTTCGGAGCTGAACGAGAGCAGCCGCACATAACCGATCTTCTTCTGGCCGATCGTGAAGACGCGGCTCGAGACGTTCGGTAGGACGACGTTCGCCCGGGTCAGCGTCTTTTCGACCTTCTTGTGGGTCTTCGGCCGTTCGATCGTGACCGTGACCTGGGTGCCTTCCGGCCCCTTGATCTTCTGCGTCGCTTCGGTCGAGTTGAGCCCGGCGATCGATTCGCCTTCCACCGCGATGATCGTGTCCCCCACCTCGACCCCGCCTTCTTCGGCCGGCGAGCGTTTGAAGACCTTCACGACCTTCAGGCCCTTTTTCACTTCGATCACGCTCAGTCCCACGCCGGAGAAGTGCCCTTCGATCTGCTGGTTGAACCCTTCCAGGCTTTCCGGCGAGAAGTAGTCGCTGAAGCGATCTTTGTGGCGTTTGCGCAGCTCGCGGACCATCCCCTGCAGGGAGGAGTTGCCGAGCTCGGTGTTGCCGACCTTGCGGAAGTAGTTGCCCTTGATGATTTCCGAGGCTTCGCCGACCAGGCTGGTCGGTTCTTCGGTGAAGGCTTCGCGGGCGAAGCCGGGCAGCTTCGACGGGTGGCCGCCGAGCCAGATCCCGACGACGAGGAACGCGACCAGGGCGACGCCGAAGGCGATCGCGCCGCGCAGCCTCACGCGGCCCTCAGACCCGGAGGAAGCGACGCAGCGTGACGCCCGACCCGATCGTCGAGACGAGGATCGCGGCCCCGAAGAGGATCGCGATCAGCACCGGGAAGGCGATGGTGCTGTTGTGCTGGGCCAGGGCGAAGGAGTCGCCGTTGCTGCTCAACGGGTCGACGATCGTGATCTTGCCGATCCACAGGATGATTATGGCGACCAGGCCGCCCATGAAGCCCACCACGACCCCCTCGATGAGGAAGGGCCAGCGGATGAACCAGCGGGTGGCGCCGACCAGGCGCATCACCTCGACCTCGCGGCGACGGGTGAAGATCGAGAGCCGGATCGTGTTGCCGATCAGCATCAGCGAGGCGACGATCAGCAGCGCCATGATCACGGTGAGGACGATCTTCAGGGCGCTCGTCACCTTGGCGATCTGCTGAGTCGACTGCTGGCGACTGAAGGAGTTGGAGATCGCGGGGCTGATCGGGTCGCTCGTGCCGCCGCCGGTCGTCCCCATCACTTCCTTTTCGATCTGCGGCAGGTCTGAGGCGTTCGACGCCGTCACCTGGAAGCTGGCGGGAAGCGGGTTGGTGTGGAGCTCCTGGACGATGGTCTTGTCGCTGAGTTCGCTCTTCAGCGTCGCCAGCGCTTCCGACTTGGAGATGAAGGCCACCGAGTCGACGCCCGGGATCCCTTCGATCTTCTGTTTTGCGGCCACGAGTTCGTCGTGCGTCGCGTCGTCGTAGACGGCGAACTGGACGTTCAGCTCGCCCCGGACTTCGTCGGACTTCGCCTGGGCGGTCTGGAAGACCGGGATCAGCACCCCGAGCAGCACCACGGTGACGACCGTGGTGATCACCGCGGCGAGAGTCGGCGCCCCGTTGCGGCGGAGGGCCCGGAAAGCCTCCGAGAAGAAGAAAAAGATTCTTGACATCAGCGGCTGAGCGAGTGTCCGTGGCCGTTGGTCTTGCGCTCGCCGTCGGGGCCGATCCCGATCTCGGCCGCCATCCGCATGCCGAACTCGGTCGTCGACTCCTCGGTGTAGCCACCGGAGACCTCGTCGCGGACGACGCGGCCCTCGTAGAGCTCGACGACGCGACGACGCATGTTGTCGACCATCTCGCGGTCATGGGTGACGACGACGACGGTCGTACCGGTCTTGTTGATCCGGTAGAGCAGCTGCATGATCCCGATCGAGGTGACCGGGTCGAGGTTGCCCGAAGGCTCGTCGGCCAGCATGAGCGGCGGGTGGTTGACGAAGGCGCGGGCGACCGCGACGCGCTGCTGCTCACCACCGGAGAGCTGGTCGGGGAAGTTGTGGAGCTTGGTCGAGAGGCCGACCAGGCGCAGCGTCGCCGGCACCTGCTCGCGGATTTCGGTGCGGCCGGCGCCGATCACCTGAAGCGCGTAGGCGACGTTGTCGTAGACGGTCCGGTTCGGGAGAAGCTTGAAGTCCTGGAAGACCGTGCCGATGTTGCGACGCAGCTGCGGGACCTTCTTGTCGGGCATCGAGGCGATGTCGCGACCGGCGATGCGGACGCTGCCCTCGGTGACGTCGAGCTCGCGGATCAGGGTCTTGATCAGCGTCGACTTGCCGCAGCCGGTCGGGCCGACGAGGAAGACGAACTCCCCCCGGCCGATCGAGAGCGAGACGCGGTCGAGCGCCATGTGGCCGCCTGGGTAGACCTTGGTCACATCGTTCAGCTCGATGATCGGGGCGCGCCGGCCACGCGAGCGCACAGGCTCGGGGGCGCTTCTCTTGTTGCGTCGGAGTCTCGGCATAGGTGTGAGGTGCCTTCTGCGAGAACAAGATGACTCCTGCGGAGTCTCGGTCGCGAAATTTTGCGCCCAGAAAAAGGGCGTTTGGCTCTAGGAGCCGAGCTGAATCAGACGGCGACGAGGTCGGGACGGGCGCCGAGAGCCGCTTGCGGGTCGACCAGGACGACGACGTCGTCGATCTCCCGCGAGTGCATCACGTCGCCTGCGGCCGCGGCGAAGTCGGCATCGCCGACGATCGTCTCGATCACCTCGAGCCCGGCTCCACGCAGGGCACTCGCCCCCTTCTCGGCCCGATCGAGAGCATCGGCCCAGTCGATCGGCGAGTCGGGCCCATGCACCGAAGTCGCCGGGACCAGCAGGGTGAAGCCGGTCCCCTCGGCGCGTGGCCGCAGGGCGTCGACCATGATCGGCGGCTCGGCCTCGCGACCCACGATCACCAACACGTTGCGCTTGTTCTTGGTCTCCTGCATCAGCAGTCTCCTATTCGTCATCGGGTGCCCCCAGCCTTCACCTTGGACGTAAACGCCCAACCAATGCCGCCTGAGGGTTCCCTTAAGACGCTCTGTGAAACCAACGGAGCGGTACGGGCGGAGTTTGCGCGGGCGACGGACAGGAGGGATGGGACCTCGCAAAGCTGGCGCCCGGAGGCGCAAAGGGTCCAGGAACGCAAGCTGTCGCCCGGAGGTGCAAGGGTCCAGGCCTCGCGAAGCTGGCGCCCGGGAAAGGGAAGGGCCGTCT
>JBOGYZ010000084.1:0-8883 GCA_050697015.1 Solirubrobacterales bacterium
GCCTCGGCGACCGCGCGGCCGGCGTTCTCCATCAACTCCAGCGAGTCGACGCCTTGGTCATCGATCGCCCAACCGTCGACCGACCGCATTCCCTCGGCGTCGTAGAGACCTCGCAGCCAAGATTCCATGGCGCCAACCTACCCAGGGGGCTACTTGGTCAGGCCGATGATGACTTTCGCGGTCTGCGTGTCGCCTTCGGCTTCGGCGCCGATCCCGAGGTAATCGATCTTTTCAAGGTACGGCTTCGCTTCGGCGATTTCCGCCTGTTCCTCTGGCGAGAGCAGCGATTCGACCAACGAGAGCATCGGTCCGCCATCGACGAAGGCGTTCATCGGGGTGGAGCCCAACGAGCTCTTGGCCGCTTCGAAGCCCGGCGTCGTGCCGAGCGTCTTCGCCTGGCTGCGCAGCGCCTGCGCCGCCGCCTTGGCGCCGTAGGAGATGACGATCTTTTCGCCCGCCGAGCCGACGACCAGCGGGGTCGGCCCGAGGTTCGGCACGCGGACGGAAAAGCCGCTGACTTCGCCGTTGACCGCGGTCACGCCCGACGTGTTCGTCGCCCGCAGCAGCAGGCCGATGTTGGCGACCATGTTCTTCGCTTCGGTCGCGTCCTTGGCCTCGATCACGATCGCGCCGCCGAGGTTGCTTTCGCTCGTCCCTTCGACGAACCCGGACAGGTCGCCGAACGATTCGCCGAGCGTTTCCACGTCGATCCCCATCGCCTGGAAGGCTTCGCCGAGTTCGCCCGGTTCGATCTGCCCGGGAACGCCTTTCTGACTGAATTCTTCAAGGCCTTCGCTGAAGCTCTTGCCGAATTCGGAAGAGGCGAAGCCGAGGGTCGCGGTCGCGGGCAGCGCTTCCAGCGCGTCAGTCGCGTCGCCGGCCTCCGGCACCGATTTGCCCAGGTTCGAGGACACGTCGATCTCCAGCTGTTCGGAGCGCGGGATCACGGTGGCGACGGCGGTCGCCTTCTTCGGTTCGATCCCGACCAGGTCGAAGAAGGCTTCGGTTTCCTGTGGCAGCACGCTTTTCGTTTCTTCGATCAGGCCGCCGATGTCGACGTAGACGTTGCCGATCCCTTCGTCCGGCGCGTTTTCCATCGCTTCCTTGAACTTCGACGATTCGTTCAGCCCTTCGCCTTCGAAGGCTTCGACCATTTCTTCGAAGTCGCCTTTGGTTTCGCCGAAGACGATGTAGTCGCCGATCATCCCGACGACGGATTCTTCGTCGGACTCTTCGTAGTACTTGTTGCCTTCGAATTCGTCCTGTTCGGCGCCTTCGTCGTTCTTTTCGACCCGTTCTTCGATGAATTCTTCGGCTTCGCCGGAGTCGGCGGTTTCGATCGCCATGCCGACGCCGTGGAAGTTGTCGCCGTCGTAGCCGGCCAGGTAAAGGCCCGCCTTTTCGCCCAACCACGGTTCGATCTCTTCTTCGAAGTTCAGCTTTTCGCCTTCGCCGAGCGCCACGCTTTCGAGTTCTTCGGCGACGAATTCGCCGACGTTGTCGATGCCGAAGACGGTCCCCGCGACTTCGTTCAGCGCTTCGCTGGTCTTCCCGTCCGGCGCCAGGTCCGCTTCCAGGTAGACCGGCGCCGACTTCGGCACCACGCCCGCGGGTTCACCCCCGCCGCCACCCGAGCCGCCGCCGCAGCCGGCGACCACGAGCGCCGCGGCGACGAGCGCCACGATCGGGCCGAGAAGAAGCTTGGGGGCGTTCACGAGCTACTCGACGGTGACGGTCTTGGCCAGATTGCGAGGCTGGTCGACGTTCAGGCCGCGGGCGCGGGCGATGTCGTAGGCGAGCAGCTGCAGCGGCAGCACGGCGAGGATCGGCTGCAGGATCCAGTCGCTGGATGCCACCTCGATCGTCGCGTCGGCCACCTCGCGGACCCGCTCGTCCCCGGCGGTCGCGATCCCGATCGTCTGGGCGCCGCGGGCGCGGACCTCCTCGACGTTCGAGAGCACCTTCTCCAGCACCGGGCTGTCGGTGGCGACGCAGACCACCGGGGTCGACTCGTCGAGCAGAGCGATCGGCCCGTGCTTCATCTCCCCCGCCGCGTAGGCGTCGGTCGGGATGTAGGAGACCTCCTTCAGCTTCAGGGCGCCCTCGAGGCAGACCGGCAGGCCGATGTGGCGGCCGAGGTAGAGGAAGAACTCCTTCTCGAAGTGGGTCTCGGCGACCTTGCGGACGGCCTCCTCGGTCGAGGCCAGGGTCTCGTCGATCTTCACCGGCAGCGCCTTCAGCTCGGCGACCAGCTCCTCGATCCGCGCCGGCGGCAGGGTCCCCCGCAGCTCCGCGATCCGCAGCCCAAGCAGGTACATCGCCGCCACCTGGGCGAGGAAGGTCTTGGTCGCGGCGACGCCGATCTCGAGGCCGGCGCGGGTGTAGAGGACGGCGTCGGCGTCGCGGGTCGCCTGGCTGCCCATGATGTTGGTGACGGTGAGGACCTTCGCCCCGGCCTCGCGAGCGAGGCGCATCGCGGCGAGGGTGTCGGCGGTCTCACCGGACTGGGTCATGCCGATGACGAGATCGCCCTTCCCGATCACCGGATTGCGGTAGCGGTACTCGGAGGCGATGTCCATTTCCACCGGGACCCGCGCCCATTCCTCGATCGCGTAACGGCCGATCAGCCCGGCGTGGTAGCTGGTGCCGCAGGCGACGATCACGATCCTGCCGACGTTGCGCAGGTACTCGTCGGAGAGGTCGACGTCGGAGAGGTCGACGCCGTCGGCCTCCGGCAGGCGGTCGGTGATCGTCTCGGCGACCGCGTCGGCCTGTTCGTGGATCTCCTTCAGCATGTAGGTCTCGTAACCGCCCTTCTCGGCGGCCTCGGCATCCCAGGTGACCTCTTCCGGGGCGCGCTCGATCGGGTTGCCGTCGGTGTCGGTGATCCGCACCTCGCCGGCTTCGATTTCGACCAGCTCGCCGTTTTCGATCGGCACCGCGACGCGGGTGTCGGCGAGGAAGGCGGGGATCGCGGAGGCGAGGAAGGTCTCCCCCTTGCCGACGCCGGCGACCAGCGGGCACTCCTTGCGGGCGCCGAGCAGGCGGCCGGGCTCGTCGGCGTGCATGGCGACGAAGGCGTAGTGGCCGCGCAGCTCCGCGTAGGCGGCGCGGGTGGCGGCGGCGAGGTCGCCGTCGTAGTGGTGGGCGATGAGGTGGGCGACCACCTCGGCGTCGGTCTCGGAGGTGAAGTCCTCACCTTCCGCGATCAGGTGCCTGCGCAGCTCGGCGTGGTTCTCGACGATCCCGTTGAGGACGATGTGGACCTTGCCGGAGCTGTCGTCGTGCGGGTGGGCGTTCTCCTCGGTTACCCGGCCGTGGGTGGCCCAGCGGGTGTGGGCGATGCCGGTCTCCGCCGGAGCGAGCCCGCCGTTGCCGTTCGCCGCGGCGTCGATCGCGGCGCGCAGGTTGGCGAGGTTGCCGACCGCGTGGATCGACTCCACCGCGCCGTCCTCGAGCAGGCTGATGCCCGCGGAGTCATAGCCACGGTATTCGAGCTTTTCCAGCCCCTGGAGGAGTATCTCCTCGCAGGGACGGCCGCCCACGTATCCGACGATTCCGCACATAGAAGGGGAAAGAGGTTAGAGGCTGACTCGACCGGGCGGTCCGGGAACTTGAGCGTCGGGCGGTGGCGGCCGGGGGCTGGGGTCGGTTTCGGGAAGGGACGGGGCCTGGGGAAGCTGACGCCCGAAATGCCGCGGGACCCTAGGGCTGGCGGCGAGAGCGGCCGTCTCGCCACGGCCCTGGCTGGCTGTGGCCGTGGCCGAGACGGCCTGGGTATGAAAGCGGTGGAGGAAGTGCGACGCCGTCGCGGGAGACGTGAGGGAGACGCCACGAACTCCACCGTTCCGGGCGGGTTCTCCCAGGAACGCGACGCTTCGGCGCGCCTTCCTCCCCGATGTGACCCCGCCGGGGGCAACCCTATGTCGATTGGTAGCCCTGTGGGTGACTAAGGACATGGGGTTGGGTCCCGCTGCGACGGAACCGTGACGAAGGCGTGGACTTCCGGGCGGAAGCGTCACGTCTCTCGGGAGTTGTCCACGGAACCCTCACGTCCTGGGCGTCTCACGGCGGCCACAGCCTGCCAGGGTCGCGGTGAGACGGCCCAGGACGCAACTAGGACTGCCGCGACGGCCGGGACCCGATGGCGGCGCTTTCAACCCAACTCTTGGCGCACCAATGCCACGAGCCGGTCGCAGACGGCATCGGCCTCGGCGGCGTCCGGCGCCTCGACCATCACCCGCACCAGGGGCTCGGTCCCGGAGGGGCGCAGGAGGACTCGGCCGCGGCCCTCGAGCGCCGCACTCTCCTCCTCCACGGCGCTCCAGATGACCGTTGCCCCGGCCAGGCTCTCGCGGTCGGCGACCTCGACGTTCACCAGCCGCTGTGGCAGTTTCTCCATCGCCGGCGCGTCGGCGAGCGCCGCCTCGCCCAGCTCGCGCATGGTCAGCAGCGCGGCGGCGATCCCGTCGCCGGTGGAGACGATGTCGGAGGCGATGATGTGACCCGACTGCTCGCCGCCGAGCTTCCATTCGCGCCGCAGCATCTCGTCGATCACGTAACGGTCGCCCACTTGAGTGATGGCGACGTCGATCCCGTCCTCCTTCATCGCCTGGTGGAAGCCGAAGTTGGTCATCACCGTGACCACGACGCCACCGCCGCCGAGCTCCCCGCGCGAGGCGAGGCCGCGGGCGGCGAGCGCGATCAGCTCGTCGCCGTCGTGGACCCGCCCGGCAGCGTCGACCGCGAGCACCCGGTCGCCATCGCCGTCGAAGGCGAAGCCTATTTCGGCCGTGTCGGAGGCGGCGACTATCCGGGCCAGCGCCTCGACGTGGGTGGAGCCGACGCCCTCGTTGATGTTGCGGCCATCGGGTCGGGCACCGATCGTCTCGACGCTTGCCCCGAGCTCCTCGAAGATCCGCGGCGCGACACGGTAGGTGGCGCCGTTGGCGCAGTCGAGCATCACCTTGCGGCCCGTGAGGTCGATCTGGAAGGCGGCGCGGAGCTCGCGCACGTAGTCGTCCTCGCCCCCGTTCAGCTCCTCGATCCGGCCGGGCTCGGCGGCGGGCGGCGGGCCGTCGCCCCGCGTCAGTACCCGCCCACCACCCTCCATCAGCGCCTCGATGCGCGCCTCGACGTCGTCCGGGAGCTTGGTGCCCTGGGCGGAGAAGAACTTGATCCCGTTGTCGCGATACGGGTTGTGGGACGCCGAAACGACCGCCGCCAGGTCGAGGCCGAGCCTGCGCACGAGGATCGCCGCCGCCGGGGTCGGCAGGACGCCGGCGAGGAGCGCGTCACCGCCCGCCGCGGCGATTCCGGCCGCCAGCGCCGACTCCAGCATCGGACCCGACTCGCGCGTGTCGCGGACGATCAGGACCTGCGGGCGGTCCTTCTGCAGGGAGGCGGTCGCCGCGCGGCCGATCAGGCTCGCCAGCTCGGCGGTGAGGAACGTCCCCGCCTCGCCGCGCACACCGTCGGTCCCGAACAGCTTCCGGCTAGCGTCAGCCACCGGCGCAGCCTACCCGCGAAATACGCAAAGTGGAGCGGATCAGCGCTTGCTGAACTGCGGCTTCTTACGGGCCTTCTTGAACCCGGCCTTGCGACGCTCCTTGACGCGGGCGTCACGGGTGAGGAAGCCGCGGCGCTTGAGGTCGCCGCGCAGCTCGGCGTCGATCTCGGTCAGCGCCTTGGCGATGCCGTGGCGGACCGCCCCGGCCTGGCCGGAGACGCCGCCGCCGTGGACGCGGACGCGAACGTCGACGTTGCCCTCGTAGCCGGAGACGGTAAGCGGCTGCTTGACCATCGTCTGGTGAAGGGGGCGGGGGAAGAACTCGGCGAGCTCACGGCCGTTGATGGTGAATTGGCCGTCGCCCGGTTTCAGGATGACGCGGGCGATCGAGCTCTTGCGCTTGCCGGTGGCGAGGAAGCGGGCGCCCGACTCCATTTTCGCGGGGGCTCGCTCGGCGACGGCCGAGTCGCTCTCGGCGGCGGCCAGCTCGGCCTCGCGGCGGGCCTTCTCCTCTTCCTCGGCTTCGAGGGCGGCGCGCTCCTCGGCCGACAGCTCCCGGCCCTGAGGCTCGATCGCGATCGGCTCCAGGTTGGCGCCCGGGATGACGTCTTTTTTCTCCTCTTTCTTCCGCTCCTCGCGCCGCGGCGGCGCGGCGGCGGGGGCCTCGGCCTCGGCGGCGGGCTGCTCCTCGGCGGGCGCCTCGCCCTCGGTGGCCGGAGCGGCCTCCTCGGCGGAAGTCTCGTCCTCGGTGGCGGCGTCCTCGGCAAGCGCGGCGGCGGCGTCCTCGCCCGGCTCCTCGGTCGAGGCGGTCGGGGCCTCTACGGCCTCGTCCGCGGGTGACGCGGATGAGGTGTCCTCGCCCGCAGCCTGCGAGGACGAGGGCGCCTCATCGGCGGCAGGACCCGCGGTCGGCGCGGCCTGACCCTCGGTCGTCTCGTCTTGCGGCTGCTCTGAAGTCTCGTTCGTCTCGTCAGACATCTATCGCTGGATCTCCATCGGTTTCGGCTGCTGGGCGGCGTGCGGGTGCTCGGGACCGGCGTACACCTTCAGCTTGGTCAGCTGCTGGCGGGCGAGCCGGTTGCGCGGCAGCATCCCCTTGACGGCCTTGCGGATCACTTCCTCCGGACGACGGTCCAGCATCTCCTGGAGGGTGCGCGACTTGATCCCGCCGGGGTAACCGCTGTGGCGCCAGTAGGTCTTCTGCGCGAGCTTGTCGCCGGTGACGCGGATTTTCTCCGCGTTGATGACGACGACGAAGTCGCCGGTGTCCACGTGCGGCGTGTAGGTCGGCTTGCGCTTGCCGCGCAGCGTGTCGGCGATCTGCGTCGCCAGACGACCCAGGGTCTGCCCCTCGGCATCGACGACGTACCAGTCTCGCTGGCGGGTCTCAGCGTTCGCTACAAAGGTTTTCACGGCGGTCTCAGTCATAAAAAAGCGCGGGCTTCGCCCACGCGGCCGGTCGATGATAGAGAAATCCTTCAGCGGGCGCAGCGCTCGCATCGTCCGCGCAAGACGACATCGTGCTCGGTGACGTCGAAGCTCATCGTCCCGGCGACCTCCGCGAGCGCCTTCTCGAGGCTCTGATCCTCGAACGGGACCATGCGGCCGCAGTCCCGGCAGATCGCGTGGTGATGGTGGTGGCCGGTGGGATCGATGCGCTCGAAGCCCGCGGTGCCGCGGCAGACCTCCATCCGCTGGACCAGACCGAGCTGCTCCAGCTGCTCGAGCGCGCGGTAGACACTGGCCCGGCCCACCGCAGGCTTGCGGCGGCGCAGCTCGTCGTCGAGGTCGAGGGCGGTGACGGCGCAGTCGTGCTCGGCGAGCGCCTCGACCACCGCCGTCCGCGCCCCACCGCGGCGGTAACCGGCGTCGGCCAGCGCCGCGAGCGCGTGCTCGGCCCACTCGCTCTGGGTCTGGGTACTCACGTACCTAGCCTAGCCCGGAGGGGAGCGCGGTCACGGAGGGCGGCGAGGAGGAAGACCGCGGTGGCGACGCCGATCACCGCGGTGCCGGCGGGGAGCGAGTCGATCTCGTAGGCGAGGAAGAGACCAAGCCACATGCTGCCTACGGCGATTCCGGACGCGAGGCCGAGGCCGAGCCAGGGACGGTCGGTGAGCAGGCGGGCCGCGCCGCCCGGGGCGGCCAGCAGTCCCAGCAGCAGCAAGGCGCCGACGGCCTGGGTCGCCTCAGCGGCGACGGCGCCGAGGATGACGAAGAAGACGACGCCGAGCGCCCGCACCGGGACGCCGAGGCCACGCGCCACCTCGGGATCGAGCGAGGCGAGCAGCAGGGGCCGGGCGATCCCGGCGAGCGCCACCAGCGCGGCGACCGCGACGGCGACGGCGACCCAGGCGTCGCTCCCCGACAGTCCCAGGATCGAGCCGAAGAGGACGCGGACGGCGGCGGTGCCGTCTTCGCCGCTCGAGCCGCTGACGAAGATCGAGAGGAAGAGCGCGCCGAGGCCGAGGATCCAGGCGAAGACGGTGCCGATCACGACGTCGTCGGCGCGGGCGCGCTCGCCGAGGCCGCCGATCCCGGCGCCGGCGACCAGGGTCGCGGCGAAGAGGCCGAGCCGGATGTCGACCCCGAGCGCGGCCGCGCCGAGTGCCCCGGCGAAGGCGACGTGGCTGAGCGCGTCCCCGGCGAAGACCTGCGCTCGGAGCACGACGAAGTAACCGATCGCCCCGCAGGCGAGCGCGATGAACGTCCCGGCCAGGTAGGCGTGGCGCATGAATTCGTGGGCGAACATCAGGCGCGAGCCCCCTCCCCACCCGGCGTGGTCGTCCGTTGGCCCGCTGGACGGACCAAAGGGCGACCACGGTCGCGGCGACGGAGCTCAACCGCGAGGCGGACGAGGACGTAGAGGCCGAAGCTGAGGCTCGTCACCCAGAAGCCGACCGGATACGGGGAGAAGTAGGCGATGCCGAGGCCGAGCCAGGTAACGAGGAAGGCGAGGACGACCGAGAGGACGAGGCCGCGGCCGGGACGTGCGGTGATCAGCTGCGCCGTCGCCGCGGGCGTCACCAGCAGGGCGAAGACGAGGAGTGCGCCGGTGATCTGCGCGGTCGCCGCGACCGCCAACCCGAGCAGCAGCAGGAAGGCGATGCCGAGGAGGCGGGTCGGCACGCCTCCCGCCCGCGCCACCGAGCCGTCCACGGACGCGAAGAGGAGCGGCCGGCCCAGGACCGCCAGCGCCCCGAGCACCGCGATGGCGATGCAGAGCAGGGTCGTGACCTGGCCCTCGGTGATGCCGAGAAAGGTGCCGAAGAGGAGCGCCTCGAGGCCCGCCAGCTGGCCGCCGTAGAGCCCGACGAAAAGAAAGCCGAGGCCGAGCGCGAAGGCCTGCAGGGTGCCGATCGCGGCCGACTCACCGG
>JBOGYZ010000085.1:0-2916 GCA_050697015.1 Solirubrobacterales bacterium
CATGGCGGTCCTGGCAGGCTGTGACCGCCATGAGACGCCCAGGACGGGAGGGGTTCCGTGAGAGCCGGCAAAGGGACGTCACGAAGTCGGACTTTCGTGACTCCCTCGACGGCCCGGGACCAAACCCTTAGCCCTGGTAGCCCTGTGGGTGACAAAGGGCCAAGGGTCGGTCGCGGCGCTCCAACCCCGTGTCCTTGGTAGCCCACAGGGCTACCAAGGACACGGGGTTGGTGTGGGCGCCGACCAACCGTGGAAGAACCGGGGAGGAAGTGTGGAGTTCGTGGCGTCTCCCTCACGACGTCACGGATCCTCCACTCGTTTCATACCCGGCCGTCTCGGGCACGGCCACAGCCTGCCAGGACCGCTATGAGACGCCCAGGACCGATCTCGGACGGGCGGGGCGGCCGGGAGCACGGCGTCCCTCCGCCCCCGCCCCCGAGACCGACAGCTACGTCGCGCCGAGCGAGTCGGCGGCGAGGCCGAGGCGCACGGCGCCGCAGGCCTCGAGCACCGCGCCGAGCGCGGATGCGTTCACCGCCGTCTGGTTGACGAAGGTGTGGATCAGTCCCGCGTGCCGGCGCAGGGCGACGCGCACGCCGCAGTCACGCATCCGCAGCGCGTAGGCCTCGCCCTCGTCGCGCAGCGGGTCGAAGCCGGCGGTGGCGACGTAGGCCGGCGGCAGGCCATTCAGGTCCGGGCACTGGAGGATCGAGATCCGCTGGTCCGACACGTCGGCGTCCGGGGGCACGTAGGCCGCCTCGAACTTGTCCATCGGCCTTGGTGAGGATGAAGCCCTCGGAGAAGAGTTCGCGCGAGCGGGTGTCCTCGACGGTGTCGGTGACCGGGTAGAAGAGCAGCTGCATCGCAGGCCGGGCGCCGCCGCCCTCGACCGCCATCTGGGAGACGACCGCGGCCATGTTGCCGCCGGCGGAGTCGCCGCCGACGCCGATCCGCTTCGGGTCTGCGCCGAGCGAGTCGGCGTTCGCCGCCGTCCACTCGAACGCGGCGAAGGCGTCTTCGAGCGGCTGCGGGAAGGGGTGCTCGGGCGCTAGGCGGTAATCGACCGAGAGCACCATGCAGCCGGCCGCGGCGGCCATCAGCCGGCAGGGGTCGTCGTACATGTCGAGGTCGCCGATCACCCAGCCGCCGCCGTGGTAGTAGACGAGCAGCGGCGCCGCTGCATCGGGCGCGGGCAGCGGCGGGACGTAGAGGCGGGCGGGGATCGGGCCGTTCGGACCGGGCATCTCGATCCCCCGCACCTCGGCCATCCGGATCGGCCGCCGGCGTCCCGTGACCTGGGCCTCGTAGGCCGACGTGGCCCGCGCCACGTCGACGCTGCGCCCGGCGAAGAAGCCGTCGCTACCGGACCAGCGCGCCAGCGTCAGCAGTGCCTGGGTCTCATGGGAAAGCGTCTGGCCGTCGACCGTCGGCGGCTTGCCGAAGAGCAGGCGACTCGTCCGCGGCGACCGGCCGCAGGCCCATTTGAGGATGCGGTGCTCGATCGGCACCGGTAGGCGCGGCAGCTCTCCCATGGGGAGGAGGCTATTCCACGTGACATCGATTTGTGCGATGTACGTCACACCCCCGGCGCGATCCGCGGGCGTATGGTCGATGAATGTCCGCCCAAGCTGGGCTCCCGCCCCGCCCCCGCATGCCCCGCGCGATCCAGACCGCGATCTGGACGCGGCAGGCGCAGTGGTTCCTCACCCAGAGTCGGCGCCGGTTCGGGCCGATGTTCACGCTCACGATCGCCTATGAAGGGACCTGGGTCGTCCTCGCCGAGCCGGAGCTGGCCAAGCAGGTCTTCACCGGGGACCCGAAGGTCTTCCACGCGGGCGAGGGCAACGACATCCTGCGCCCGCTGCTCGGCGCCAACTCCCTGCTGGTCCTCGACGAGGCCCCGCACATGAGCCAACGCAAGCTGCTGCTGCCGCCGCTGCACGGCAAACGGATGGAAGGCTACGAGACGACGATGGGCGAGATCGCGGCGCGCGAGATCGAGAGCTGGCCGACCGGCGTGCCCTACAAGCTGCGGCCGCGGATGCAGGCGCTGACGCTCGAGATCATCATCGAGACCGTCTTCGGCGTCCACGGGGGGAGCGCGGCTCGACGAACTGCGCGCGGCCCTGCGCGGCTTCCTCGACATGCTCACCAACCCGCGGATGCTGCTGCCGATCCTGACCGTCGGCCCCGACCGCCTGCGCTCCTACCCACCGTTCCGCCGCCGCGTCGACCGCGTCCGCGAGTTGATCGTCGGCGAGATCGCCGAGCGCCGCGTCGCCGCCGACCTCGAGGAGCGCGACGACATCCTCTCCCTGATGGTCGGCGCCCGTCACGAGGATGGCTCGCCGATGAGCGACGCCGAGATCCACGACGAGCTCCTCACCCTGCTGGTCGCCGGTCACGAGACGACGGCGACGGCGCTCTCCTGGGCGGTCGAGCGTCTGATCCGTCATCCCGACAAGCTGGGACGGCTGCGTGAAGAGGTCAAGGCCGGGGAGGAGGCCTACCTGACCGCGACGATCCAGGAGACGCTGCGGCTGCGACCGGTGATCGTCGGCGTCCTGCGTCGCCTTACCGAGGCGATCGAACTCGGCGGCTACCAGCTGCCGGCAGGGATCACGGTGATGCCGAGCATCCACCTGATCCACCGCGACCCGACGATCTACCCGGAGCCAGACGCCTTCCGGCCTGAGCGCTTCCTGGAGATTCCGCCGGGCACCTACACCTGGATCCCCTTCGGCGGCGGCGTGCGCCGCTGCATCGGCGCCGCCTTCGCTCAGCAGGAGATGGCGATCGTGCTGCGCGAGCTGGTCGCCCGCCGCACCATCCGCCCCACCGATCCCGCCGCCGAGCGCCCCTTCCGCCGCGCGATCACCGAGACCCCTCGGCGCAACGCCGAGGTCGTCCTCACCT
>JBOGYZ010000086.1:0-5464 GCA_050697015.1 Solirubrobacterales bacterium
GGACTGGCGGCCGGGCGCGCCGAGGTGAGCGCGGCGGCGCGGGCGCTGTGCGTGGCGGCGGCACGGCTCGATGAGGCGAGCGCGACGGCGGCGACGGACGCCGAGCCGCGCGCGGTGGAGCTGGCGCTGCGGATCGCCGAGAAGGTGCTCGGCGGCGAACTGGAGGCACGGCCGGAGGTGGTCGTCGACGTGGTGCGCGGGGCGCTCCGCCGGCTGACCGAGCCCCTCCCCGCCACCCTGCTCGTCAACCCCGAGGACGCCGAGCTGGTGAGAGCGTCGATCGCCGACTTCAGCGTCGAGCACGGCGGCGAGCTGAGCGTGCGCGAGGAGCGGCGGGTCGAACGCGGCGGCTGCGTGGTCCGTACCCGGGCCGGCGAGATCGACGCCCAGATCTCCGCTCAGCTGGAGCGCGCCGCCAAGGTCGTCGCCCAAGCGGCGGGCTCCGCATGAGCGGTCCGCACCCCCCAGCTTCCGAGCTTTGCTGCCATATATGGCCGAAAAGCTCGGAAGCACTCGGGGGGGCGGGGTGAACGGCGCGCTCGCGACGGCCGGGGCGGCGATCGAGTCGGCGGACCTGGTGCAGCGGCGGGGCCGGGTCCGGGACGTGATCGGGCTGATCATCGAGGCGAGCGGATTGGAGGCCGAGGTCGGCGAGGTCTGCCTGATCGAAACCGGGCGCGACCGGCCGCCGGTGCCCGCCGAGGTGGTCGGCTTCCGCGACTCGCGCACCCTCCTGATGCCGCTCGGCGAGATGAGTGGGATCGGCCCGGGCAAGCCGGTCGCCGCTGAGGGAGAGGCCTTCCGCGTGCCGGTCGGCGAGGCGATGCTCGGCCAGGTGGTCGACGCCTTCGGCCGCCCGCTGGACGGTTCGGCGCTCCACGCCGGCGGCACCCGCTCGGCCTCCGCCGACCCGCCGGAGCCGCTCGGCCGGCCGCGGATCGATAAGCGCCTCGCGCTCGGGGTACGGGCGCTCGACGCCTTCGTCCCCTGCGGCCAGGGCCAGCGCCTCGGCATCTTTGCCGGCTCCGGCGTCGGCAAGTCCTCCCTGCTCGGCATGATCGCCCGCTCCACCTCGGCCGACGTCAACGTCATCGCCCTGGTCGGCGAGCGCGGGCGCGAGGTGCGCGAGTTCGTCGAGCGGGACCTGGGCGCGGCGCTGGAGCGCAGCGTCGTCGTCGTCGCCACCTCCGACCAGCCCGCGCTGGTCCGCATCAAGGCCGCCTTCGCGGCGACCGCGATCGCCGAGCACTTCCGCGACCGGGGCGCCGACGTCCTGCTGATGATGGACTCGGTGACGCGCTTCGCGATGGCCCAGCGCGAGATCGGCCTGGCGATCGGCGAGCCGCCCGCGACCCGCGGCTACACCCCGAGCGTCTTCGCCCTTCTCCCCCGCCTGCTGGAGCGCGCCGGCACCAGCCCGGAGGGCTCGATCACCGGCCTCTACACCGTGCTGGTCGACGGCGACGACATGAACGAGCCGATCGCCGACGCGGTCCGCTCGATCCTCGACGGCCACGTCGTCCTCAGCCGCGATCTCGCCCACGCGAACCACTACCCGGCGATCGACGTCCTCCAGAGCGTCTCCCGCCTGACCACCGAGATCCAGCCACCCGACTCGATCGCCGCCGCCTCCGAGCTCCGCGGCCTGATGGCCGCCTACCGCGACAAGGAGGATCTGATCGCGATCGGCGCCTACCAACCGGGAGGCGATCCCACCGTCGACACCGCGATAGCGCTACGCCCGGACCTCGACGCCTTCCTCCGCCAACGCCCCGACGAGCGCTCAGACCTCGCCGAAGCCGACGCCCGCCTCCTCGCCCTCACCACCGCACCCGACGATGTTGACGGGGTCTAGCGGCGGTTCCAGCTCGCGCCGCGCCCGACGCCGGTCGGCCGGACCAGTCCTTCGTCTCGCATCTCCCTGAGGACGAGCCGGATCGTCGGGTCGCTCGCCCCCTGGATGGCTCGCCTGACGTCCCGGATGCGGAATTCCTCCGGGGCCTCGTTCAGCACCCAGTGGCGGATCCGGGCCTTTTTCGTTCCCGCCTCCGAGCCGCGCCCGGCAGCGACGCGTTCCTCGAAGGCGTCGTAGGACTCGGCCAGGATCGCCACCAGGTACTGGGTCCAGGGCCAGATGTCGTGCTCGCCCCGATGCCAGTTGCGCTGTGACTGCTCCAGCGCGACGTAGTAGGCGTTTTTCGACTCGTAGATCCGCTGCTCCACGCTGACGTAGCGGGCGACCCCGTAGTCGAGCCTCAGCAGCTCGTGGGTCGTCGCGAGCCGCGCCATGCGTCCGTTGCCGTCGAGGACCGGGTGGATCGCCAGCAGGTCGAGGACGAAGGCGGAGAGCAGGATCAAGGGGTGAGCGATCTCGTTCTCGAGCGCGTACCGGTAGCTGGAGCAGAGGCCGGTGAGGAGGCCCTCGGCCTTCTGCCAGGGAGGCGGCTCGAAGATGATCTTGGTGGAGCCGTCCGGTTCGCGGTTCGCGATCCGATTGTCCTCACGCTTCAGATAGCCACCGCGGCCGTCGGTATGCGCCAGCATCTTCCGGTGGAACTCGAGCAGCCGGGGGACGGTCAGGGATTCGAGTCGCGGCTCCCGCACGAGGCCGTCGAGAGCGTCGGCGTAGCCCGCGAACTCTTTCTCACTGCGATTGCGGAAGCGGGGAGGTTCGGCGCCGGAAAGCGCCTCGGCACGATCGGGCTCCACCACCACCCCCTCGATTGCGTTCGAGGCGGTGATCGACTCGACCTTCGTCTGCCGCGCCAGACGCTGGAGCAGTTGCGGAAGTTGGTCTTCGTATTTCTCCTGATGACCGCTTCCGACGTCGACCCGCCGCAGGAGCACGCCGAGAGAGGCCGGCTGGCCGGAGAACGTCCGCTGGGGATCCTGGAAGCTCCTCATTTAGCCAACTATCGCATAAATTGCCTAAGAAATGGGTCTGATTATCTAGTTTGGCCATGAAATATCTAATTCCTATGGCATTTAGGGAGGTGATTGTCATATTTCGCGGCGTCGATCATCCTCGCCCAGTTCGGCTAAAGGCCGGGGGGCTTCGGGCGATTAGCGGGGCGTGGCGGAACGAACCTTCAAGTTCAGGCTGGAGCGGGTGCATGACATTCGCCGCCAGAAGGAGCGCGGGGCGCAGGAGGAACTTGCGGTGGCGCTCGGGCGGCAGTTGAGCGAGGAGGCGGCGCTCGGTCAGGTGGACGCGACGATCGCCGACGCTCGGGACCAGTTCCGCGGCGCCTCCGGCTGCGGCGACGTGTTGTCGGGTACGGACCTGGCGGCGAGCCAGGCCTACCTGGAGCGGCTGGCGGGGCGGCGCTCGGTCGCGGTCCGCGATCTGAACGCGAGCCGCCTCGAGGTCGGTCGCAGGCGAAGCGACCTCGAGGCGGCGGCGCGGGAGCGTCAGGCGCTCGACCGGCTGCGCGATCGTCGCCGCGCCGAGCACGACCGCGAGGCCGCCCGGGCCGAAAGCGCGCAGCTCGACGAGCTGGCATTGGCCGGGCACCGACGGAGGCAGGCATGAACGCCGCGGCGGGGATCTCCCCGGACACCGGTGGCGTCGCCGCGGCGAGCAAGGCGGCCGCCCGGGTCGCACAACTGCAGAGCATGATCCAGGCGGTCGAAACCGGCTCGGGCGGCAAGGGCTCCTTCGGCGCGGCGCTGGCGGAAGCGAGCGCGGTCGGCGGTCCGGCCACGGCGACCCCGGCGCTCGGCGAAGCCACCGCCCTCACCCCCACTTCGACGACCCCCATCACCACCGTCCCGGCGACCACGGAAGCCGGCCCCGGCAACGGCGCGGTCCCATTCCAGTCCCTGATCGAAGAATCGTGCGCGAAATACGGCGTCGACCCGGCACTGCTCGCCGGGCTGATCGAACAGGAGTCGCACTTCGACCCGACGGTCGGCAGCTCCGCGGGCGCCCAGGGCCTGACCGAGCTGATGCCGGAAACGGCGGCAAGCCTCGGGGTCACCGACCCCCACGACCCGGCCCAGTCGATCGACGCCGGCGCCCGCCTGCTGAGCGAAAAGCTCGCCGAATTCGGCGGGAACACCGAACTTGCCCTGGCGGCCTACAACGCCGGCTCCGGCGCGGTGCAGCAGTACAACGGCATCCCGCCCTACCCGGAAACCCAGGAATATGTGAAGAAGGTGCTCGGCTACGCGGCCGGCTACGCGAACTCCTTCGGGGGAGCGCTGTGAGCCAGGTGGCCTACCAACGCCCACTGCAGCTGACCGCGGCCTTCCCGCCGTCCGCCCCACCGGGGGCCCCGCCGCCCGAAGCCGGGCCGCCAGGCACGGCACCCCCCTTCGCGGGGCTGCTGCAAGAACAATCCACCGCCCGGACCGCACCAGCGGAAGGCGACAAGAAGAAAGGGCCGCAGGCGACTCCCGCGGCCCCGGCCGAAGGGACCGCGACGCCCGCCGAAGGGGCGACGACGCCGGCCCCCACGGGCGAAGCGCCGACCGTCGAAGCCACTCCGGGGGAAGCGACGGCGACCGTGTCCGCGAGCGAAGCGGCGGCGGCCGTGATGGTCACGCCGGCACTCCTGACGAGTCCGGTGGCATCTGCCCCCACTCCGAGCACTGCGACGGTCGAAGCCACTCCGACGACGGTGACCGAGAGCGCTCCGGCCGCGACCGAACCGATCGCGGCGGGCCCGGTGCCGGCCGTCGCGACGCCGCCGGTCGAGGCCCCGGTCAAAGGAGACCCGGTCGAAGGAGAAAAAGGGCCGAGCACGGGCACGCCCGCCCCTCCGGTCTCGGAGGAGACGACGGAAGCACCGACCTTCCCCGCTCCGAGGCCGACCGGGTCGATCGCGCTGCCGCCCTCGGCGGAACCGGTCGTACCCGATCCCGAAGCTTCGTTCCCTGCCACCCCGAAGGCGGACCCGACGGCAGCGCCCGCCCCGACCCCGACCCCGCCCGCGCCGAGCGCCGGGCAAGCGCGTGACGGCGCAACGAGTTCGGGCGGGGGCGCCGCGAGCGACGAGCAGGCCTCCGCGAGTCAGGAACGCTCGCCGGAGGGGCCCGCTCCGACGCGGACGCTCACGATCCCCGCTCCGCCGGTGGCGAGCGGCGGTCCGGCCGTTGCCGCGCCGGTGCAGCCCTCCGCGCCGGCGGCGGACATCGCCTTCTCCTCCCCTGCCGCCCCCGCGCCGGCGCCGACGGCGGCGCTCGAAGCGACGCTGCGGATGGCGGGCGAAAACGGGTTCACGCGGGCGCGGGTGACGCTGCGGCCGGCCGAGCTCGGCGGGGTCGAAGTGTTCCTCCGCGAGGGGAGCGCGGGGCTGAGCGCGACCGTCGTCGCCGACACCCCGCACGCGGCGCAACTACTTCAAAGCTCCGCCACCGAACTGCAGCGGCGACTCGCCGCGCAGGGGCTCGAACTGAGCTCGCTGCAGATCTCGGTCGGGGGCGACTCGGCGGGCGCCGCGCACGGCGGCCAGGACCGGAG
>JBOGYZ010000087.1:0-7966 GCA_050697015.1 Solirubrobacterales bacterium
CGCCAGCACGCCGATCGCCGCGGCAGCGCCGACGAACGGCGCGACCGCCAGCTGCCAGACGGCGCGCGGCCCGGCCGGCGCGTCGAGGCCGGTGAAGCCGCAGACCAGCGCCGCGGTCGCGATCGCCCCGCGCGAGGGCCAGTCGAAGGAGAACTCGAAGATCAGCGCCAGGGCGATCGGCACGGCGACCAGGGCTCCGCGGCGCAGCGCCGGCCCGGGTGCGGCGGGACCGATCGCGAAGAGCGGCGAGGCGCGTAGCTGCCTCGCCTCCCCCGAGGTGTCGTAGAGCCGGGACGTCCTCTGGGCGGGCATCGCCGAGAAGTATCCTTGGGGGTCGTGATCCTTGCCGACATCAGCGGCGACCCCGCCGCGGGAGTAGGCATTCTCGCCGCGCTGGCGGCGGGCATCGTCTCCTTCCTCTCCCCCTGCGTCCTCCCCCTCGTCCCCGGCTACCTCTCGGCAGTCACCGGGGTTTCGGCCGCCGAGCTCGAGGATGCCGACTGGCGCCGAGTCCTCGGTCCCGCGCTGATCTTCGTTGCGAGCTTCTCGACGATCTTCATCCTGCTGGGGCTGACCGCGACCGGCCTCGGCTCCTTCCTCTTCGACAACAAGCCGCTGCTGACCAAGATCTCGGGCTGGCTGATCATCGCGATGGGCGTCCTCTTCGTCGGCTCCCTCTTCATCACCCGGCTGAACAAAGAGTGGCACGTGGACGCGCTGCTCTCACGAGCGGGCAAGGGCGGACCGATCATCGCCGGCGCCGCCTTCGCGATCGCCTGGACCCCTTGCATCGGCCCGACCCTCGGCGCGATCCTCTCGGCCGCCGCCGCCTCCGGCTCAGCGGGCCGCGGTGCCTTCCTGCTGGCGGTCTATTCGGCCGGGCTGGCGATCCCCTTCCTCGCCACCGCCCTCGCCTTCTCCCGGATGACCACCGCCTTCACCGTGATCAAGCGCCACTACCAGGCGATCGTCGCCGTCGGCGGCCTCATCCTGATCGTGATGGGCATCCTGATCGTGACCGGTGAATTCAAACAGCTGAACATCGAAGCCCAGAACTGGCTGTCGAGCCTCGGGCTCGACTTCTGGAATCAGGTCTAGCGTCTGCGTTTCACCGGCCTATGGCCGGTCAAGTGCAGACGGTCAGTTCTGGACGGGCTCGACCGTCACGAGCTCTTTGCCGACCGCCTCGGTGATCTCGAGGCCGTCGTCCTCGAGGTCGCGAGAGCAGACGATCCGGAAGCGACCGGTGCCGATCTCGCCGTCGGGGACGACCGGGAGGCCGCGGATCGAATCCCAGCCGAGGCGCTCGACCTCGAACGGGTTCATCCGCACCTCCGCCGCCGGGAAGGGGCAGTTGGCGTTGTGCTGGTCGATCGCCTTGGAGATCGCCTCGAGGTTCTTCGACTCAGGGGAAGCCATGCCCCAAGGATAAGGGGACGGGTCAGCCGGGGGTCGCCGCGCCCGCGGGCGTCAGCTCGGCGGCCTCGACCCCGCGCCAGCTCCCTCGCGCCGCCTCGATCGCGAAGCGGGCGAACCACGACTCGCTGAACCAGCCGCCGTCGCGCTGGGCTTTGACCGCATCCTGGTGGATGCCGGGACCGTAGGCGAAGGCGGTCGCGTCTGCCGTAGCGCGCCAGAGGGAGAGCGTGCCGCTGTCGAGGCGCGCCAGGTCGTCGAAGAAGCCGTCGGACCAGAGGCGGCCCTCGGCGCCCTCCAGCGCCCGCACCACCGGGCCGTCGGCGACGAAGAAGCGCGCCGCCTTGCCTGGGCGGGTTCGCGAGTGGGTGATCAGCACGACCGGGCCGGGGCGCGGCTCGGAGCGCTCGTCGCCCAGCGGGTCCGCCCCGCCCCAGGCGCCGAAGCTCTGCACCGGCCGCAGGGTCAACGCCAGGTGCTCGCGGGCACCGTCCCACCGGCGCAGCGGGCCGGTGCGGAAACGATGGAGTGCCGCCTCGTTTCGCCACAGGGCGAAGTAGTAGGCGACGGTCATCTGCGGGACCGGGACCGGCATCGAGCGCAGCCGCATCCCGAGCAGCAGGCGGGCGAAGATCGCGTCGCTGCGTCGCCCCGCGCGTCGCGCCGCCAACGCCTCGCGCTCCGCCACCCCGAATGGGAACCGGGCCAGGTCGAGCGAGGCGATCACGCCGGGAACGCTAGAGGACCCAATGCCGTCCCGCCGAAACTCATGAGGTGAGCACCAACCGGCTGGAGGCCTTCTCGGACGGCGTCTTCGCGATCGCGATCACGCTGCTGGTTCTCGACATCCACGTCCCGGACCCGGCGAAAGGACACCTCGGCCACGAGTTGCTCGCCCAATGGCCGAGCCCCTATGCCCTGGCGGTCGTCCTCGCCTTCGTCTCCCCTTACATCACGCTGGGGATCTGCGCCGCCTGTGCGATCTACTACGCGCTGCCGGTCGCCTCCGGCGGGCCGGCCGACCACTCCGACGCCAGCATCGCGTAGAGCACCGCGTCCTCGTAGCGTCCGCGGATCAGCTTCGCCCCGCGCAGCAGCGCCTCTTCGCGGAAGCCGAGCCGCTCCGGGACCGCGCGGCTGCGAGCGTTGTCGACGACCGCTTCGATGATCACCCGGTGCAGTTCCCAGGCGCCGAAGGCGTGGTCGAGAAGCGCCCGCACGGCGCCGCTCATCAGCCCGCGGCCGACTGCCTCGGCGGCAAGCCAATATCCGATCGAGCTCGATCGGTTGATCCAGTCGACGCCGTGGAATCCGGCCCCGCCGACGATCCGCCCGTCGAGCACGATCGCACCCTCGAACCCGTCGTTCGCCTCGATCTGGGCGCGTTTGCGATCCAAGTACTCGACGCTGTCCTCGAAGCCGTGCGATTCCGCCCACGGCAGCCAGCGCGCGAGGTGCTCGCGGTTCGCCGCGATCGCCTCGGTCAGCTCTCCCGCGTCGGAGGGCTTGAAGGGGCGCAGGACGGCGCCGGGCGCGATCGACAACGGCTCGATCCTCTCCATGGCGGGATTCTGGCCGATCGGCCGGCAAGCTTGGGCGATGGCGGCATTACCGGAGGAGCTTCGACTCGAGGGCGAGAGGGTGATCCTGCGGGACTGGCGCGACGAGGACGCCCGGGCGCTGGAGCCGGTCTGCGGCGAGTGGGATGTCTGCGCTTTCACGTCGGTGCCGTGGTCGTACTCGGAGGCGGAGGCGCTCGCGTGGGTCGAGCGGCAGCGCCAGAAACGAGCGGCCGGGACGGTGCTGGCGCTGGCGATCCAGGGCCGGGACGACGACCGGGCGCTGGGCAACGTCAACCTCGCAAAGCTGAGCGAGGACGGCCGCGAGGCGGCGATTGGCTACTGGCTGGTCCCCGAGGCTCGTAGACGCGGCCTCGCCGCCGCCGCCGTGTCCCTGCTGATCGACTGGGCCTTCGACAACCTCGGCTTGGAGCGGATCGAGTTCGCGATCTTGGCCGAGAACCTCGCGTCCCAACGAGTCGCCGAACGCGCCGGCGCAACCTCCGAAGGCGTCCGCGAGCGGAGCCACGCGGCCGAAGGCCGCGCCTGGGACATGACGATCTGGTCCGTCACCGCCAGGTCACGATGTTGATGGGCCGAAAACCCGCCAGATGGTGCGGTTTTCGGCCCATCAACCTCGGAGGACGGCGCGGATTGTGGTGGCAGCCCGCTCGACGGCGGCGGGGTCGCGAAGCTCGCCACGGGCGAACATCGCGGCCTGGAGCTGGGGGCCACGTCGAGCGGGGTCGTCGGAGGCCGCGGCCGGCTGCACCACCCAGTGGATGTGGCTCGGGACGCCGTCGGCGTGGGACCAGAGGCAGACGTAGATCTGCTCGGGTTCGAAGGCCTCGGTGACCGCCGCCGTCGTGCGCCGCAGCAGCGGCCCCAGCTCGGCCGCCTCGTCATCGCGGAGGTCGGCGACGTGGAGGACATGGCGCTTCGGCTTCACGATCAGCGTCCCGACCCCGAGCGGGCCGACGCAGTGCTCGACCACCCAGTGCCGGCTTTCGGCAATCCGCCCACCGGGACACGGTCGACGACCGGCGGTCAGGTCGCACGCGAGACAACCGGGCTGGTCGCCCCATTCAAACGACCCCGCTGCTCTCCCGACCTGCATCGCGCTCAAGTTACCGAGCCGTCCCGCCTTCGACCCCGGGCACTGCTCGGGACATTACATTTCCCTCGACTCACTCTCGGGAAAGTTCAGGTTCCACGCCAGACGCTGACAGGGGAACGGGCCACGATCGCGGACGAAGACCTTGGTGATACGGCAGTCCCTGACGAAATGGAAGTCGCGCTCGTCGATTTCGACCTCGAGATTGAGCGCGTCGCGCATCCCTTCTTCGCTGAAGGTGGCATCGCAGTTGAAATGGCGACCAGCGGTACGTGCACAGGTGGCGTGGGACAAGCCGCCGAAGCCTCGATCGAGAAGAACCGCCGCGTGGTATGCGGCCGGTGGCTCCTGGGCGACCGTCCGATGGGCGCTGCGCGGATTGCGGAGGGTGCAGACGGCCGCGGCCGACTCGCAACCGAGGATTGCGAATTTCCCGCCCGTTGGCGTCACTCCGATATCGACCGAACCCTCGAGGTCGCCGAGCTGGCAGTGGAACCGGAGTCCGGCACTCGGGGCGCAATCCGCCGCCTGCGCATTTAGCGCTCGGTCGACCAGTCTCCCCGCTTCCGCGGCGGTTGCGGTCGTCGGCCGAGGCGCCTGGCCAAGAACGATGCGCGGTACGCCTCCCGATCCGCCGCAGCCGCAGAACGCGAACAGCGCCACGACCAGCACGGCGACCCCTGCGATTCGCCCCATATCCCCATAGACCGACGACGGAACCGGGGTTGCGGTGCTTACGAGGCGAAGCGCTCGCCCAGCCAGGACTCGATGTCCTCGTTGGCGGCGCGGGCCATCTCGATCGGGAAGCCGAGGAAACCGTGGCCGCACTCGGGGTAGACGCGCAGGTCGACCTCTCCCCCGCCCGCCGCGAGGCGCATCGCCATCAGCAGGGTGTCCTCCAGCACCGGGTCCAGGGCGCCGATCGTGAGGAGGGCCGGTGGCAGGTCGTGAAGGTCGCCGTAGAGCGGCGAGATGTCGGGGTTCGTGCGGTCCTCGACCCCACCGACGTAGGCCTGGAGGTAGTACTCGTCGGCGAACTGGCGGGCCGCCGGCGTCTGCAGGCTGAGGTCGAAGGCGCCGTATTGAAGGGCGGCGCCGACGAAGAGGTCGAGCAGGCCCTTGCCGCGGAGGCGCAGCAGCGTCGTCATCGCCAGGTTCGCGCCCGCCGAGCCGCCGCCGATCGCCAGGCGCGAGGTCCCGAACCGGGCCTCAGCCGTCTCGAGGAGCCAGAGAGCCGCCGTCTCGCAGTCGTCGGGCGCGGCCGGCCAGGGGTTCTCGGGCGCGAGTCGGTAATCGACGCTGACCACCGCCACTTGGGCGGCGTCGGCGAGCTGCCGGTTGCGGAAGTCGCTCCGCGCCGCCGAGCTCATATAGAAGCCGCCGCCGTGGATCTCCAGATAGACGCCACGCGGTGACCCGCCCTGCGGGTTCGTCACCCGCACCTGCACGTGGCGACCGCCCGCCTCCGCGAGCACCTCTTCGACCGGAGGCCCGTCCGGCGTCGGCCGCGTCGAGAGCCCCGTCCGGTGCGCCGCCAGCCCCTCCGGCGTGCTCGGGTCGACTTCCGTGAACGTGTTCTTCGCGGCCGCCGCCGCGGCGTTGAACTCGCGCGCCTCCTCGACGTAGCCGGCGAGCATCGGGTCGATCAACTGCTCCAGTCCGACCTTCATCGACCGTTTTTCGCCCCGACCGACCAGCAGCGGGCGGTGAAGCGGACCTCGTCGCCGTTGACAAAGGGCTGGTAGGCGGCGCGGGCGACGCGGAGAGCTTCGGCGCGCGTGGCGTCGTCGGCCTCGCGCAGCGCCGAGCCGACCGGCCCGATCCGGGCCAGGTAACGGGGCAGGTCCGACACCGGGAAGGCACACGGAAAGTCGATCGGCTCGACCTCGATCCCGCCCCACCCGGCGCCGGAGAGAATCTCGTCAAGGCGGCCCCGCTCGGCGAAGGCGAACGGACCCGGCGCGCCAGGCTCGCGCGGCGGCATCTCCGGCAGCAGGTGGGCGGTCGCCTGCGCCCCGGTCGTCAGGAAGGAGTTCTCCTCCGGCGAGCGCCAGCAGACGAAGCGCAGCCCTCCCTCAGGCGCGATCGCCTCGCGCAGCCGGGTGAAGGCGGCGACCGGATTGTCGAAGAACATCACCCCGAAGCGGGAGACGAGCAGGTCGAACTCGCCGCCCTCGAAGGAGTGCGTCGCCGCGTCGGCGAGCAGGAACCGCGGCGGGTGGTCGTCGAAGGCGACGCGCTCTTTGGCGGCCTCGACCATCGGCGCCGAGATGTCGACGCCCGTCACCGCGGCACCGTCCCCGAGCCGCCGCGCGATCGCCACCGTCGTCGCCCCGACCCCACATCCCACGTCGAGGACGCGCTCCGCCCCGCGCTCGGCGGCCGCGTCGGCGAGCAGCTCCGCGATCGGGACGAACATCCGATCGATGACCGGCTGCATCGCGACCCAGGCGTCCCCGCCCGCGCCGTTCCAGAATTCGGACTGCTCGTCGCTCACGACGAGCGAAGCTATCACGCGAACGTGCGTTCGCTCCGCCGCGCTTCGCGGTACCTTGCAGATGTGTCGATCGCAGGCTGGCAGCGAACCGTCGCGCATCTCGACATGGATGCGTTCTACGCGTCCGTCGAGCTGCGGCGGCATCCGGAGCTGAGGGGCAAACCGGTGGTCGTCTGCGGCTCCGGGCCGCGGGCGGTGGTGACGACGGCGAGCTACGAGGCTCGCAAGCTGGCCGGGATCCACTCGGCGATGCCCGCCTCGGTGGCGCGCCGGCGGCTGCCGGACGCGGTGTACATCCCGCCCGACTTCCCCGCCTACCGCGATGCCTCCTCGGTGGTGATGGAGGTCCTGCGCTCGAACGTGGAGATCGTCGAGGTGGTCGGGCTGGACGAGGCCTATATGGACCTGACCGGGATCTTCTCCCCGAAGGCGACGATGCGGCGGATCAAGGCGGAGATCCGCGAACTGACCGGGCTCACCTGCTCGGTCGGGATCGCCGAGTCGCGGCTGCTGGCGAAGATGACCAGCGAGCTCGGCAAGCCGAACGGGATGGTCGTCGTCTCCCGCGAGGACGCGCTCGCGCACTTCGGCGGCGGCCCGCCGGGCGTCGTCCCGGGGATCGGCCCAAAGACGGTCGAACGGCTGGAGAAGCTCGGCATCACCACGCTCGCCGGGCTCGGCGAATGGGACCGTGGCGACCTCGAAGCGCGCTTCGGCCCGCGCTCGGGCGCCTGGCTCCACGCCCGCGGCAACCTGCTCGACAACACGCCGATCAGCGTCACCCGCGAGACCAAATCGCAGTCGGTGGAGACGACCTTCGACGAGGACGTGGCGGAGCTCGCGGCGCTCGAGCGGACGCTCTACGAGCAGACCGAGGAGCTCTGCCGTCGACTGCGCAAGAAGGACCTGGAGGGGCGCTCGATCGGGATCAAGGTCCGCCTCGACGACTGGACCAACGTGACGCGGTCCCAGTCGGTGGAGAGCCCGACCAACGACCCGGAGGTCGTCTGGCCGATCGCCCTCTCCCTGTTGCGAGCGTATGACCCGCCGCGGCCGGTGCGGCTGCTAGGCGTCCGCCTCGCGTCCTTCGGGGACGAGGCCGACGCCGCCGCCGAGGAGGACGAGCCACAGCTCCGACTCGCCCTGCCGGGGTGAGGCACGGCCTGCTGGCCCTTGACAAGAGTCCTGGTCCCGGAAGCTGGCGCCCGGGGAAAGGGACGACGGCCGTCTCGGCCGGGTCTGTGGGGAGTGTGGAGGGACACTCGCGGGCGGGTCACGCGAGAGCGACGGAAGTCCCACGGATCCGTCGCCGATGTCCGACCTCGTCACAGAGATGCCGGGAACGTCACCCTTCCGCGCGCCTTCCTCATCCTCACCCCC
>JBOGYZ010000088.1:0-6037 GCA_050697015.1 Solirubrobacterales bacterium
GGACCCCCGGACGAACCTCCCCGCTGTTCGTGAGGGAGGGGGTCCATCCGGCCTCCTCCCCGCAGCGCCAAATCAGCCTTTACCGCTGAGCCGGCTCCAGGCCTTCGTCCAGAAGCTCGGCTCGGGCTCGCCCGCCACATCGTCCGGTGAGACCTCGAGCGTCGCCGGGTTCTTCCCCGGCTCTGCGAGTTTCGCCGCGGTCGCCGCGTCGATCGTGAGGATCACGCCACGCTCGTAGATGCCCTCGACCTCCGGCGCGTCGACGAACTTGTGGCCGCCCGGCCTCCTCGGGGTGGTGTCGAAGACGATGCCGTCGAAGATGTCGGCCTCGGGCGCGTCCATGACTTTCACGACCGTCCCCAGGTTCACCTCGTCCGAGGAGAAGACGGGGATGCCGCGTTTGGCGACGAGATAGGAAACCTTCGATCCGAGATCTTCCATGGTCGCGAGCCTAACGAAGCGGGTCCGTGGCCTCACGCCGCCCGTCTACACTCGTGGTGGGAACACCGACGGGAAGGGATGCGCATGGGAACGAACTTGGCCTCGATCGTCAGCGCGAGCGCCGCTCGCGCCGCCGCCGCGCCGGCGGTGCGACTGGGCGATCGGACGATGACCTACGGCGAGCTGGAGGACGGCATCGCCCGCGTGGCGACGCTGCTGCGCGAGCGCGGGATCCAGCCCGGCGACCGGGTCGGGGTGATGCTGCCGAACGTGCCCGAGTTCCTGCTCGCCTACTACGGCGCGCTGCGCGCCGGGGGCATCGTCGTGCCGATGAACGTGCTGCTGAAACGGCGCGAGATCGCCTTCTACCTGGAGGACTCGGGGGCGAAGCTGATCCTCGCCTGGCACGGCTTCATCGACGAGGCGCGGGCGGGCGCGGCCGAGGTGGGCGTCGAGCTGATCGCGATCGAGCCGGAGGAGTTCGCGGCGACGCTGGCGGGGCTCGAGCCGACGCCCGAGACGGCCGAGGTCGATGACGAGGACACCGCGGTGATCCTCTACACCTCGGGCACCACCGGCAAACCGAAGGGCGCCGAGCTCGCCCACCGCAACCTCGACGAAAACTCGGAGATCATCTCCCGCACGACGCTCGTGATCGATGCCGGGGACGTGGTGCTCGGGGCGCTGCCGCTCTTCCATACCTTCGGCCAGACGGTGGCGATGAACGCCTCGATGCGGGTCGGCGCGGTGCTGACCCTGGTGCCGAAATTCGATCCTGGCGAGGCGCTGGCGACGATCGAGCGCGACGGCGTCACCCACTTCTACGGCGTGCCGACGATGTACGGGGCGATGCTCCACCACCCCGAACGGGAGAAGTACGACACCTCCACCCTGCGCCTCTGCAAGACCGGCGGCGCGTCGATGCCTGTGGAGGTCCTGCACGGCTTCGAAGAGGCCTTCGGGACCGAGTTGATCGAGGGCTACGGCCTCTCGGAGACCTCTCCGGTCGCCTCCTCCGGGCACCCCGGCCAGGTGCGCAAGCCGGGCTCGATCGGGACGCCGATCGAAAAGGTCTGGATGCGGATCGTCGACGAGTCGGGCGAGGAGGTGCCGACCGGCGAGGTCGGCGAGATCGTCATCCGCGGCCACAACATCATGAAGGGCTACTGGGGACGGCCGGAGGCGACCGCCGAGGCGATCCGCGACAACTGGTTCCACAGCGGCGACCTCGGCCGGGAAGACGAGGACGGCTTCTTCTTCGTCGTCGACCGCAAGAAGGACATGATCATCCGCGGCGGCTACAACGTCTATCCGCGCGAGGTCGAGGAGCTGCTCTACGAGCACCCGGCGATCCGCGAAGCTGCCGTCGTCGGCGTCCCCCACGACGAGTGGGGCGAGGAGATCGCCGCCGCCGTCGTCCTCGAACCCGGCGAGGAGGTCGCCCCGGAGGAGATCAGCGCCTGGGTCCGCGAGCGCATCGCCGCCTACAAGTACCCCCGCGTGGTCTGGTTCATGGAGGAGCTGCCGAAAGGTCCGACCGGCAAGATCCTGAAGCGCGAGATCGAGGTCCCGGCGCAGGTCGACGCCTGAAACTGGCCAGCCGGCCAGTTTCGCGGTACTCTCGGGTTCCAGGTTGAACCGAGACACGAAACGGGGTTGAGATGAGCGTCGCCTCCCAGCGTTTGATGGACAACATCAGCTACGAAGACCTCTACAAGCGTTGGGAGCAGGGGAACTGGTCGGCCTACGACATCGACCTCTCCGCCGACGTCGACGGATGGAACGGGCTCTCCGACCTCCAGCGTGCGTCGGCGATGTGGATCTACTCGATGTTCTTCTACGGCGAGGACCGGGTGGCCGACACGCTCGCCCCCTACGTCACTGCCGCGCCGACCGAGGAGCAGGCCTACTTCCTCGCCACCCAGCAGGTCGACGAGGTCCGCCACTCGATCTTCTTCCACCGCTTCTTCAAGGAGGTCATCGGGGTCGGCGGCGAGACCATCGAGGACACCCTGGCCTCCACCCTGCCGCAGCTGAACTGGGGCTACCGCGGCGTCTTCGACCGCCTCGACCGGATGGCCGAGGAACTGCGCAAGGACACCTCGGTGGCGAAGTACGCGCAGGCGATCACGCTCTACCACCTGATCGTCGAGGGCAGCCTCGCCCAGCCCGGCCAGCACTTCATCGAGGACTTCTTCGCCAAGGGCGAGACGATGCCGGGCTTCAGCGCCGGGATGGCGAACGTCTCCCGGGACGAGCAGCGCCACATCGGCTTCGGCGTCAAAGTGCTCTCCGAACTGCTGGCGCCGGAGCACCCCGCCTCCGACGAATGCCGCGCCGCCGTGGTCGAGCTGCTGCGTGAGGTCCTCCCCTACAGCCCCGCCGTCTTCCGGCCGCCAAACCTCGACCGCGCCTACACCGAGTGCTACGGCTTCACGATGGAGGAAATCTACGCCTTCGGCCTCAAACTGGTGCGCCAACGCTGGCGGACGATCGGCTTCCCGACCGAGGAGATGCCGCCCGGCGTCTTCCCCTTCGACGCCGACAAGTCCGAGGAGGACATCGCCGCCGACCAGGTGAAGCTGATGCTCGGCGGCATCATGGGCCCGAACGACGGCAGCGTCGTCCCGAGCACCGACCCCGAGCTGATGCGCCTCTGGTTCGACGTCACCGCCCGCGCCGCGAACCCCTCCGCCGCCAATGGCTCGCCGCTCGTCTACCAGTGGAAGTTCACCGACGCCGAGCCCTGGCACGTCGTCGTCGATAACGGCTCGACCCGCGCCGAGCCCGGAGTGGCGCCGAACCCCGCGGTGACGATCGAGGCTAGCTGGGCGGACTGGCTGGCGACGACCAAACCCGACGCGAACCCGCTGAAGCTCATGCTCACCCGGAAGGTCCGGCCCCACGGCAGCATCCGCGAGCTGGCCCGGATGCGCAAGGTCTTCGGCTAGGAGATCGGCGGCCGCAGGTCGGCCCAGGGGCGCTCGGCCTCGATCTGGGCGGCGAGGGAGATCAGCAGCGGCTCGCTCTCGGGGCGGCCGATGATCTGGATCGCCAGCGGCATGCCGTCGGCGCCGAGCCCGAAGGGGATCGACATCGCCGGGTTGCCGGTGTGGTTCCAGGGGAGGCAGTAGGGATAGAACCGGCTCATGCCGAGCACCGTGTGGAGGGCGCCGCGGCCCTGCCAGCGGCGGACCGGCAGCGCCGTCCCGCCCATCACCGGCATCACCAGCACGTCGACGTCGTCGAAGATCCGGTTGATGCGGGCGATCTCGGCCGGGCGGTTGGCCATCGCTTTCGCGTAGAGCGCCTCGGGCACGAGGCCGCCGAGCCTGCCGAAGCCGCGGGTGCGGCGTTCGAGGCGCTCCGGCAGCGGCACTTCCTCGACGGTCTCTGCGACCCCCTTGAGGTAGCGCGCGGTGATCGTGTTCCCGACCGTTCCCCAATCGGGGTCGCGCTGGGACACGTCGTGGCCGAGCCCGGCGAGGAAGGCGGCTGCGTCGGCGGTCGCCTGCTTCACCTCGTCGGAGACGGTGGGCGGCGCGATCGCGCGCGGCGCCAGGGTCGACCAGCCGACCCGCAGCTTCCCCGGCGAGTCCTTGACCGACTCGACGAAGGGCTTGGCCGGCGGCGCGGGCGCTTCGTCCTCGGTCGAGCCGCCGGAGACGACATCGAGCCAGAGCGCCGTGTCGAGGACCGAGCGGCTGACGCAGCCTTCGACCGCCAGCCCGCGCCAGCCTTCGCGCCTCGGCGCGAGCGAGACGCGGCCGCGGCTCGGCTTCAGGCCGAAGAGGCCGTTGCAGGCGGCGGGGATACGGATCGAGCCGGCGCCGTCCCCGGCCGAGGCGATCGGCACCATGCCCGCGGCGACCGCCGAGCCCGAGCCGCCACTCGAGCCGCCCGGAGTGCGCTGCGGGTTCCAAGGGTTGCGGGTGACGCCGTAGGTCGCGGACTCGGTGAAGCCGCAGATCGCCAGCTCGGGCAACAGCGTCAGACCGACGATGATCGCGCCCGCTTCGCGCAGCCGGCGCACCACCTCGGAGTCGGCTTTGGCGGGCACCTCGAAAGCGTCGGTGCCGTGCGTATTGATCTCGCCGACGACGTCGATTTCGTCCTTGATCGCGATCGGCACCCCGAGCAGCGGCCGATTGTCGCCCGCGCTCCGCCGCGCCTCGGCCTGCTCGGCCTCCAGCATCGCTTTGTCGGCGAAGACCTTGCGGAACGCGTTCAGCTGCGGATCGAGCCGGTCGATCCGTTCCAGCGACTGCCCGACCAACTCGGTCGGACTGACCTCTCCGGCACGCACCATCTCGGCCTGCCGAGCAAGCCCCGCGAACGCAATCTCATCTCCCCCCTGCCCCACGCCCGCGATCCTACCCGGCCCCCTCACCCAAGTCAGATCAGGTGTGCCAAAAGTGCAAATTTTCGGCTTGTAGAGCCAAAATATGCAGATCGTGCGCTACCGTCGAACCATGAGCCCGATAGAAGCAACGCAGCAGCTCAGAGAACTCGAGCCGGTACCTCCACCGCCTCCGAGTCCGACCTACGAGCACATCGTCGGCAACCAGATTCGGTGGACGATCAAGGTATTCCGGTACTGGCGCTACCAGCGCAAGGTCCGAAAGTTGGAAGCGGCTCTCCGGTAAGCACCGTGGCAACCCTCGACCCCGAGAAGATTCGGTCGGTAGTTCAGGTGTGCCTGACGACGATCTTCATCGTCGCGGGGTTCGCCGTGCTCCTGTTCGGGCTCGGCCAGGAAGGGACGGCCCGACTCGCCGCCGGTTGGCTCGGCGCGGTGCTCGGCTTCTGGCTCCGCTGAGCCGGGCTCAGTCGCTGACGAGCAGGTAGCGGGCGCTGGCGGCGCCGGCGGTCAGGGCGGGGCCCATGTCACGGCTCGGGTCCGAGAGGGACTGGAGGGCGAAGCCGTCGGCGACGGCGAGGAGGTAGGCGACGACGGCGTCGGCGTCGAAGCGGAGGGAGAGGATGCCCTCGTCCTCCTTGGAACGGAAGACGGTGGCGACGTGGGAGCGGGTCGCCTCGAAGAGCTGGCCGACCTCGTGCTGGATGTCGGGGTTGCGGCGACCGGCGGAGAAGAGCTCGTAGAGGAGGAGGAAGTAGCCCGGATCGTTCTCGATCATGTCGGTGAGGCTGGCGACGAGGACGTTCAGGACGTCGTCGGCGGTCTTCGCCTCCGACAGCATCTCGTCGAGGCGGGCGATGCGCAATTCGGTGTCGCGGCGCACCACCTCGACGAGGAGGCGCTCCTTGGTGCCGAAGTAGTAGTGGAGGAGGCCGCGGCTGACCCCGGCCTCACGGGCGACGTGCTCGAAGGTCGAGCCCGCCGCCCCGCGGCGAGCGACGCTGTCGCGCATCGCGTCGATGATGCGCTGTGCCTTCTCGCCGCTGAGCTGGCGCTCTTTGCTCGCCGCCTCTTTGGTCGCCGCCTCCACTAGATGACCGCCGCCTCCCCAGCTCGCCTAGGAGCCGTTGATCGAGGAGCTGCTGGTGTACTCGAACTCCTCTTCGGCGCCGAACAGGGCGTCGAGGACGGTCTTGCGCGCACCCTCGCTGACGACCAGGGCGACGACGCCGCCGA
>JBOGYZ010000089.1:0-18751 GCA_050697015.1 Solirubrobacterales bacterium
GCCCGCGGCCGCGCCGGAGCCGCCGAGCGCGGCCTTCAGCGCACCGGCGGCGACGATCGCCGGCAGCGGCGAGATCGCGGCGAACGTCCGCCCGCGCTCACTGATTTCGGCCTGGAAGCGTCGGCACGGCGAGCATGCGCGAAGGTGGGCGCGCACGCCGCGGTCGCGCGGGTGACCGTCGGCATCGGACACCACCCGCGTCGCCGTGTCGCACTGCATGTCGCGTCCGTTGTCCATCTCGGCAAGGCAGCGCCGTGCCTCGTAGAGGGCCTGGCGCACGGCGCCCGGCGAGGTCCCGAGCGCGGCACCGATCTCACCGAAGCCGAGGCCGTTCACCTCGCGCAGCACCAGCGAGGCGCGCTGGCGCTCGGGTAGGTCGGCGATGTCGGCGAGCAGCGTCCGCAGGCGGCCGTTCTCCTCGGCCCGCTCGTCGGTCAGGACGCCGACGTCGTCGACGGTCTCCGGCAACTGCTCGACCGGTCGTTCGCGGCGGCGAAGTTCGACCGCCTCGTTGTGGGCGATGCGGTAGAGCCACGGCTTCAGCTGCATCGCGCGGCGCTCCCCCGGGAGCGCCCGCATCGCCTTGAGCATCGTGTTCTGGACCGCGTCCTGGGCGTCCTGCGGTTCGCGCAGGATCCCCACGCAGAAGCGGTAGAGATCGTCCTGGTAGCGGCTGAAGATCGCTTCGAACGCGCCGATGTCGCCTGCCGCCGCCTGCCTGGCGAGCCGGTCGTCGGAGAGCACCGCCCGGCGCGCACGGGCGAGCGTCCCGACCTTCCGATCGTCAGCTTCCACGCCGTCGGCGCCGGGTGCCTTCGTCGCCCCGTTGGTTCCTCCGTGAGCCTCGTACATCGCAAGGATAGGTACCCCGGAAAATCTTCCCTACCCAATTGCCTCCGATCAGGGGGATCCGCTGCCGACCCCGCGGCGAGAGGAACCTGACAAACCGCTCGGAGCATCCGTTGGAGGGTCCCGACACACGACCAACGGCGGAAAGGAGCCCCCGTGGCGACCAAAGCAGAGGAGCAGGAAGTGGACGAGACGTCCGAGGAGGATCAGGAATACGAACAGGGCGGGACGACGATCAACATCACCGACGAGATGATCTCGGTCGAGGTCGCCCGAGACGGCAACGAGGGCGAGACTCTGAGCCGCCTCGCGAAACTCGTGGACGGCCTGGGCCAATAATCCCGGTCATGCCCGGGGCCCCGGCCGACGAAGCGACGCGGGCGGCCGATCGGGCCGCCCGCTCGGAGACGCTCGGCCGATTGGCCCGGGCGGGCATGGTCGCCCGCGGCCTCGTCTACCTGATCATCGCGGTGCTGGCGGTCAAGCTCGCGATCGGCGAAAAGGGCACCGACACCGACCAACAGGAGGCGCTGCGGACGATCGCCGAACAATCGCTCGGCGATGTCCTGCTCGTCCTCGTCGCGGCCGGAGTGGCGGGCTACGCGCTCTGGATGCTCGCCCGGGCGGCCATCGGCCACGGCGTCGCAGAACGCGACAGCGGCTTCGACCGCATCTCCGCCTTGGCGAGCGCCGTCGCCTATGGCGTCATCTGCGCGACCGCGATCGGGATCCTCGTCGGGTCGGGCTCCCAGTCGGGATCGCCCAAGGAAACGACCGGCGGCGTGCTGGGCTGGCCGGGCGGGACGGTGCTGGTCGCGATCGCGGGCGCGGTGGTGATCGGCGTCGGCATCTACCAGGCATACAAAGGCTTCGCGCGAAAGTTCCTCGAGGAAGCGAACACCCGGAAGATGAGCCCCGAGGTCCGCAAGGGCTACACCACTCTCGGCGTCTTCGGCTACGTCGCCCGGTCGGTCGTCTTCGTCCTCGTCGGCTACGGGCTGATCAAGGCAGCTGTCGACTACGACCCGAAGAAGGCGGTCGGCCTCGATGGAGCCCTGCACGAACTCGCCAACTCCTCCTACGGCCCACCAGTGCTCTGGGTGGTCGCCGTCGGCCTGGCCGGATTTGGCCTCTACTCGGTCGCCGACGCCCGTTACCACCGCGTCTGACCAGGCTCCACCCGTTCAGAACACCTGCCACTCGCCGCCCGCGAGGATCCACTCCTGGGCCTCTTTCGGCAGCGTGGTACGCACGATCAGGACGCGGTCTCCCTCCTCCCCGCCTCGCAGGTCCTGCGCTTCCCCACACAAGCGGACCTCGTCGTCCAACCTCCGGGCGAACAGGTACTCCCAAGCCCCCACGTCCCGGTCCCACCAGAAGACCAACTTGCGCGGTTCTGCCATCGCGACAGGTTATGCCCGACGGCGTCAGCGTAGTCCACGTCTTGGGCCACATCGTGTGGCTCAGAGCGATGTCATACGAGCACCGGAACCCGAAGCGGCAGAATAGAAGCTGTGGCCGACTCGGTCGATCGTCGTGAACTGCTCGAGATGGCGCTCCGGCCGCTCGGGGCGCTCGGAACGGCCGCCGAGTTCCCGAAGGACCGATCGGGCATCGAGAAGCTGATCGAGCGTCTGCCCCCGGGGCGGCGCTCGGAACCACAGCGTTTCGCCTTCCAAGCCGCCGACGAGATCCCTCGTTACGACGACGAGCACACGATCTGGCTCGTGCCCGCCGGTGAAGGCGCCCTTCGTGTCCGTCGGCAGGTCCCGTGGGAACTCGGCTTCCTCGCGATTGTCGTCCAGCCCGACGGCCGGGTCGGCGAGTTCGAGCAGACGGACGGCTTCGGCGTCCCCGACTCCGAGCTGAACGACCAGGCGCGCGCCGACCGCGAGGCCTTCGAACGCCGCCGTCGCGAGCAAGAAGAAGAACAGCCCGCCGTCGAGGAGCGGATCGAGGAGCGTCAGGCCCGCTTCCGCACCGGCAACCTGATCCGCACCATCGCCGCCCCGCCCAGCCAGCACCCGTACGGTCCCGTCGTCGCCTACCTCGCTCTCTACGAGACCGGATTGATGCTCAACTACCTGGTGCCGCGGCCGCCGCAGGACGTGATGCGACCAGAAGATCCCGAGGATCCGTTCGCGGAACCGGGGACGGAAGCGATGTTCCCGGCGATCGAGATCGACGACGGACTCGGCACCGAGTACAAGGTCGTCGACATCGATGCCGTCGACATGAACAGCTCGCCGATGCGGGGACGGTTGAGCTACGCGCCGGCGGTCCCGTCGAGTGCCGAAACGATCCGCGTCAGCTTCGAGTCCGTGACCGTCACGATCGATCTGGAGGCACCGTGACGCAGCCCGGATTCGACGAGGACGAGGAGATGCGTGAGCAGGAAGCGGTGAGCATCCTGCTCCTTCGCGTCGCCCTCCGGCTGCTCGGCGAGGCGCGGCTGCGCGGGGACTTCGGCGGCGATGAGTCGCTGGCCGAGCGGGCGGTCGCGATCGCCGACGAGATCACCGGCGGTACGGCCTCACCCCAGCCGGGGCGCGTGGTGGTCGAAGCGAGCCTTATCCGCCCCGACCGCATCTCGCTCTCCGCACCGTTCGACAGCAGCAGCTCCACGGCCTGGAGCCTGATGCTCGACGGGACGCTCTACGGCGGCATGACCGTCACCGGCTACGGATCCGTCGCCGCCGAGGAGCCGGAGGAGTTAAGCGAGGAGGAGCAGGCAGAGCGCGAGCGTCTCAGTGCCGAGTGGCAGGTCCGCATGGAGCGCAGCAGGCAGTTCACCGCCACCCGATTCGTCCGCGCCATCACCCCGCCGAGCCGGCCCGGCTCGTCCCGGCCGATCCTCGCGGTCCTCCTGTATGACGACGGCTTCTACGTCGAGTCCACCTACGACAAGGACGCGCCGACCTTCGACCCGGAGATGGAGGGCCGCCAGTTCTTCGCCGTGCTCCGCGGCGAGGAGCCCGCGATCACGGTCACCGATGATGTCGGCACCGAATACTTCGAAAGCGGCGGGGGCGGAAGCGGCGGCGTCAAGGTGTCCCACGCGAGCCTTGGCTTCGCCCCGGCACCACCCGCCACTGCCCGCGTCCTACGCATCAGCACTGGGGACACGACGTTCGAGCTGCCGTTGCGCGGCTAGGCGAGTCATCGAGACGACGAAAGGAAGCCCTCGGAGCGTCGTCCAGAAACTCATTCGATTCGCCTTGTCCGGAGCTCGAGAGCCTCCCGAGACTGGCCCGCCTGACCCCTGCCCATCGCCGGGAGATGCTCGATAACAGGTAATTACGTCAACCCGGCCGGGTCGCGATAACTCGTGTTCCGTCAAAGCCCCTTGTGGAGACAAGTCCCTCGCGGCTGCTGGCCTCTTCTAGACGGTGGGGGACCTGAAGCCTGCCCGAAACAAGGCCCGCACGCACCGCACCGCGACCCGATCTAGACAGGTGGGGCGGCCGCTTGGCACCACCGGGACGTGGTGGCGCCGCTGCCACACATAAGCTGATCATGTGGCACTCGATCGGATTACTAAATCTCTCTTGGAGACCTTCGTTTCGGGCGAAGGATTCACCAAGCTGGACCAACCCAGCGCCTTCGAGCGCTTCGCGACCTACTCCATCTTGTCGCGCGAGCACCCGGAAACTTTCAATGTCGAGGACTTCGTCGTCTCCGGTGGTGGCGACCTCGGCATCGACGGCCTCGCCATCATCGTCAACGGCAGCCTGATCACCTCTGTCGAGGAGCTGGAAGATCTCTTAGAGTCGAGCGGATACCTCGAGGCCGCATTCATCTTCGTGCAGGCCAAGACGTCGACGAGCTTCGAGGCCAGCGAAATCGGCAACTTCTGCACCGGCGTCCGAGACTTCTTTTCCGAGAGTCCAGCCTTTCCACGGAATGACTCGATCAGCGCCGCCGAGCAGCTACAGAAGGCGATTTACGACAACAGCGCGCGATTCCGTAAAGGGAATCCATATTGCCGCCTCTATTACGTCTGCCCGGGTAACTGGACCGGCGACGAGCACCTGGAAGGGCGGATCGCCGTCGAGGTGGCAGCGTTGAATGACCTTGGTCTGTTCGACGGTGGAGGAGTGGAGCTCAATCCGATCGACGCGGACCGGCTCCAGGCAATCTACCGGGACACCCAACAGCGGGTGTCGACGGAGTTCCAGTTTCCCTCGCGAACGGTCCTCCCCGAGATGGAACACGTCACGGAGGCTTATCTTGGGGTCCTCCCCGCCCCTGAGTATCTTCGTCTTGTCGTTGACGACAGCGACCAACTCAGACGATCTCTATTTTACGACAACGTTCGCGACTTTCAGGACTTCAATGTCGTCAACCAGCAGATCAAAGAGACCCTCGAGTCCGATTCGAAACAGATTTTTGCGCTCCTGAACAACGGGGTGACCATCGTCGCACGCCGTCTCACCACCACCGGCAACAAGTTCGTGATGGAGGACTACCAGGTCGTGAATGGCTGTCAGACCAGCCACGTCCTGTATCGCGAGCGGGACAACCTCACGGAGGACGTCCACGTCCCGGTAAAGGTGATAGTGACGATCGACGACGATCTCACCAATGCGGTGATCAGGGCGACCAACTCGCAGACTCCGATCGGGGCCGAGGATCTGCAGGCGCTCTCGGAGTTCCAGAAGAAGCTGGAGGCCTTCTATGCGGCGTTCCCGAACGATCAGATGCTCTATTACGAGCGTCGCTCAAAGCAGTACGATGGCGTGCCGGGCATTGAGAAGGTCCGAATCGTCACCCGAGGGGCGCAGATCCGCTCTTTCGCCTCGATGTTCTTGGACGAGCCCCATCGGGCGGGCCGATACTTCTCGACCCTTCTTAAGGAGATCGGCGAGCGGATCTTCGCCGCGGACCACCGGCTTGAGATGTACTACGTCAGCGCCTACACGCAGTACAAGCTCGAGTACTTCTTTCGAAGCCGCGCTCTTGATGCAGGTCTGAAGCCTGCTCGATATCACCTTCCTATGGCACTGCGGCACGGTGTGATCGGCACCGATCTATCTCCCTTCAATTCGAGAGAGATGCAACGACAGTGCAATACCCTCAGCGACTTCCTCATGGACGACACGGCATGTTTGGAAGGTTTCGCTGCGGCAGCGAAAGCCGTCCTCGACGCAGCCGAGGGCGAGGATCTGAATCGAGATTTGGTCCGGACGCAAACCTTCCGTGACGCTGTGCTTGCGGCCGTCCCGTCCGCCTTCGCCTAGTGGCTCGATTCGGTGCCATCAGATGGCCTGATTCCGGGCTTGCGGGGACCCCTGATTCCGGGACGCCTTGCCCTTTCAGAGTGGGACCTCCCAAGAAAAGTTCACATCTGGTCGCGAGCGGCTTTCCACTCCGCTCAAGAGTGAAGTAGGTCGCCATCGTCTGGCGCTCATTCAGGCCGCCAGCCGTTCAGATATCTATCGGCCAAGGCGAGTAGATCAGCATCATCATCCGAGAGGCTGGGCCCCAGCGCGTCAAGGCGGTCCTTCAGCAGCTGTTCGTCGCCGACGACCCCGACCAGGGTGTCCCAATAGAGCCGCGTTTCACGGTTCACGGAGCGGGTCCCCAGATATTGGCTCGCCGATTCGGTCTTCGAACTGCGCAACAGCGCAAGGGTGACCGACGAACCGTTCGGGACCGGCACCGGCCGCTCGTCTTCCTTGAGATCCCGGTTGGCCTCGAAGAAGACGGTCAGCAGTTCGGGCTCCCGAGACAACCCGTCGGCAGACGCGACCCTCAATTCGTCTCGCCATTCCCTGTTTAGCCGTGTCGCGGCCTGCTCGGTCACGAGCTTGTGCCCCGCGTTTTCCCGGTAGCCGATTTTCGTCAGCAGTTCGAGTCTCGCCGACAGGCTGGTCAGCTCCGGAAGGATCTCGATCACCGCCCGCTCGACGGCCACCTCTTCCGGCAGGGATTTGAGAAGCCGATAGACGACCCGGCCGACGACGAATCTCGGCTCGTCACCGAAGAAGCCACGAGGCTTCTCGGGAAGATCGAAGAGGAGGTTCTCCAAGACGATCGTGGCGGGCACGACCTGCTCGGCGCGGAAATCGTCCTGCCAGGTCTGGAGAGCACGGATCACATCTTCCTGTCGGTCTGCCGCCAGTTCGCGCAGCAGGGCATCCAAGCCGTGCCGATCATCCAGGACCTCCCATGCACGTTCTGCGTCATAGAAGTTCCTCAGCGTCTCGCCGACTACATGCTCCAGATATACCCGGAGGATCGACTCGTTGGCGACCCGCCGATGCCGGAGGAAGGTCGACTGGAAATCGGGCCCGTAGTTGGTCTCGCCGATGTGCCGCCCCGCGAAGGGGAATAGTCGGCGGATCATGCTTTTAACGACCCTGAGCTCACGGTCGCCCTTGGCCGCGCCGAGGAGACCCTCGATTTCTTCCTTGGACTCAGGTGACTCGCTCCCGGCGCCCCAGACGCCCGAGGAGGGGGTCGTCAGTCCGCCCACCGATATCCGGATGCGTCCGAAGACGTCGGGTAAGAAGACCCGGATCGCCTCGAGGGCGATCAGGTCCGCCGTCGCGACCTGGGTTCCCAACGTCCCGAGCGTCCCCTGGACCGCAGCCGCCAATCGACGAACGTCACGCATGTTGCGGATCAGCGGACGTACGACCTCGACCCAGATGTCCGGCCAGGCCTGCTGGTCGACGTCGACGGGCGGCTCGACGGCGGCCAAGGCCTGGTTCAGGGCATCGAAAACCTGCTGGTCGAGGACCTCGGCAGAGACGGTCGGGAGATCGACGGCAACCTGAAGGATCTTCTCCAGGTAGTCGCGACCGGGAACCCCCTGGTCCTCCAGCGCCTTCTCGACACGCGCCCGATCGAACGCGACCACGTAGATGATGTTCGGAAAGCTCGCGGTGAGGCGTACGAGCTTGAAGATGTCGCGGATCTCGTGCGTCGTCAGGCGATCGATGTCGTCGAGAACGACCACGATCGGGCTCTCGAGATCCGAGAGCGCCGCGGTGACCTTTTCCCGGCGACCCATCGAGCCTTCCCGGCGACGTTCCATGACTTTCTTCAGGAGCTTCGCTCCACCGCGACCTCGCTCGATCCAGGAGCCGGCGATCGGAAGCCAGCCCAAGCCACCGAAGGCCTCGCCGTAGTCCGCCATGCGTTCGGCGATATCGGTCAGCTCCGCCTTTAGACGGAGTTGAGCCGAGAGCTCGGTGAAGAAGGTCTCGACAAGCTGCTCGGTGCCGCTGAACATCCACGGGTTGAAGTCGAGAACCCTCGCCTCGGCGGACTCGAAGTCCTGCCGCGCAAGGTTCAGGAAGGACGTCTTGCCAGAACCCCAAGGTCCGAGCACTCCGACGACCAGGCCCTCAGAGGCGTCCATGGCCATGACCTGCCGAGAAAAATTGGCGGCAAGCGCGGAGCGGTGCAGCGAGTCTTGGGAGGTGTCGCGGATCGGATTGTCGTTGGGAACGGCGATGTATCCATCTTCCTCCCGCGCGTGGACTACTCCAAGCAAGGGCGGTCGGGCCGGCCTCCGGCCCGAACTCGCGACCGAGGCGACCGGGCGTGAAGACCTCGCAAAGTGAGAGTGCTCAGCCGTGCAGGGTTCCAAGGCGGGCCCCAGCTGGCGAAGTTTTCGCCGATCACCGCGCCAAGAACGGCCGTTCAGGCACTCGTGCCAGAAAGTAGAGCCGAAATCCGGACGGGTTAAAACGCTCATCCCGGAACCGACATGCCAATTTGCAGGGACTTCGAGGAGCGGGAGCGACGGGACTCGAACCCGCGACCTCCGGCGTGACAGGCCGGCGCTCTAACCAGCTGAGCTACGCCCCCGAGATGACTCGGACGGGCCGGCGGGGGCCCGATTGGGAAAAGCTAGCGGATCAGGCGATGGGAGCGGGTTCGGGGGTGCCGGCGGGGCGAGAGAGCTGAGGGACGGCGGCGGGCGCTTTGGCGAGGGCGACCTCTTCGAGGAGGGAGCGCAGGGCGGCGATGCGGTCGGCACCGAAGGCCTCGGCCCAGTCTTCTTCGAGCTCGGCGAAGAGGGAGAAGCCGATGCGCTGGGCTCCCAGGCCCTGCTCGGTGAGGCGGATGAGCTTGGCCCGTTTGTCGGTGGGGTCGGGATAGCGTTCGAGGTAGCCGAGCGTGGCGAGGTCGTCGACGATCTCCCCCACCGACTGCTTGGTGAGGCCCGCGAAGGACGCCAGCTCGGTGAGGCGCATGCCGTCGCCGTGGAGAAAGCGGAAGACGCAGCCGTGGGTCGGGCGGACATCGTTGATCCCGGACTCCTCGAGGCGCCGGCGGAAGTCGACGTACATCGCTTCGACGGTGACGTCCATCAGGGCGGGCAGGGGGATGCGGGAGGTGTCGCCCTCGGCGAGGACGAGCTCCTGCTTCGCCGGGATCTTGCGTTCCATCTTCTCTTCCATGGCTGTCACATTTCCGATTTCTGCTGCGTCGTGTGTATGAGGCGGCCTTTCCCGGGTCGCCCGGCAAATAGTCAGGTGACCTGATAAGGTCGCCGCACCATTTAGTCAGGAGGCCTTACAAGGCTTCCTTACGAACTATAACCGACGCGAAGGAGGTCCCGGAATGGCCGGGAGCCAGCCCAACAGGAAGTGGTGGACGCTCGGCGCGGTCTGCGTCGCCACCTTCATGCTTCTTCTCGACATCACTGTCGTGAACACCGCGCTGCCGAAGATCCAGCAGGACCTCGGCGGCAGCTTCTCCGACCTGCAGTGGGTGATCGACGCCTACGCGCTCTCGCTCGCCGCGCTGGTGCTGACGGCGGGCTCGCTCGCCGACCGCTTCGGCAGGCGGCGCATCTTCGTCGGCGGGCTGGTGATCTTCTCCGCCGCCTCGCTGCTCTGCGCGCTCGCGCCCGACCCCACGTTCCTCAACCTCGCCCGCGGCCTGCAGGGAATCGGCGGCGCGATCATGTTCGCGGTCAGCCTCGCGCTGGTCGCCCAGGAGTTCCCCGGCGGCCCCGAGCGGGGCATGGCGATGGGCATCTACGGCGCCTCGATCGGCGTCTCCGTCGCGGTCGGCCCACTGGTCGGCGGCCTGCTCACCGACGGCGTCGGCTGGCAGTCGGTCTTCCTCGTCAACGTGCCGGTCGGGATCGCGACGATCGCGGTCACCTACTGGAAGCTGCGCGAGTCTCGTGACCCGAACGTGACCCGCATCGACTGGGGCGGCGTCGTCACCTTCTCCGCCGGGCTGCTGATGCTGGTGCTGGCCCTGGTGCGCGGCAACGACGAGGGCTGGGGCAGCACGCCGATCGTCTCGCTGCTCGCCGGCGCGGCGGTGCTGATGGCCGCCTTCATCGCGATCGAGCGCCGCGTCGCCGAGCCGATGCTCCCCCTCGGCCTCTTCCGCCGTGGCGCCTTCACCGGGGTCCAGCTCGCCGCCTTCGCGGTCTCGGCCTCGATGTTCTCGCTGTTCCTCTACCTGACCCTCTACCTGCAGAACTTCCTCGGCGACTCGGCGATCGAAGCGGGCCTGCGCTATCTGCCGATCACGGTGGGCGCGTTCGTCCTCGCGCCGATCTCGGGGATGGCACTGGCGAAGGTGCAGGCGCGCTACCTGATGGCGGGGGGCCTGGGGCTGACCGGCGTCGGCCTGCTGCTGATGGGCGGGCTCTCGATGAGCTCCGAGTGGACGGCGCTGCTGCTCGGCTTCATCGTCAGCGGGATCGGGATCGGCCTCTTGAACCCGGTGATCGCCGACGTCGCGCTGAGCGTCGTCCCGAAAGAGAAAAGCGGCATGGCGGCCGGGATCAACGACACCTTCCGCCAGGTCGGCGTCGCGGTCGGCACGGCGGCCTACGGGGCGGTCTTCCTCGGCGTCGGCGCCTCGAAGGTGGAGTCGCTGACCGGCGGCTCGGTCGACCACGACCAGGCCCGGGGGCTGGTCGAAGCGACCTCCTCGGGGGCGCTGCCGGAAGCGCTCCGCGGCATCCCGGCGAACGCCCGCGACAGCGTCCGGAACGCGGCCGAACAAGGGTTCCTCCACGGGCTGAACGAGATCCTGATGATCGGCGGGATCCTCTGCCTGATCGGCACCGCGTTCGCGCTCTGGCTTGTGCGCGAGCGGGAGATCGACCGCGGCGAGGTCGGTGCCGGGACCGACGCCCCGCTCGAGGCCGAACCGGTCCCCGCCCGCGGCTGACCCGACGCGCGTGACCGCCCGTGCTTCCGAGCTTTTAGGCCATATATGGCGGCTAAGCTCGGAAGCACGAGGCGGGGACGGGCGGCTAGGCTCCGGCCTCATGCGACTTGTCACCTACGACGCGGGGGACGGTGGGCGGGCCGGGATGTTGGTCGACGGGCGGGTCGTCGACGCCTGGGCGGCGCTCGGCGAGCCGCACCGGGGCAGCCTCCGCGAGCTGATCGAGCACGGGCGGATCGATGACCTCCACGCGCGGATCGGTGACACCGGCGCGCCGTCCCACCCCCTCTCGGCCGTGCGGCTGCTGCCGCCGATCCCGGACCCGGAGAAGATCATCTGCATCGGCCTCAACTACGCCAAGCACGCGGAAGAGGGCCGACAGGACCTGCCGACGACGCCGATCATGTTCGGCAAGTGGCGCAACGCGCTCGTCGCCGACGGGGCGACCGTCACCCTCCCCGAGGCGTCGAAGAAAGTCGACTACGAGGCAGAGGTCGCCTTCGTCATCGGCCGCCGCGCCTCCAACGTCGCCGAAGCCGACGCGCTCGACTTCGTCGCCGGCTACACGCTCTTCAACGACCTCTCCGCCCGTGACCTGCAGTTCGCCACGCCGCAGTGGATGGCTGGCAAGGTCTTCGACGGCTCGGCGCCCTGCGGCCCGGCGCTCGTCACCCCGGACGAAGCGGGCGGGCACGACCAGATCGAGATCGAGCTGACCCTGAACGGGGAGAAGATGCAGGGAGACACGACCGCCGACTTCATCTTCGGCGTGCCGCGCCTGGTCTCCTACCTCTCCGGGCTGATGACGCTCGAGCCCGGGGACATCGTCGCCACCGGCACCCCCGACGGCGTCGGCGGCGCCCGCGAACCGCGCGTCTGGCTCGGCGACGGCGACGAGCTGGTGGTCAGCTCACCGACCCTCGGCCGCCTGACGACGAAGATCGCCCGCTAGCGCTGTTCCTTAACGCCGGTATTCCGGCATAAGGAACAGCTGGGCGGACTGAGCTCGTCGCGGATGGCCGGAAGCGTGGCCGAGCGGGGGCGGTGGGCGGCGGCGCGTCCGACCAGCCCGCTCACGATCGGGGTCGTCGCGGCCCATTCGACCCGGAGCGGCGTGTAGTTCACGAGCTGCGCCCAGGTGTCGCTGCCGAGCTGGCCGTCGCCTTCCAGCCCGTGTTCTTCCTGGAAGGCGCGCACGGCGCGGCGCGTCTTCCCTTCGAAGATGCCATCGACTTCGACGTCCTGGCCGGCCGTGATCAGCCGCTCCTGCGCCCAGACGACAAGGTCGCCTTTGGCGCCGATCCGGAGCAGCGGGTACTCGGATTCGGGGGTGAGCCCGGGGATCTTCCGCCGCCCGACGCGGGCGCCGAGCGCACCCCACTGGCGGGTGTTCGTCTCCTGCCAGTCCCACCAGCTCGGCACGGTCCCGTAGCTCGCCGAGTAGCGGCGGAATAGCCGCAGCGGCCGCAGGCCGGGCGCGCCGTAGGTCTGGCCGATCGGGAAGACCGGCCTCCCCCAGAGGCGGTTGTAGAGGTAGGTGTGGGCGAAGACCTCGTGGACGGAGGTGCCGATGTCCTTCCAGTACATCTGCGGCTGGTTGACGGTCGCGCCCCCGGGCCCGAGGAACACCGAGTAGGGGAAGGCCGGGTGGTAGTCGACATAAGGGAAGCCCGCGAGGGAGAGCGGGAAACCGGCGCCGATCCGGGCACGGAGGCTGCGGACGTAGAGGTCGGCGGCGGCGTATTTGCCTTCGTACTCGGCCTCGGCGTCGATCACCAGGCAGTCGGCCCCGGCGCGGACGGCGGCGGCGCCGACCCGCGCCTCGGCCTCGGGCGCGTCGCCGTAGACGAACTGCCAGGCGCAGACCTTGAGCCCGCCGTGGTGGAGCGCGGCGACGAGCGGGGCGTTGAACTGGTCCCAGCGGGTGGCGCCGTCGCCGGCCTTGATGTACACGGTGCCGATGTCGTGACGGTGGGCGGTGCGGAGGATCGCCGACACCGAGCCGCCCTGGGACTGGTCGACGTACCAGATCCACATGCCCTCGCGGACGAACGGCGAATGTCGGCCGACCCCGGGGTTTTCGAAGGTGCCGGCGCCCCCGGTTTCGGCGCGGGCGGCGGTGGGGAGCGTGAAGAGGATGAAGGCGAGCAAGATCATCGCCCAGGAAGCGGCCCGGCCGCTACGCGGTCGACTGGCGGGGGTGACGAGATGCCTCACTGGTCCACGGAACACAGTCAAAGCTGCCTAGGATCACCTTCCTACCCGCGAACCTTCGTGCCCGACCTTCCATTCACCCGCAAGATCCCGCCCGCCCTCGTGGCGCTGCTGCTCCTCGCGACGGCGCTGCTCGCGATCGCGCCGGGCGCCCGCGCGGCGCGCCGGCCGAAGATCGCTGACGCGACCGTCAAGCAGATGGGGCAGGACCTGGTCCTGACCGTGCGGACCGCGAAGCCGGTGGCGCTGGGAAAGCTCCAGCCGCGGCCCGACACCCGGCGCGCCTCGGCCGCGTACCTGTGCTTCGGCTTCGCGGAGCGGAAGGGGGCGGGCGCCTCAGCGGCCGAAGGCGCGGGCCCGGGCGGAGTGGCACCCGGCGAAACGCGGTTCTGCATCGGCGGGCCGAAGGCACACAAGGGTGTCGGTCTCGTCACCGTCGACTCCGGCGAAAAGCCCGTCGCCCGGGCGAGCCTCGCGGCGACGCTGAAGCGGCCGGAGCCCGACAAGCTCGTGCTCTCGATCGTCGCCGGGCCGACGCACCCGAGCGGGCTGCGGCCTGGTCATTACCAGTGGCGCGTGCTGGCGGGAAGCGGCTGCAAGGTCCGCCGTCACTGCACGACCGCGTGGCCGCCCACCGGCGCGAGCGCCTTCCGCCTCCGCCCGGTCCGCGCGGTCGGCTGCACCGGCGGCGACGCGGAACTGGTCAGCGCGGCGGCGACCGAACGGAAGGTCGTCGCCCTCACCTTCGACGACGGGCCGAGCGAATACACCGACCGCTATCTCGACGTGCTGCGCGAAAAGGACGTGCCCGCGACCTTCTTCGAGATCGGCCAGGAGATGCCGGGCCGGGAAGCGACGATGCGCCGGATCCTCGCCGAAGGGGACGAGATCGGCGACCACACGATGAACCACGTCGAATACCCGGGCTATGCGCAGATGGCTGGCGCCGCGGAACGGATCAAGGCCTACACCGGATTCCAGCCGTGCCTCTTCCGGCCGCCCGGCGGTGCCGAGAACTCGACGGTGATCGAAACGGCCGGCTCGCTCGGGCTGAAGACGATCACCTGGGACGTCGACCCGCGCGACTGGTCGCTGCCGGGAACCGCAGAGATCTATTCCAACATCGTCGACCACGCGAAACCCGGAGCGATCATCCTCATGCACGACGGCGGCGGCCCGCGTGACGAGACGCTCGCGGCGCTGCCCGAAATCATCGACACCTTGCGCGCAAGGGGCTACGGCTTCGAGACCGTAAGCGCGCTGCTCAGCGACAAGATGCTCTACCGGCCTTACGGCTGAGCGCCCCCCGAGTCGAGTTCGCAGTTATCCGCGCATACCGCGGAGAAGTGCGAACGCCACCGGGCGGGGCGTTCGGAGGTCTGTACATCGGATAAAGATATACCGATGGATCCGATCAAGGTTTGCGTTCGTAGTCCTGTCCAATGAAGATCGCGATCGTCGGAACGGGCATCTCGGGGCTGGTGGCAGCCCATCACCTGCACCGCCATCACGAGGTCACCGTCTACGAGGCGGCGGCGCGGATCGGCGGGCACACGCACACGGTCACGGTCGACGACCCGGCCGGCGAGCAATCAGTCGACACCGGCTTCATCGTCTTCAACGACCGCAACTACCCGAACTTCGAAGCGCTCCTGGGCGAACTCGGCGTCGCCTCGAAGCCGTCCCACATGAGCTTCTCGGTGAGCGACGGGCGGGGCTTCGAGTTCTCCGGGACGCCGTGGGGCCTTTTCGCCCGCCCGGCACACCTTCTCTCTCCCACCTTCCTTCGCATGCTGCGCGACTGGCGGCGCTTCAACCGGCTGGCGCCGGGGCTGATCGGGATGAACGGCACCGCGCCCTCGCTCGGCGCCTGGCTCGAGCGCGAAGGCTTCTCCCGCCACTTCATCGACCGGCTGATCGTCCCCCAGGCCTCCGCCGTCTGGTCCGCCGATCCCGATCAGATGTGGAGCTTCCCCGCCAGCTTCATGGCCGAGTTCTTCCACAACCACGGGATGTACAGCCTGCGCGACCGGCCGACCTGGCGGACCGTGCTCGGCGGCTCGCACTCATATGTGGACGCGATCACGGCGCCCTGGCGCGACCGCGTCCGCACCGCCGCCCCCGTCCGCCGGATCGATCGCCTCCCCGACGAGGTCCGCATCGAGGCCGACGGCTGCGAGACCGAGAGCTTCGACCGCGTCGTCATCGCCGCCCACTCCGACCAGGCGCTCAGGATGCTGGGCGACCCGAGCGACGCCGAGCGCGAGGTGCTCGCCGCGATCCCTTACCAGGGGAACGACGCCGCCCTCCACACCGACGCCTCGCTGATGCCGCGCCGTCGCGCCGCCTGGTCGAGCTGGAACTTTCACCTCGCCGAGACGCCGCCCGCCCGTACCACCGTCACCTACTGGATGAACCACCTGCAACGGCTGCGAGCACGCCGTCATTACTTCCTCACCCTGAACCGGGACGACGCGATCGACCCCGACAAGGTGATCCGCCGCTTCACCTACGACCACCCCGTCTACACCGCCGAGGGGGTCGCCGCCCAGCACCGCCGGCCGGAGATCAGCGGTCCCCGCCGCCCCACTACTGCGGCGCCTATTGGGGCTGGGGCTTCCACGAGGATGGCGTCGTAAGCGGCCTGCGAGTGTGCGAAGAGCTGGCGGCGGTGGGCGCGACGCGCGGCGTGGAGCCGACGCGGCAGCCCGCCGCCACCGGGGTCCCCAGGCGGCATCCCGACGAGGAGGCGCTTGCCGCTTGACCGCCTCGGCGATCTACGAGGGCTGGGTGCGCCACCGGCGCTTCGAGCCGGTCGAGCACTCCTTCCGTTACCGCTTCTTCCTCGCCTATCTGGACCTCGCCGAGCTGCCCGACCTCCTCGATCCCTACCCCCTCTACTCCGCCCGCCGCCGCGCCCCCGCCCGCTTCCGCCGCAGCGACTATCTCGGCGACCCGGCGCGCCCGCTGGACGAATGCGTCCGCGACGTCGTCGCCGCCTCCGGCGCCCCCCACCCCACCGGCCCGGTCCGCCTCCTCACCGGCCTCCGTTACCTCGGCCACACCTTCAACCCGGTCAGCTTCTACTACTGCTTCGACCCCACTGGTCGGCGGGTGGAAGATGTCGTCGCCGAGGTCGAGAACATACCCTGGGGCGAGCGACACGCCTACGTACTGGATCGGGGAGAGCGCGAGGGAAAAGTGTTGGCCGACGAGATGGAGAAGAAACACCACGTCTCGCCCCTGATGGGGATGGACCAGACGTACACCTTCCGCGCCGGCACCCCGGGCGAGCGGCTGCAGGTGCACATCGAGTCGCGGCCGCGCGAAGCGGGCGGAGTCGACGCTCGCGACGCGAGCGGGCGCGCACCCAAGACCTTCGACGCCACGCTCTCCCTCCACCGCCGCGAGCTCTCCCGTCCCCTGCTGCTCGGCCTGCTCGCCCGCTATCCGGCGATGTCGCTGCAGATCGTCGTCAAGATTTACGCGCAGGCGGCGCGCCTGGAGCTGAAGGGCGCCCGCTACTACCCCCACCCAGAGGGGGCCGAGGTGGCGAGGTGAGGGACGCGACGGCCCGCGCCGTGGTCGGCGCGGTGCTGGGCAGGACGCGGGGCGGTGAGATCGAGGTCGTCGAAGACGGGCGCAGTCGCGTCTTCGGCCGGCCGTCGGAGCTACGCGCGACCGTCCGCATCAAAGATCCGGCCGCCTGGCGCGGCCCGCTGAACGGCTCGATCGGCCTCGGCGAGAGCTACGTCGACGGGCTCTGGGAGACCGACGACCTCGTCGCGCTGATCCAGATCGCCGCCCGCAGCCTGTCCCGCCAGCACCGCGGGGTGAGTGCCGCCGTGGCCCGCTCGCGTGCCGCCTTCCACCGGGTGCGCGGCCTCGTCCCGGAGAACACCAAGGGCGGCGCCCGCGCCAACATCAGCGCCCACTACGACCTCGGCAACGACCTCTTCTCCTCCTTCCTCGATCCGACGATGATGTACTCGTGCGCGTACTTCCCGCGTGCGGACGCGACCCTCGAAGAGGCACAGCTGGCGAAGCTCGACCGGATCTGTGAGCGCCTCCAGCTCGGTCCCGACACCCACCTGCTGGAGATCGGCACCGGCTGGGGCGGGATGGCGATGCATGCGGCGCGCACCACCGGCTGCCGGGTCACGACGACGACGATCTCCCGCGCCCAGCACGAGCTGGCGACACGGCGGGTGCACGAGGCCGGGCTGGAGGACCGGGTCACGATCCTGCTCGAGGACTATCGCGACCTCGAGGGGACCTACGACCGGCTGGTCTCAATCGAGATGATCGAGGCGGTCGGGTGGCAGTACTTCGACACCTACTTCAAGACCTGCGACCGGCTGCTCGCCGACGACGGGCTCTTCCTGCTGCAGGCGATCACCGTCGACGACCGGCTCTACGAGATGGAGAAGGCGTCGAAGAGCTTCGCCAACACCCACGTCTTCCCCGGTGGCTGCCTGCCCTCGCTGAAGCGGATCGCCGACAGCATCGGCACCGTCACCGAGATGCGCGAGATCTGGCTCGACGACATCACCGCCCACTACCCGCCGACGCTGGCGATGTGGCGCGAGCGCTTCTTCGCCAGCTGGGACAAGCTGAAGACCCACGGCTACGACGAGCGTTTCCGGCGGCTCTGGGACTTCTACCTGAGCGGCTCCGAGGCGGGCTTCCGTGAGCGCCGCATCGGCGACGTCCAGGTCCTCTTCGCGAAACCGTCGTTCCGGTGAGCGGTGACGGCGCGGACGCGCGCGAGCCGCTGTTGTTGATCCACGGGCTCGGCGCCGCCTCCCACGTCTGGGACCCGGTCGTCCCGCTGCTGTCACCGCACCGGGAGGTGATCGCGCTCGACCTGCCCGGCTTCGGCACCGCGCCCTCGCTGCCGCCGGAGGTCGAGCCGACCGCCGCGGCCCTCGCCGGCGCGCTCCGCGAGCAACTCGCCGCCCGCGGCATTGAGCGCCCCCACGTCGCCGGCAACAGCCTCGGCGCCTGGGTCGGGCTGGAGCTGGGACGGATGGGCGCCGCGCGCTCGGTCACCTGCCTCTCCCCCGCCGGGCTCTGGCGGGCGCCGATAGGTCCGCGAAAGGGCTCCGGCCGCATCTGGGCGAAGCGCCTGCGCCCGCTGGTCAGCGCCGCGCTCTGGATCGGCCCGATCCGCGACCGCGCCGTCGCCACCTTTGCCGCCCACCCCGGCAACTGGCCGACCGCCGCCGCGCGCGAACTTGTCCTCGCCTGGATCGACTCCGAAGGCTACGACGGCGCCAACAAGGCGATGCGGGAGCACCTCTTCGACCCGGCGGGCTACCCGACTTCAGTACCAGTCACCATTGCCTGGGCGGAGCTGGATAAGCAGGTCGGCCCGCCGAAGCCCGAGCGCCGCCCCGCCGGCACCCGCTTCCTCGTCCTGCCCGACGTCGGCCACGTACCGATGTGGGACGACCCCGAGCTGATCGCCCGCACGATCCTCGAGGGCAGCCGCGCCGAGTGCTTCCGAGCTTAGCGGCCATATATGGCC
>JBOGYZ010000090.1:0-24833 GCA_050697015.1 Solirubrobacterales bacterium
CGGAAACGTGCACTTCTCACGCTCTCCGTGACGAGGCCGGGATCGGTGACGGTTCCGTGACCCTCCCGTGTCCCGCCCGCGAGTGTCCCTCCGCACTCCCCAGGGCTACTTCGCCTTCTTCTTGCCGCCTCCACAGCCGGCGACATTCAGACGGAGCTTGTTCGTCTTGACGACCTTCCCGTTCTGGCCCTTCATGTTGAGGATGGCCAGCTGCTGACCCTTGCAGAGGTTGGTCGAGTTCTGCAGGAGGCTCTTCTCGCCGCCCCGCATGTTGAGGATGAACGTCTTCAGCGGGACGTCCGGGGTGTTGTTGAACACCGTCTTCAGCCCGCCGTGGTTGGAGCTGATCACGCCGTCCAGCTGGATGTTGATCTGGCCGTTGAGGTCCGCCAGGAGGTCCGGAAGCTTGTGCTTCGAGGACACCAGGTAGACCGGGCCCTTCAACTTCTGCTTGAGCAGCGGGCTGCTCGCTTCGGCGTGCCCGTAGATCGAGTTCTGCGGGCACTGCTTCGCCGCCAACTGGACCCTCGTGCAGACCGTCTTGATGTGGCCCTGGTCGAGGAACAGCGAGTGCGGCAGGTTCAGCGCGGTGCGGGCGATGTTCGCCTGCCCCTTCTTGGCCTTCACGACGACCCGGATCTGCGGGTTCTTCGCCCGCGTGGTCGGGCCGGAGATCCGAGCGTGGAATTCCGGCTTGAACCCGAGGCCCTTGCAGCCGGTCGCCTGGAACGGCGAGGAGACCGCGTAGCTCGACCAGTTGGCCGCGTTGGACGGGTTCGAGCCGCCGCCGTTGATCGACCCAGCCGTCGCCTGCGCGGCGCAGTTGGTCGGGTTGAGCATGAACTGGTAGCGGTTCATGTTCAGATCGATCGAGCGGATGTCCAGCTTGACGCCGCCGAACACGTTCGGGATCGGATCCGAGACCGCGTTGATCTGGGCGGTCAGCGGGTTGATGTTGAGGGCGACCCTGACGACCACGGTGCCGAGGTCGTACGGACCGGAGACCGCCGGCGTGATGATCGCCAGCGACAGCGGTGCCCCCTTATATGGACCGGCCAGGTAGGCCGTGCCCCCGAGGCTCAGCGGGGCGTTGCCCGTTCCGGCCTTGGTGACGACGGAGCCGACCGCGCTGTTCGAGGAGCAACTCGGGTTCGACTGCTGCGCTTTGCCGCTGCTTGACGACGCGGCGGCGATTTCGGCTTCCCCGCAGTAGGGGATCCCGGCGAGCCGGCCGACGAGGCCCTTCGGCAGGGTCACGTTGACCGCTTTGATCTCCTGCTGGCCGTCGCCCCGCTCGATGTGGAACTTGAACGGGCTGTATTTGCCCGCCGCGGTCGAGTCGCTTGCGGCCGAGTAGCCCGGCGTGAATTTACGTTCGGCGAGGGTTTTCGGGCAGCTGCCGCCGCCCGGCACAGTGGCCAGCGTCGTGTTCGAGGTCGGTTTGTTGTGGTCGGGGTTGCCGGACCACGGGGTGAATTCCGTGGTGGTGGTGTTCGTGCCGCAGGTCGGCGGCGTGGTCAGGATTCCTTTGTCCCCACCGAAGAAGTTCAGGCGGAAGTTCCTGAACGTCGCCTGCGGATTTTCGTCCACGATCGCGGTCAGCTGACCGGTGGTCGCGTTCGGGTAGACCTGACCTTTGAGGCGCACATTGACGCCGTACCGGGTCGAGTGACCGTAGATCAGGATCCGGAACTGTTCACCGGATTCGAAGACGCCGGGACCGTTTTTCAGCGGTTCCCCGACGTACACCTCGCCGGTGATCGAGCCCGAAGGCAGCGACGGCGTCTGGATCTCGACCGTGCCGATCTGCGAATTCGACGGGCAGGTGACGGGCTGGGCCGTGTGGTAGCCGAACTGGCTTTCGCTGCAGGACGCCAGGCCATTGCTGGCGGACGGGTTGATGCCCATCCCTTCCGGCAGCGTCACCTTCGCGGTTTTCAGATACGAGTTCGCGATCGGCGCCTGCGAGTCGAACGGAATCCCGACGTCGACGGTGGTCGGTTCAGGACTGTCGACTCCTCGTTTGCCTTCCGCCGTGACCGAGATTTCCGGGTTGAACGGCACGTTCTCGCAGCCGGTGGCGCCGGTCGGCGTCGAGTAGGGCAGGTTGTTGATGCTGCTCGCTTCGGCTTCGAGTGGCGGGCCCTGCGTATCGAGCGTCAGGGTCGAGACCTGCGGGCCGGCGCAGTTGCTCGGCATCGTCAGGTAGGTCCCGTCGTTCAGCGGGTTTGCTTCGGCGAGCGGGTTCCCTTCCTTCGCGCTGAAGAAGACCAGGCGCGACTCGATGATCGGCGGACCGGTCGGCGGCGGCTCGATGTCGCTGATCGTGAAGGTGACGTGCTGGTCCACCGGGCTCAGCGAGCCGACGATGTAGGTGACGCCGGTCGAGGTCGGGAACGCGACCATCGAGGGCACACCCTGGAATGGCACCATGTTGTAGACAGGGAGCGCTACGCGGGCCTGGGCGCATTCGACCCCTTTCGGCGTTACGACTGCACATTTGTTTTCTTTGGGACCTTCCGCCGCGACGGTCAGGTAGTTGATCCCGACCAGCGTCTGCGGTTCACATTCGCCTTTCGCCTCGAGTTCGGCGGGCTCGCATTGCGGCAGTGCTTCAGGGTTCACGCTCAGGCCTTCGGGCGTGTTGACGACGATGTCTTTTAGGAACGTCGTCGGGAAGCCGCCGACCCCGAGCAGCGACGGGTAGGTGTCGATGCGGAAGTCGGTGATCCCGAACCTCGGGTGGCCGCCGGCCTGGGTGTAAAGCGTTTCCGGGCTTTCGCCTTTGCACTGGCCCGGCGCCGGTTTCAGAGTTTGTTCGATGCCGCCTTCCGGTTCGCCGAGTCCTTCACCTTTTGGCCCGACCGTCGGCAGATCTTCGTTCGATTTACAGGTCAGCGATTCCCATTTCTGGACGCCGACGGCCGCGTTGGCCGTCGAGGCCACGAACAGGGCACCGAGCGCCCCGACCGCGATCACGAGAAGCAGCAAACGTCTCACTTTGAATCCTCCTCCGTTCGACGCGGTTCGCGTCCCGTGCATGTCACTTACCGCGCGGCAGCTGCGCCGCGCGGTTCAGGGTCAGGGTGTTCGCCCGGCCGACGTCCTGCAGTTGCAGCACCCCGGAGAGGCTCTTCTTCTTGGCCGCGATTTCGTTCTTGACGAGCTTGCGACCGGCGTTGGTGAGCGGCAGCTTCACGTTCGTGGCAGTACTGGTCGCGAGCGAGTAGCTGCCGCGGGCGATAATCGTGCTCGCCTTCTTCTTCGACTTCTTGGTCGTGAAGGAGAGACTGCCCGTGCAGGCGCCGTCACTGCTGCACCGCACTGGCACGATGACCGCCTTGCCGTTGGCGGTGAGCTTCCCGGCGATGCCGGCGAAGCCGACCTTGGCGGGGGTCACCGGCTTCGGGGCCGGCGTCACGGGTGCGGGCGGATTGGGCGGGGGCGCCTGCTGCTCGAATTCGGCCGCCAACGTGTAGCCGGCCGGGACGACCTTCGGTGCCGGGGTCTGGACGAGACCGCCGAGCGCGCCCGGCTGCTCGTTCACCGGCAGCCGCAGTTCCAGGCTGTTGACGGTGATGTTCGTCTGCAGGTTGGACCAACGGCCGTAGGGGTTGTCGGACGAAAGCAGTTCCAGTTTCGCCACGTGCCCCGCGGCGAAGTGGTAGGCCTGCGGATGCAACTGGAACAGCATTTCCGAAGGCCCGCCTTCCGGCCGGTAGAGGCCGCGGGCGATCAGGGTCTCGGTGCCTTCCGGCGAGACGTCGACGAGCCGCGCCGCGATCTCCGAGTTCGGGCTCGGCGTATCGATGTTGGCGATGATCGTCGGCGACCCCATCAGGGTGTAACCGCCGGCCGGCGCCGCGTCGAGGCGGTAATTGGCCGACTGCGGCTGGTCCGTGTCGGGTACGGACGAGCACACCGTTTTCCCGATGATCGGACCGATGATCGGGTCGAAGGTGGCGCTCACCGGATTGAATTTCGCCGGATTCACAAACCCTTCTTCGGCGGTTTTCTGTTCTTCGGCCGCGGCGCGGTGCCCGATGACCTGCGACGCGCTGGACTGGTAGCGGACTTCGCCCGGCTGCAGACCGGCCCAATTGGCGGCGGTATAGGGACCTTCGGAGGCCGTCGATTTTGGGCAGGTCGTGGTCAACGCTTCGACGCTCGAGGTCGGCGTGGCGCCTTCACCCTTCAGGTAGCGGGCGAACCAGGCTTCAAGCCGCTGGTTGAACGCCGCAACATCGGCCGCCTTGTTCTGGCTACGGCTGTGACCGAAGTCGGCCAGGAACAGCGAGATCGGATCGCCGGGGTACTGGGCGCGGGTCCGCTGGTAGTAACGCAGTGCTTCGTCGACCGGGAAGAGGTCGTCGTTCCAGCCGTTCTGCAGCAACATCGGCGCGGGCTGGACCGAGGGGTCGATCCCGAACGCCGAGTGATAGGTGGAAAGTTCGTTGATGATTTCGTCGGTTCCACCAGCGCTGTACGGCTCCCCGCCACGGAGGCGTTCCCGCCAGATCGGGATGCTGTCGAAGGTGTTCGGGGAGAACCTGCCCACTTCGGCGCCCGTTTTGTAGAGGCCTTCGGTGTAGCTGAATTTCATGACCCCGATCGGCAGTTTGCCCGTCGGGCCCCGGTACGGCGAGTTGGTCACGTAGTCGAGGTTGCGTCCGTTCGGCGCCAGCGCAGAAGAAATGTCCGACCAGGCCCACTGTGGGACCGCGGCGGCGATTTCCATTTCCAGACCTTCTTCGCTGACCCACGGGACCAGCGCGCCGTTTTCTTCCATCTGACGATTGCGGAGCGCGCCGAGGGCGATCGAGACGCCGCCGCCGTAGGAGACGCCGGTGACACCGATCTTGGTCGGCTGCACCAGTTCTTCGTCGGCGAGCTCCGACATCAGGAATTGGGCGTCGCGGACTTCGTAGCGATCGTCCATCAGATGATTCCAACCCTGTTCGCATTCCGTTTTATTTTTGTCCGGGTCATACAGGCCACACGAAAGCCCCCAGCCGCGGTCGGACATGCTGAATACGGCGTACCCCTCTCCGGTCCATTTCTGGATCCGCGGATCCGTCTGTTCGGAGATCGGGGTGGCTTTTCCGGGTTCTTCGGCTTTGAGGGGCACGGTGTGCAGCCCTTGCTTCGCACCGCCCCAACCGTGGAAGTCACCGATCAGCGGGAAGGGACCGTCGCCGAAGGATTCCGGCGGCAGGAAGATGTTCACGTCGATCTTCGTTCCATCGAAGCTTTTGGCCCCGAAGGCTTTGACCCCACTGGGCGAACCGTTGCATTCGATGATCCCTCCGCTCACGGGTTCGCACGGGACGCCACCAAGAACTTCCGTCGGAGGCGCCGCCTGCGCCGCCGGCGCGATCACCAGTGCCCCGATGACCGCGAGCGCAGCCACCAGCCATTTCCATTGGGGCACGAGTGCCACCGAACGACCGAGCATCTATTCCTCCTCCGTTAACGCGAATCCCCATAAAGCGAAAACGCCGCCCCTGCGTGGCGGGTACTTCTCCCTCTCCCGCCATGGACACTAGCGTTCAGAGCGGAGGGGTCAAGTCAACCGGTCGGCCAGTTTGCAACGGAAATCAGTAGTGGGTAGGCGCCTCTACTACGGCTTGGACTACTGCTGCTTGCCCTTTTGGCCATGGCCGCCCTTTTGGGTCTTTTTCCCGCCCTTTTTCTTCCCGCCGTGCTTCTTGTGGTGCTTATTCTTGGGGCGGTTCTTGCACGGCGTCTGGATGCGCGGGTGGCGGCTGACCTTCTTGCCGTTCTGGCCTTCCAGGCGAATGATCCCCTTCACCGGTTTCGCGCAGAGGTTCGTCGATGCCTGCAGCAGGCCGTGCTTGCCGCCCGGCAGGGTGAGGACGAACTTGCTCACCGGCAGATCGGGGATGCCGGCGAAGGTGGTGCGGATGCCGCCCTTGAAGCTGTCGATGCGGCCGTCGAGGACGATGCTGACCTGACCGTGCAGGTCGGCGACCATGTCCGGCAGCGTGTTGTTCGACGAGCGCAGGTAGACGGGGCCTTCGACCGGGTGCGAGAGGAGCGGCGTCCAGGCCCGCGCGAATCCGTACCGGGATTTGGTGGGGCACTGTCCGGCGGCGAACTGGGGCCGCGTGCAGACGGTGCCGAGGCTCGCCTGGTCGAGGAAGATCGCGTGCGGCAGCGCCACCGAGGCGAGCGCCGTGTTGGCCTGGCCTTCCTTGGTGGTCAGCGTCGCCTTCAGTTTCGGGTGCTTGGCGCGACGGGTCTGACCGAATAGGCGCACCTTGAGGCCCGGGGTGAAGTCGAGGTTTTCACACCCTTCGCCCTGGAACGGGACGTTCACTTTGAACTGCGACCAGGCCGAAGAGTTGGCCGGTTCCCCGCCCCCACCGGCGATCGAACCAACGGTCGCGTTCTTGTTGCAGTTGGTCCCGTTGAGGGTGAATTCCTTGCGCTTCAGGTTCACCAGGATCGAACGGATGTCGAGCTTGGCGCCGCCGAAGACGTCGGGGATCGAGGCGCTCGTTTCGATCTGTCCCGATTCCGGGTTGAGGTTCAGCGGCGCGACGACGACCACGTTGCCGAGGTCGAACGGGCCGGCCACCGCCGGAGTGATGACGACCGCCGAGAGCGGCGCCCCCATATATGGACCGGAGAGGAACACGCGGCCTTCGATCTTCAGCGGCGTCTGCCCGGTGCCGGCTTCGATCGTCGCGCTGCCGATTTCACTCTTACCGTTGCAGCTCGAGCTCTTCTGCTCTTCGACCCCCGAGCGTCCCGTCGCACGGTTGTATTCCTTCGCTTCGCAGTAAGGCACGTTCGAGATGTTCGCCGTCGCCCCCGGCGGCAGGGTCAGGTTGAAGCCTTTGATCTCCTGCTGGCCTTCGTTGCGGGTGACCTTCAGTTGGAAGGGCGTGTAGCTCCCCGCCTTGGAGGTGTTCGGCTTCGCGGTGACGGCCGGCGAGAAGGGGCGTTCCGCCATCGACTTCGCGCAGGGGCCACCGCCCGGAGCCTGGGTCAGCTTCAGTTCGGTCGGCGGGGTCGCGGTCGTCGCGCCGGTCGAGTACGGAACCGCGCTCGAAGTCGAGGTCTGGGTACACAGCGGCGGACTGCTCAGCACCGGGATCGCGTGTTTCGCGGTCGGCCCGAAGGTGAGCGTCGCCGAGCTGAATCCGACCTGCGGCAGTTCGTTGAATTCGGCGCTCAGCTGGCCGGTCGTCGGGTTGGCCTTGACCTTGCCTTCCTCGCGGACCTGGACGCCGTAGCGAGCCGACTCCGCGTTGAAGAAGATCCGGTACTCCTGGCCCGACTGCGGATCGCGGCTCTTCTGTTCGGCGAGATAGACGGGACCGGTCAGCGAGCCCGGCGGCAGCTCCGGTGCTTCGATCGCCACCGTGCCGATCTGCGTTTCCGGCGAGCAGGTCACCGGCGCTTTCGAGTGCAGCGGGAAGGCGCCGTCGGGGCAGAACTTCAGACCGGGCGCGGTCGCCGGGTTGAGGCCGGCGCCGGCGGGCAGCGTCACGTTGGCGTTCCTCACCGTCGAGGTGCTGATTTCTTTCGCGCCCAGATGCTGCGGAATGTTGAGCGAGACGCTGACGATCGAGGACGAGTCGGTCGGCCCGCTCGCCGCCGCGGTGACGCTCGGCGCGAACGGAACCGCGCCGCAGTTGACGATCGGCACCGGCGGCGTCGTCGGCGTGTTGGGCGTGGTCGAGCCCGCCTGATTTTCGAGTTCGAGCGTGCTGGTCGAAGGGCCGTTGCAGGGGCTGGGCAGGGTGAGGAACGAGCCGCCCGCGCCGAAGCCGCCGGCCTGACCGTCGAAGACGAGGCGGTTGCGACCGAGCGGCGGGAACGCCGCGACGTTGTTGATGAAGAACGACTCGTGGTAGTCCCCCGCCCATTCGATCGACGTTTCGAGGAAGACGTACTCGTTCACCAACGCGACCAGCGGCGTGGTCACGTGGAAGCCGAAGAGAGCCGGTTCACCCTCGTTCGGCACCAAGTTGTAGACGCTGAAGGAGAGCGGCCCGATCGGGACCTTGATCCCGGTGCCGGGGAGCAGTTCGAGTTCGGTCGTGACCTGGCTTTCTCCGACTTTGCTCGCGGCACATTCCGCTTCGTTGTTGCGGAAGGTGTCGACCGGGCACTGCGGCACGGCCTGAGGGTTCACGTTCAAGCCCTGGGGAAGTTCGACTTTCACCCGCCGGACCTGGTCTTGTTCCCCAGTGGCGTCGACGGTGAAGTCAGTGACGCCGGCGGGCGGGTGACCGGCGGCCTGGGCGAAGAATTCGGAGGGCGCGCCGCCGTAGGTGCAGCCCGGGGCCGAGCAGGTTCCCGCTTCCCATTTTGCGATCCCGATCGCCGATGCGGAGCTCGCCCCGAATGCGGCGACCAGAAGCGTGATCAGCGCCAGCGTTCCGGCGATCCCTACAGCGTTGCGTGCACTCGTCCTCATCGCGGCGACCCCTTACCCAACTATCTGGCTTTGAAAAACAACCACGCTTATTTGTGGCCGTTCTTCCCCTTGTGATGCTTCGACTTCTTCGCGCCCTGGCAGCCGGCGACGCCGAGCGGCAGCCGCTTCTTGATCAGGTGCTTGCCGTTCTGCGCCAAGAACTTCAGCTTCGAGAAGTACCGGTGCGTGCAGAGGTTGCGCGAGTTCTGGATCAGGCCCTTCTTGCCGCCCTGCATCGTCAGCGTGAACTTCGACACCGGAACGTCGGGGATCGGCGAGAAGGTCGAGCGGATGCGCCCGTGCTTGACCGACTTGATCACGCCGTGCAGCTGGATCTCCACCTGGCCGCGCAGGTCGGCGAGCAGGTCGGGCAGGACGTGGTCCGAGGAGACGAGGTAGACCGGGCCCGCCAGTTCTTTTTCGAGCAGCGGCGATTTGGCCTTGGCGCTGCCGTAGATCGAGGCCTTCGGACATTCGTGCGCAGCAAGCTGGACCCGCGTGCAGATGGTCTTGATGTGGCTCTGGTCGATCAGCTCCGAGCGCGGCATCGTCAGCGTCGCCCGGGCGATGTTGGCGTCGCCGGCGCGCGCGGTCAGCGTCGCCCGCAGCTTCGGGTGGCCGGCGCGCTTCGTCTGCTTGTTGCCGCCGATGAACCGGGTGACGAGCCTCGGCCGGAACTTCAGCGCCTGGCAGTTCGAGGTCTGGAAAGGAACCGAGCCGGCGAACGAGCTCCACGCCGAGGAGTTGGCCGGGTCCCCCCCGCCGCCATTCAGCGTCGCCGCGATCGAGGCCTTCTCGCAGCTCGTCGGGTTGAGGGTGAATTCCTTCTTGCTCAGTTCGAGGACGACCGAGCGGATGCTCAGCTGGGCGCCGCCGAAGACGTTCGGGATCGGGTCGGAGACCGCGGTCACCTGCGCCGTTTCCGGGTTGACCTGCAGGGCCACCCGCACCACGACCGTGCCGAGATCAAACGGCCCGGCAGTGGCGGGGGTGACCACTGCCAGGGAGAGAGGAGCCCCGTGATAAGGGCCTGAGAGGAAGACCTTGCCGGTGATCGAGAGCGGCGTCTGAGCGGTGCCCGCCTGCACGGTGGCGGTGCCGACTTCGCTCTTCGCCGGGCAGCTCGGGTTGGCGGCCTGGGCGGCGCCGCTGGTCTGCGCTGCGGCGGCGATCGCGCTCTCCGGGCAATAGGGGACGCCCGCCAGCTTGGCGATCATCCCGGGCGCCAGGGCGACGGTGGCGGCTTTCAGCTCCTGCTGGCCGTTGCCGCGGGTGATCGCGACGCGCAGCGGGCTGAAGGCGGCTGCCTGGGTGCTCTTCGGCCCGGCGGCGAAAGATGGGGCGAAGGGTCGCGATGCAAGCGTCGCTGCGCAGGCCCCTCCGCCCGGGGTGGCGTGGAGGGAGAAGCTCCCGACCGGGGTCGCGGCGGGGTTACCGGACCACGGCGTCATTCGAGCGGTGCTGTTGTTCGGGCCGCAGGTTGGCGGGCTGCTCAGCACCGCCCCTTGGCCGCCGACGAAGTTGAGGGTGAAGCTGGTGAACGGGACCTGCGGGACTTCGACGATCTTCGTCGTCAGCTGCCCGGTGATCGGGTCGGCGAAGACGTGACCGACGAGGCGCACGTCGATGCCGTACCGGGCCGAGGCCGCGTCGATGAAGATCCGGTACTCATTGCCGGAAGCGGGGTCGCTCGATTCCTGCTTGCCGATGTAGACGTTGCCTTCGAGGTCGCCTTCCGGCAGGGCCGCCGCGGTGATCTTGGCGGTGCCGATCCTCGACTCGGGCGGGCAGGCGATCGGCGTCGTCGAGTGGAGGACGAACTGGCCGTTGTCGCAGGTCTTCAGGTTGTTCGGCGCGGCGGCCGCGGAGGGGTTGATCCCCATTCCCGGTGGCAGGGTCACCTGCGCTTCCTTGGTGGTCGACTGGTCCTGGCCTTCGGGACCGTGCGGCGGCGGGACGGCGACGCTGACCTGCGCCGCGGCAGGCGCGTTCACTTCGTCGGTCCCGGGGGCGACGGCGAGGCCCGGCGCGTATGGGATCGTGGCGCAGCTTTTCGGCGAGGTGCCGGGCGGGATCGGGGATTCGAGGTAGGCGCCGGCGCCGTCGGGGAAGCTCTCCCCCGCTTCGATCTCTTCATAGGAGGCCGCCCGCAGCAGGGTCGAGTATTCGGTGCCCGATTCGGTGAAGGCCTGGCCGTGGCAGGTGCTCGGCGTGGTCAGGAAGGTGCCATCGCCGGCACGGCCATTGAAGACCAGGCGGTTTTTCAGGATCACGCCTTTGACGAGTTCTTTCAGCGGCCCCAGTTCGAGCGGCAGCGCGCGCGGGACCGCGATCGTGAATCCCTCGTGGTAGTCGCCGCTCGAGTCGATGTCGCCTTCGAGGAAGACTTCGTTCCCGGCGAGTTCGAGCCCGAAGCGTGCGGCCTGCCCCTGATTCGGGACGACGTTGTAGACGGTCACTTCCGTGACTCCGGGGATCGGCGCGACCGGCCTCCCGAGCGGCCCCGCCGCGGTGACGGCACTCTCGCCGACGGCCGAGCCCGCCGGACATCCCGAGGCGCTCGCCTGGAAGGTCGCGATCGGGCAGCGTTCGGTGGCGCCGGGGTTGACGCTCAAGCCGACTGGCAGCTCGACCCGCACGTAGGCGAGTTCGGTGGTCGGCTGCGGACCGAGGGGCCCCGCGGTGTGGGCGACGATGAACTGCGTGAAGCCGAAGTTGGGGTGGGCGGCGGCCGTTTCGAAGAACTGGCTCGGGGTGGCGACGGAGCATTCGGTCAGGACCACGGGAGGTTCGGCGTTGCAGGTGCCGGCCTGCCAGCCGGATTCCACCGTGGGTTCATGCGGGTTGCTCGGAGCGATGACCGAGGCGGTATCGGCCGCGGCGAGCGCCGGCACAGCGGCGATCGCAAGGGCGAACCCGACGCAGATCACGGCAAAGGTGATCCAGGCGTCGCCAAACGACGCATCTCTCCTCCAGAAGAGCATCCCACAGCCACTCTACCCGAAAATTGGTACATGAGTCAATAATTTTTGGTAATCTAGCCCGCATGGTAGGCGGAAACTGGGTACCTGGGCTCTTGGACAATGGCAACGGAAACGGAACGGGGTCGTCGGCGTGAACGGGAATGTGTCCACCAATGGAAATAGCGGCAACGGGAGCCGTCCGAGTGGCGCGTCCATCCCTGTCGACTGGGAGCAGCTGGCGCGTGCCACCGCGCACCCGCTGCGCGTCTCGATCCTTGAAATCCTCGGGATCGACGGCGGCCGGGTCCTCTCCCCCAGCGATCTCAGCCAGGAGCTGCAGATCCCGCTCAGCAACACGAACTACCACGTGACCGAGCTGGCCAAAGCGGATCTGATCGTGCTGGTGCGCCAGCGCGCGGTGCGCGGCGCGACCGAGCACTTCTACACGCTCCCTGAAGCTCTACCTAAGGTCGAGGCTGAAGCCGCGACCGTGGGCGAACCCGTCCACGCTTAGGTCCCACGGGACGAGTTCGCACTTCTCCGCGCATACCGCGGGTTTCTGCGAACTCATCCCAGCCGCTCGCGGCGGCCTACGGCAGCGGGGCGCCGGTGAGGGCGAGGGCGGCGCCGATCGCGCCGGCGGTGAGCAGCACGGTGACGACGCCGCGGCGGGCGAGCAGCAGGGCGATCGCGGCGGCGGCGAGGATGAGGAACTGCCAGGTCTCGCTGAGGGCGCCGGCGAGGGGGACGGCGGAGCCGAGGATCGCGCCGATCGCCGCCGGACCGGCACCGGCGAGGAAGCCGCGGGCGAGCGGGTTGCCGCGCAACCGCTCGAAGCGACCGCCGCCGAGCAGGATGAAGGAGAACGAGGGCAGGAAGGCGACCAGCGCGGCGAGCAGGCCGCCGCCGATCCCGTAGGCGCCATAGCCGACCGCGGCGACGGTCGCCACCACCGGTCCCGGCGTCACCTGTCCCAGGGCGACCGCGTTCAGGAATTCGGTGTTGGTCATCCAGTGGTAGGCGTGGACCGCGTCGCCCTGCATCAGCGGCACGATCACGAACCCGCCGCCGAAGGAGAGCGCCCCGACCTTGAGCGCGGTCCAGACCAGGTCACCGACGGTGCCGGTGGCGACGACGGCGAGCGGAGCGAGGAACAGCGCCGCCACCGAGGGCATCCCGTCCCTCGTCGTCGCGCGGCGGATCAGCAGCTCGAGGATGCCGCAGCCGAGGAGGACGAGGACCAGCCAGGGGCCGATCGTTGCCGCGGCGACGCCGCCCGCCGTCCCGTAGGCGGCCCAGCGGACCAGGTGGCCGCCTTCGGCGCGGGCACGGTCGAAGCTCGGGCGCAGGAGGTCGAGGCCGGCCCGCACCGCGACCGCGGCGACCGCCGCCCCCGCCCCGGCGCCCGCGCCGCGGATCCAGTCCGGCGGCGACCCCGAGAGGAAGACCACCGAGAGGGCGAGGATGAGGACGACCGCGGGGACGATGAAGCCGAGGCCGCCGACGATCGCCCCCGGCCAGCCCGCCACCCGGTAGGCGCAGAAGATCGCCAATTGGGTCGAGGACGGGCCGGGCAGCAGCGAGCAGGCGGCGTTGGCGTCCTCGAACTCGTGGTGGTCCATCCACCCCTCGCGGTCGACGACCAGCTTGCGCAGCAGGGAGATGTGGGCGGGCGGGCCGCCGAAACCGGTGACCCCGATCCGCGTCCACTCTCGGATGACGGTCGCAAGCGGCGCCCCGGCGCCGGACTTCCCCGCCTCAGTCATCGAGCACCTCGTCGGTCAACTCGCGCAGCGCCTTGCGCATCCGCCTCAACGCTTTCCGCCCCTCGGCGGTGATCCTGTAGACGCGCCGGGCGTGTCCGCCCTCCACCACCTTGCGCGAGGTCAGCAGCCCGTCGTGCTCAAGCCGGTGCAGCGTCGGGTAGAGCGTCCCCGGACTGATCTCATAGCCGTGCGCGGCGAGCTCCCTCGACATCCACGCCCCGTGGATCTCCTCCTCGGCGGCGTGGTGGAGGATGTGGAGGTCGACGGCGCCGCGGAGGAACTCGCGCATCGCCGTATCGTGAACCGATATCGGCAGCCGATGTTAAGAGTCGGTCACCGAGACCACGCGCGCAGGCAGCCCTCGCGTGACGAAGAAAGAGGCCAGCGCCAGGAGGGCGGCGGCGAGGAACGCGGTCTTCAGCGCGACGATCTGCGCGTCTTCGTAGTCGGAGACGAGCTCGGTGGCGGTCGCCTGCGGCACGCCGGCTTCCCGGGCCGCGGCTTCCACCTGCGCGGACTCGACGAAGCTGGCCCCGGCGGCTACGCGGATCTCCACCTGTTCCTGGACGTCGGCGGAGACCTTGGGGTTCGAGGCGACGTTGTCGGTGAAGGCGAAGATCAGGCCACTGATGACGATCGCGCCGAGGAGCGCGGTGCCGAGCGCTGAGCCGAGCTGGGCAGCGGTGTTCTGCAGGCCGCCGGCCTCGCTGCGGTCCTCGTCGTCGACGGCCGACTGGACCACGTTGCCGAGCTGGGACACGATCAGCCCCATCCCGATCCCGAGGACGCCCATCGCGATCAGGAAGGCGGCGTCGTCGAGGGTGGTGTCGACGGTGTCGAGGAGCAGGAGCGTCGAGACGAAGGCGATCGCCAGGCCGACCCGGACCAGGGCCCGCGCCGAGAAGCGTTTGGCCAGCGCCGAGCCGACCACGGCACTGGCGAAGAGGCCGGCCGAGGCGGGCAGCATCCGCACCCCGGTTTCCAGCGCGTCGAGCCCATGGACGATCTGGAGGAAGAGCGGCACGGTGAAGAAGACACCCATCAGGATCAGGTTCTGGGAGACGAGCATCGCGACGCCGGAGCGCAGGGCCGGCCGGCGCAGCAGGCCGAGATGCACGAGCGGGTCCTCCCCGCGCTCCTCGCGCCGCCGCTCCCAGGCGACGAAGCCGGCCAGGATCAAGGCGCCCGCGGCGACCACGAACGGGGTCAGCGAGAAACCGAACGGCTCGATCGGCGAGTTGCGGGGCTGCAGCCAGCCCCAGTTGCTCGCCTGCAGCACGCCCAGGACCAGGATCCCGAGGCCGGCGGCGGAGAGCACTGAGCCGACCCAGTCGAGGCGCGGCACGCGCGCCGGGCGAGGCGGCTCCTGGATCAGCCGGATGCCGATGAGGATCGCGATCGCGACGACCACCTCGCCGGCGAAGACGACCCGCCAGCTCAGCTCCGTGGTCGCCCAGCCGCCGACGATCGGCCCGACCGCGATACCAGCGCCGGCGACCCCGCCGAGCACCCCGTAGGCGACCGCGCGGTCCGACCCGCGGAAGTTGCCGGCGACCAGGGCGACCATCGCGGGCATCACCAGCGCGGCGCCGACCCCCTCCAGGCCCGACCAGCCGATCGCCAGCGACGGCACGCTCCAGGAGGCCGCGGTCAACGCCGACCCGGCCGCGTAGATGCCGAGGCCGACGGCGAAGGCGCGTCGCCGCCCGAACAGGTCGCCGAGCTTGCCGCCGGTCAGCATCAGCCCGGCCATCACCAGCGCGTAGAGCGCGATCACCGCCTGGATCGTGGTCACCGTGGTGTCGAAGTCGGCTACCAGCTGGGAGATCGAGACGTTCATCACGGCCTGGTCGAGGACCATCAAGAACTGCGCCGCCGCGAGCACGATCAGGACCGACCACCGTTTCATCGGCCGAACGTACCCTGCCGAGCGGCTGCTCGCGAAGGGAACCTGGTCCAAACCGTTCGCGCGACCCGCGACGTACCATCGCCGCGATGAAGATCCTGGTTGTCGAGGACGAGGTCGGGATCGCCGACTTCCTGGAGCGCGGCCTGCGCGCCGAGGGATATGAGGTGGAGGTGGCCGGCGACGGCGAGGAGGGCGCGCGGCTGGCGGTCGAACCGGAGGTCGACCTGGTCGTGCTCGACCGGATGCTGCCGGGGGTGGACGGGATCGAGGTGCTGGCGCGGGTGCGGCGGGTGCGTTCGGCCCTGCCGGTGATTATGCTGACCGCGCGGGGCGAGATCGCCGACCGAGTCGAGGGCCTGAACGGTGGCGCGACCGACTACGTCACCAAGCCGTTCGCCTTCGACGAGCTGCTCGCGCGCGTTCGGGCGCACCTACGCGCGGCGGGGTCGGAAACGGCGCTCGAGGCGGCCGGGATCCGGCTCGACCTGATCACCCGGGTCGCGCAGCGGGACGGCACCGCGACGGAGCTGCCGAAGCGCGAGGCCGATCTGCTCGCCTACCTGATGCGCAACGAGGGCCGGGTCTGCACCCGCGACGAGCTGCTCTCCGCGGTCTGGGGCTACGACCACGACCCAGGGACGAACATCGTCCAGGTCTACGTCGGCTACCTGCGGCGCAAGTTGGCGCGGCCCGGTTCGCCCGCGCCGATCGAGACCCTGCGCGCGGTCGGCTACCGGCTGCGGGAGCGACGGTGAGGGGCCGCTGGGAGCGACTCGGCCTCCGCGGCAGGCTGACGCTCTCGTTCGGCGCGATCGTCCTGCTCGCGTTCGCCGTCGTCTTCGTGACCGTCCGCGCGCAGATGTCGCACGAGCAGACCGTGATCAACCGGGAGGAGGAACGCGAGGCGCGCGAAGGCGGCCCCACGGCGGGCGAGCGGACCGACGGCGAGTCGCCGATCGAGGACGCCCAATCGGACGTGGAGAAGACCTTCATCGTGGTCGGCGCGGTGGCGCTGGTCGCGGCGCTCCTGGCCGGGTACCTCGTCGCGGCGCGGGCAGCGGCGCCGCTGCGGCGCTTCGCCGGCACGGCGGCCGAGATCGACGCCGGCGACCTCAGCCCGAGGGTCGGCGTCGACCCGGCGGCCGCGGCGGAGCTGCGCACGCTCGGCGACTCCTTCAACCACATGCTCGACCGGCTCGAGGGCGCCTTCGCCCGCCAGCGCGGATTCGTCTCCGACGCCTCGCACGAGCTGCGCAGCCCGCTCACCGCGATCCGCGGCCAGATCGAAGTGCTGGCGCGGGAGCCCGACCCGGACGCGGCGGACGTCCGGCGGGTCGAGGCCGCGACGCTGGCCGAGCTTGCCCGGGTCGAACGGCTGGTCGAGGAGCTCCTGGCGCTGGCGCGGCTCGACGAGGGCGTCGGCCCGGCGCGGCGCGAGCTGGACGCGGCCGCCTTCCTGCGGGAGGCGGCGGACTCGGCTCCCGGCGACGCCGAGGTCGGCGATCTCGCGCCCGGGCGGATCGATGCCGACCCGGACATGATCGGGCGCGTCGTGCGCAACCTGGTCGAGAACGCGCGACGCCACGCGGGCATCGAAGGGACGGTCCGCGTCTCCTCGACCGCGAGCGGCGAGCGCTTGCGGATCGACGTCGACGACGACGGCCCCGGCATTCCGCCCGCCGAGCGCGAGCGCGTCTTCGACCGCTTCCACCGCAGCGACGCGGCGCGCACTCGCGCCGCCGGCGGCTCGGGACTCGGCCTGGCGATCGCCCTCGGGATCGTCGCGGCTCACGGCGGCACGATCCGCGCCACGGAGTCGCCGCTCGGCGGCGCCCGGATCAGCTTCGAGCTCCCCGGCCTGCGAGCCTGAGGAGACAACCGTGAGAAAGATCTCACCGAGCGCTTAGGGAGAACCCATCCCGCACCGAGACGATGGGCACATGTTCGACTCTCAGGCAGCCACGGTTCCCGGGGCGGAGCGTCGCGCGTCCGCCCGCACCGGTGGCGTCGCCGGCAACGCCCGGCTCACCGGGGCCGTCGCCGTCGCCCTCCTCGTCCTGCTCGCCGCCGAGGGAGTGACGATCCCCTTCATCGGGCAGCTGCTCGGCCCGCATATGTTCATCGGCCTCCTGCTGATCCCGCCGGTGGCGCTGAAGATGGCCAGCACCGGCTATCGCTTCGCCCGCTACTACACCCACGACGAGCCGTACGTGCGCAAGGGGCCGCCGCCGATCGTCCTGCGCTTCCTCGCCCCCGGCGTCGTCCTCACGACGCTCGCCGTCTTCGGCACCGGCGTCGCCCTGCTCTTCACCGGGCCGCCGAGCGACACCCTGAAGTTCGCCCACAAGCTGAGCTTCATCGCCTGGGTCGCGCTGATGGCGCTGCACGTGCTCGGCCATCTGCTCGAGCTGCCGCGGCTGGCGAGTGCCGACTGGCGGCGGAGCGGTCCGCGCGAGGCGCGCCTGGCGGGCGCCGGGATGCGCGCGAGCGCGCTCGCCGCGGCGATCGTCGTCGGCGTCGCGCTCGGCTTCGTCGCCCTGTCGCTGGGCAAGGCGTGGCTCTAAGAGAACTCACAGCATCCCGTTAGCCCCGCTTAGCGAAAGGGAGCGAACCTCAGACATGGACCCGATTCGGAAACGAGAACTGAAACGACAGGCCTGGATGCGGCTCGCCGCGCAGCGGCGCCGCGCCGGGCTCCTGAGAGGACGCGTGGTGGCGCTCTCGCTGATCTGCTTCGCCCTCCTCTGGGGGGTCGTCTTCGTCCAGATGGCGACCGGCAACGACCCGGTGCTCGGTGGCAAGAAGAAGGCGACGACCGCGCGGACGACCGCGAGCGTGGGGCGGGTGCGCAAGCCCCGCGAAGTGACGGTCGAAGTCCCACGGGAACGCGAAGTCGAAGGAGTCGAAGCCGAACCGGAAGTCGAAGAAACGGAACCGGAAGTCGAAGAAGTCGAACCCGAATTCGAAGAAGCGGAACCGGAATTCGAAGAAGTCGAACCCGAATTCATCGAAGAACCGCTGGTGACGAGCCAGTCATGAGCCGCGAGGTGGCCAGGAGCTTCGATTGCTTCGGCGGCCGCTGCTCGGTGCGGGTCGTCGGCCGCGACACCGAGTCGGCGCTCGCCGCCGTGCACGAGGCGCGGTCGACGCTGCTCGACGCCCACCGCGCCCTCTCCCGCTTCGACCCCGAGAGCGAGCTCTCGCGCCTGAATCGCGATCCGCGCCCGGTGGTGCCCGCGTCCCCGCTCCTGCGACAGGTCGTCGCGGCGGCGCTCACCGCCGGCCTGCGCAGCGGCGGCCTCGTCGACGCCACCTTGGTCGACGAGATCGAGGCGGCGGGCTACGCCGACTCGCGCGAGTTCGACGCGGCGGGAGCGGACCCGGCCGGAACCCCTCCCCGCCCCGGCGCCCGCAGCCCACGCGCCGACTGGTGTGGGCTCGTCGTCGACGAGCGGGCCGGCACGGTCGGCCGCCCGTCCGGCGTGCGAATCGACCCTGGTGGGATCGCCAAGGGGCTCCTCGCCGACCTCGTCGGCGAGTCGCTGGCCGGCTTCGACTCCTACGCGGTCGACTGTTGCGGCGACCTGCGGATCGGGGGCGTCGCGCTGCGGCCGCGCCCGGTCGCCGTCGACGACCCGTCCGGAGGCGAGCCTCTGCACGTGCTGCGGATCGCCGACGGGGCGGTCGCCACCAGCGGCATCACCCGGCGCGCCTGGACCGACGCCGACGGGCGCCCCGTCCACCAGATCATCGACCCGGCCCGCGGTCGTCCCGCCTACACCGGCGTGGTCCAGGTCACCGCCGTCGCCCCCACCGGCCTGTTCGCCGAGACCTTCGCCAAGTCCGCGCTCCTCTCCGGTCCCGACGGCGCGTCGGCGTGGCTCCCCTACGGCGGCGTGATCGTCGAGGCGGATGGCGCGGCGCGGATCGTCGAGCCCCTCACCGCTGTCCTGCCCGAGGTGCAGGCGGCGTGATCGCGGGCGAACACCTCTTCTGGATCACCAGCCGGGCGGCCGGCGGGGCGGCGCTGATCCTGGCAAGCGTGGCCGTCGCGGTCGGACTGATGGTGAGCGCCAGACGCCAGAGCCCGAACGCGACCAAGGGCGACCTGCGGGCGATCCACGAGGCGCTCTCGCTCACCACCCTGGCGATGGTCGCCCTCCACGGTCTCTCGCTGCTCGGCGACTCCTTCCTGAACCCCGGCGTGACCGGGATCGCGGTCCCCTTCCTCGGCTCCTACCGTCCTCTCTGGACCGGCCTCGGCATCGTCGCCGGCTACGGCCTCGCCGGCCTCGGACTCACCTATTACCTGCGCGACCGGATCGGCGCCGCCCGCTGGCGCAAGCTCCACCGCTTCACCGCCGTCTTCTGGGTCCTGGCGATCGTCCACACGATCGGCGCCGGATCCGACTCCGCCCAGATCTGGTTCCTGCTCACCTCCGGCATCGTCGTCGTCCCCGCCGCCGGACTGCTCGGCCTCCGGTACCTCGACCGCTGGTGGAACGCCCCGGTCGGCCCCCGTGTGCCGGACCGCGCCTGACCGCGCCGCTAGCGGGCTGATTGCAGGGGTTCGCCGGGAGAAGCTGGCGCCCGGGGAAGGGACGTGGCCGTCTCGGCCACGTCCCTGGCAGGCTGTGACCGTGGCCGAGACGGCCGGGGTGCGGGGAGTGGAGGAAGGGTCGCGGCAGCGCCACGGGAGGGCCACGGATCCGTCACCGATGTCCGACCTCGTCACGGAGACGCCGAGAACGTCACTCTTCCTCCCGTCTTCTTCAGACGTCGCAATCACGTGACCACGGTTTGACCACACCATGGTGTGGTCAATACATGCAACGCGTTTTGGGCCCTCGAATCCGGGCCTCAGAGGGCCTGAAAGTGTGACGTTCTCGGCATCTTCGTCACCGATCGAGCTTCCGGGCCTCACTCTCGGGCAGGACAGTCACGGAAGTCCGACTTCGTGTCGGCCTTCTGCCACAACCCGACCCCCTCGCGTCCGCGGAATCATCATCTAGCCTCGCCGGATGCCCTGGAAACGCCCCCACGCCGAGGAGCACCTCAGCTTCCGCTCGAACTGGCTGCGGGCCGGGGTGCTCGGCGCCAACGACGGCATCCTCTCGACCGCGAGCCTCGTCCTCGGCGTCGCCGCCTCCGGCGCATCGCACAGCGCGATCGTAACCGCCGGGATCGCCGGCCTGGTCGCGGGCGCCGGGTCGATGGCCGCCGGTGAGTACGTCTCGGTCAGCTCCCAGCGCGACACCGAGGAGGCCGACCTGCGCATGGAGGCGCGCGAGCTTGCCGACGACCCGCAGGGCGAGCTGGCCGAGCTGACCGGAATCTACGAAGGGCGGGGGGTGCCGCCCGAGCTGGCGGCCGAGGTCGCGAAGGCGCTGACCGAAGGGGACGCGCTGGAGGCCCACGCCCGTGACGAGCTGGGGCTGCCGGAGGATCGCCGTGCGAACCCGCTGCAGGCGGCGGGCGCCTCGGCGCTCTCCTTCTCGGTCGGGGCGATCGTCCCCCTGCTCGCGATCGGGCTCTTCGGCGCGTCGATCCGGATCGTCGCCTGTGCGATCGTGACCATCCTGGCGTTGATCGGCCTCGGCACGTTGGGCGCGCGCCTCGGCGGCGCGCCCGCGGGCCCGGCAGCGGCGCGGGTCGTCTTCTGGGGCGTCGTCGCGATGGGGGTCACGACCGGGATCGGAGTGCTGGTGGGCTCGGCGGTCTGAGCCCCGCGATGGACCCGCGCCAGGCCCGCTTCGCTCCCCTGGACCGAGCTTGACGCCCGCCACCTCCTCGACGTCCTGGGTTATCGCGTACCCGTCCATACGAGCATTCCAAGCGTCTTTTTAGCTGCCGCAAAGCGACGCTGAAGAAAGCGGGCCTACGGTTGGTGCGTGTGCAGGACCGATCACTACGAGCTCGTGCTCGAGGCGCTGGTGGCCGAGGGACGGGCGCCGCGCAGCGACCAGGGCAGGGCGCCGACGGCGGCGAACGCGAGCCTCCAGTCGTCGCCGACGACGAAGTCCCAGACGCCGAGCGCCGCGCGGCGGAGGATCACCCTGCGGGCGGCGAGAGCGGCAGGGCGAGCCAGACGTCGGCGCCGCCCTCTGGTCGGTTAACTGCACCGGCGGATCCCCCGTGGGCCTCGACGACGGTGACGACGATCGCCAGCCCGAGGCCGCTGCCGTCGCCGCGGACGCCGGGTGCGCGGCTGAAGCGCTCGAAGGCGCGCGGGAGGAAGTCGGGCGGGAAGCCCTCGCCCTCGTCGGTGACGTGGACCTCGACCGTCGCGGCGGCGCGGCGGGCGGAAAGGTCGATCGTCCCGGCGCCGTAGCGGAGCGCGTTGTCGACCAGGGTGCCGATCGCCTGGTCGATCCGCAGGCGGTCGGCGCGCGGCTCGAGCTCGCCGCCGTCACCGACCTCGATCCGCCGCCCCGCTTCGGCGGCTCGCCGGGCGAAGCGGCGCTCGACCGTTTCGAAGGCCTCGCCGAGCCGCAACGGCTCGAGGCGCAGCGGTAGCTCGCCGCGCTCGGTCTGGGCGATCGTCAGCAGGTCCTCGGAGAGCTGGGTGAGGCGGTCGGTCTCCTCGGCGGCGGAGGCGAGCGCGGCGCGGAGCTCCTCCGGGCTGCGGCCCTGGGCGAGCGCCAGGTCGAGCTCGGCGCGCAGGATCGCCAGCGGCGTGCGCAGCTCGTGGCTGGCGTCGGCGACGAAGGCGCGCTCGCGCTCCATCGAGTCGCCGATCCGGGCGAGCATCTCGTTCAGCGTCTCCCCCAGGCGCGCGACCTCGTCACGGGTGGCGGGGACGGGCAGGCGCTCGTCCGGCGCGGCGGTGGTGATCTCCTCGGCGCGGGCGCGCATCGCCTCGACCGGGCGCAGCGCCGCGGCGGCGACCCAATAGCCGGCGGCCGAGGCGAGGATCAGCGCCGCGGGGAGCGCGATCAGCAGCAGCTGCTCGAGGTCGGTGAGGGACTCGTCGCGGGCGGCGGTCGAGGTGCCGACGACGACGATCCGCTGCCCGGCGGGCGTGCTGACCGGCGCGGCGAGCAGGCGCGCGCCGCCGTCGAGGCTCGGCAGGTCGCCGCGGGTGAGGAAGGTGGGGCCGCGGGCGGCGGCACGAAGCTGGTCGGATCCCAGCAGGTTGACCCCGCCGATGACGGCGGATGAGTCGAGGACCTCGCCGCTCGGCGTCAGCACCTCGGCGAAGCTGTCGGCCCGGCCGACGAGGTGCTGCTCATGGGCGGAGAGTCGGGTCTCCTCGCGGCGGACCACCGCGGAGAGTTCGTCGGCGCGCGAGCGCAGCCCCGAGTCCACCGCGGTGTCGACGTCGTTGCGGAACTGGAGGTAGACGAAGAAGCCGGTGCCCGCCAGCACCACGGCGATCACCGCGGCGAAGACGAGGGTGAGGCGAAGTCGGATCGAGAGGCGGCTCAGCGCCCCCCATCCTTCCGCAACCGGTAGCCGGCGCCGCGCACGGTCTCCAGCGAGACCAGGTCGAAGGGCACGTCGATCTTGCGGCGCAGGTAGCGGATGTAGACCTCGACCACGTTGGAGCGGTGCTCGAAGTCGTACTCCCAGGCCTGTTCGAGCAGCTGGGATCGCGAGAGGACATAACCGGCGTGGCGCATGAAGGTCTCCAGCAGCGTGAACTCCTTCGAGGACAGATCGATCTCGGTCCGGCCGCGCCAGACCTGGCGGGTGCCGGGGTCGAGCCGCAGGTCGCCGACCTCGATGACCGGCGGGCGCTCGACCGTCCCGCGCCGGACCAGCGCCCGCAGCCGCGCCAACAGCTCGGCGAAGGCGAACGGCTTGACCATGTAGTCGTCGGCGCCGCCGTCGAGGCCGACCACCCGATCGTCGAGCGAGCCCCGCGCCGTCAGCATCAACACCGGCGCCCAGACCCCGTCCCGGCGCAACCGCCGACAGGTCTCGAACCCGTCGATCCCGGGCAGCATCACGTCGAGCACGACCGCGTCGTAGTCGGTGGAGCCCGCCATCAAGATCGCCCGCTCCCCTTCTTCGGCCACGTCGACCGCGAGCCCCTCCTCACTGAGGCCTCGCCGCAGCAGCGCCGCCATCTTCACCTCGTCCTCGACGACCAGAACTCGCATCCTCCGAGCATCTTCCCCGTACATGAACGGGAGATGAGAATTCAGGGGGGAGAAATCGCGCCGCCCGGCTCTTAGAGGCGGGTGCCGACGCAAGGGGTGTTCTACCGAGATGAGAGGGGGCGGCAGCCGGTCCGAGAATTCCTCTGGACCGAACTGACGTCGAAGGAGCAGGGGCTCGTCGAGGATCAGATCGATGAATTGAACGGCCGCTCGGACAACCTTCCGCCGCCGCCTTTCCCCCAAACCTCGCAGATCGAGGGCGGCCTGCGCGAGCTGCGATGCCACGCCGGCAGCACGCTTTACCGGATCCTCTACCGCCGCTCTCACAACCTGTTCGTGCTGCTTCACATCATCCGCAAGGACAGCCGAGTGGTCCCGAGACGAGACATCGAACTGGCCGAGCGACGCTGGCTGGCTTTCAAGCAAAAGATGGAAAACCCCGATCGACGCGGCCCCCGACCCGCGGGACAGGATGCACCGTGACCTCAGCATTTAGCAATTCCGCTAAGTTGATCCCCATGCCAGCCGAAGAGTGGATATCGCCGATCGGCCAGACCATCACCGAATCGATCGAAGAACACGAAGCGATCGATCCTGGGTTCAAAGCCGAACGAGCGCGCAATCGACACCTTCGTGAATTCGCCAAGCTGGTGGCGATCCGGCGGGCGGAACTCGGGCTCAACCAGGAAGCGCTGGCGAAGCGGATGGGGACGAGCCACTCGGTGATCTCGCGGCTGGAGAGCGGGCGTCACAGCTTCTCGGTCGCGACGATGCTGAAGGTCGCGCGGGCGCTGGACATGAAGCTCGTGATCGGCTTCGAGGTCGAGGGCAGCCTCTCCGGTCCGGGGCCGACCCAGAACCTCGTCGTCACTCCCTGACTCTCATCTTGCCTTAAGCAAGGGCGGCAACGGTTGGGGCATGCTCGTCCAAGCGTCCGTCACTGATTTCGTCCTCAACCCGATCGTCAACGTCGCCACCGAATTCATCAGTTCGGTGGGGCTGCCCGCCGTCTTCGTGCTGATGACGCTCGAGTCGGCGTGCCTGCCGGTGCCGAGCGAGGCGATCATGCTGTTCGCCGGCTTCGCCGTGTCGAAAGGGGAACTGACGCTGCTCGGAATCGTCACGGCCGGGGTGCTCGGCAACCTGGTCGGCTCCTGGATCGGCTACGCGATCGGTTACTACGGGCGCACGGACCTACTCGAACGCCATCGGCTCTTCCACGTCAATCCCGAGTGGCTACGGAAGACCGAGGGATGGTTCGAGCGCTACGGCGACGCCGCCGTGTTCTTCTCCCGGATGCTGCCGATCGTCCGCACCTTCGTCTCTCTCCCGGCGGGAGTGGCACGGATGCCGATCGTGCGCTTCTCGGTGCTGACCGTGCTCGGCTCGATCCCCTGGGTCCTCGCCCTCGGCCTGCTCGGCCAGGAGGTCGGCGACAACTGGGAGAGCTGGCGTCACAACCTCGGCTACATCGACTATGTGGTCGCCGCCGCGATCATCGCCGGCGTCGGATGGTGGCTTCTGCGACGCCGTCGTGACGAAGACGGCGGCGACGCTGCGGCGGCTTAGGTAGGCGGTGGCGTTAGGTGGGGGCGGCCGTCCGAGTTGCGTCCCGGGGCGCCTCGTGGCGGCCCTGGC
>JBOGYZ010000091.1:0-13174 GCA_050697015.1 Solirubrobacterales bacterium
CAGGTAGACGGACTGCCCCTCGGTGCCCGAGACTTCGAGCCCGATCACGTCCTCGAGGAAGGCGAGCGACTCCTGCGGGCTCGGGGTGAGCAGCTCGACGTGGGCCAGGTGGGCGATCAAGCGGTTGGACATGCCGGTTCTCCTCGTTTCCCGTGGCGGTCGCGAATCCGATACGCGACCGAGAAGTATATACAGATGCTCAATTAGCCGACGCTAGGCGGCCGCGTGTCGCGCGGGCTTCTAACCCAGCAGGCGAAGGGGCTGCTCGAGCATTTCCTTGACCGAGCCCACGAACCTGGCGCCCTCGGCCCCGTAGACGATCCGGTGGTCGCAGGTCAGTACGATCGCCATCGGCCGGCTCACCGTCAGCTGGCCCGCGGAATCGAAGCCCGGAGCGCGCCCGATCGCGCCGACCGCGAGAATCGCCGCTTGCGGCGGGTTGAGGATCGCCTCGAACGACTCGATCCCGAACATGCCCAGGTTGGACACGGTGAAGGTCGCGCCCGACAGCTCCGCCGGGGTCACCGCGTTGCCCTTCACCGCCGCGGCGAGGTCGCGGGTCCGCTCGGCGATGCGGCCGATCGAGAGGGTGCCGGCGTCGGCCACCACCGGCACCAGCAGGTCGTCGCCGTCGGCCACGGCGATGCCGACGTTGACCTTTTCGTAGAGCTCGATCTGCCCGTCGCGCCAACCGCTGTTGAGACGCGGGTGCCGGCGCAGCGCCAAGGCGACCGCCTTGACCACGAAGTCGTTGAAGGAAGGCTTCGGACCGTCCGCCTCGAGCCGCTTGATCTCCTCGCGCAGTTCGACGGCGGCGGACATCTCGACCGTGGCCCGCAGCGTGAACTCGGGCGCCCCGGACTTCGCCTCCACCATCCGGCGCGCCACCACTTGTTCTCGCCGGCTCAGCTCGTGAATCTTCGCCGGCACCCCGGAGCCGACCGCTCCGCGCTCGGGCGGCGCGACCACGGGTCCGGTCGAAGCGACCGCTTCCACGTCAGCCTTCATCACCCGCCCGTAGGGACCCGTTCCGGCCACGCCATCGAGCTCGACGCCGAGACGGGAGGCAGCCCGCCTGGCCAACGGCGAGATCCGCGCCCTCGCGCGGATCGCCGCGGCGGGGGCCGCGGGGACCGGATCAGCCGCCTGCGCGGCTGGACCCTTGTCGTCTTCGGGGGCAGCCGGAGCAGCATCCGGATCCCCGATCCTCGCGATAACCGCCCCCACCGGAGCACTCTCGTTCTCCCCGACGACGATCTCCAACAACGTCCCCGCCACGTCGGCCTCGTAGCCCATGTTGGCCTTGTCGGTCTCGATTTCGACCAGCTCCTCGCCGACGGCGACATCGTCGCCGACCTGCTTGAGCCAACTGAGGATCGTGCCCTCCTCCATCGAGTCGGAGAGGCGGGGCATCGCGATCTCGCTCACGCCGGAGGGTCCTGCTCGTTCGGGTGGGTGGCGAGCGCCGTCACCTCGACGTCCAAGTAAGGGAACATCGGCAGGGTGGTGATCGCGGCGTGCAGGGCGTCGGCATCGGCGGCGCTCCAGATCCCGACGTTCGCCCGCCGGCCCGGCAGGCGCCAGATCCGCACCATCGTTCCCGCCTCGATCAGTTCGCGCCCGCACTTCGCCTCCGCCGCGACGAGCTTCTCGCGGTCCTCCACGTCGAGGTCGGCGGGCAGGTTGATCTCGATCTCGACCAAGAACTCGCTCATGGCCACCGGGCGATCCGCTCGGCCGGCGGCTCGAGCAGCTCGAACGTGATCCCTTCCGGATCGTGGAAATAGCAGGCCCAGCCGCCGGCGTTGGCGCCTTCGGTGATCGCCGTCGGCGGGTTGCGGAAGACGACGCCGGCGTCGCGCATCGCCTGGTAGCGCTCGTGGATGTCGTCGACGAGGAAGGCGATGTGGGCGACCCCCGGCCGGTTGGTCGGCAGGTCGACCGGGTCGAGGCGCGGGCGGACGTATTCGACCAGCTCCAGCATGTGGGTGGAGAGGCCCGGGGAGACGCCGGGGACCTTGAATTGGGCCACCTCCAGCACCGCGCCCTCGATCCCCACCAGCTCCTGGGTGTAGGTGTTCTCCTGGCGCTGCCGGTGGACCAGCTCGAGACCCAGCACCCGGGTGTACCAGTCGACCGCGCCGTCCAGGTCGGCGACCGTGAAGGAGAAGTGGAGGACGTCCCGCAGGCCCGTCATGCGACCACCTCGAGGCCCCGGACCGCGCCGACGATCGCCTCGGCGTCGGGCAGCCAGGCCGCCTCCAGCTCGGCGGCGAACGGCGTCGGCGTCTCATCGGTACTGAGCAGCCGCGGCGGCGAGTCGAACATCTCGAAGGCCTCTTCGGCGAGGTGGGCGAGCAGGGTCGAGCCCCAGCCGCCGCTGCCTGAGCCCTCTTCGACGACGAGGAGATTGCCGGTCTTCTCGACGCTGTGGGCGATCGTCTCGGTGTCGAGCGGCGCCAGCGTGCGGGGATCGATCACCTCCAGCTCGATTCCGTCGCCGGCCAGCTGCTCCGCCGCCTCCAGGGCCCGCTCGCGCATCAACTGGGTGGCGACGACGGTGGCGTCGGTCCCCTCGCGGACGACCTCGGCGACGCCGAGCGGGACCTCACGGCCGAGGTCGAGCGGGCCTCTGCGCAGGTATAGCGCCTTGTGCTCGAAGAAGAGGACCGGGTTGTCGTCGCGGATCGCGCTGCGCAGCAGGCCATAGGCGTCGGCGGCCGTGCCCGGCACGCAGACTTTCAGGCCCGGCAAACCGAGGAACCAGTTCTCCACCGCCTGCGAATGCTGGGCGCCGAACCCGGTCGAGGCGCCATTGACCAGGCGCAGCGTCACCGGGACGGAGACCTGGCCGCCGGTCATGTAGCGGTACTTGGGCAGCTGGTTGGCGATCTGGTCGAAGCAGACCCCGGCGAAGTCGGCGAACATCACCTCGGCCACCGGCCGCAGCCCGGTCACCGCGGCGCCGAGCGCCGTGCCGACGATCGCCTGCTCGGAGATCGGCGTGTCGCGGACCCGGCGGTCGCCGAAGCGTTCCTGCAGGCCCTCGGTGACCTTGAAGACGCCGCCCGCCGCGGCGATGTCCTCGCCGATCAGGATCACGTCCTCGTCGGCCTCGAGCTCGGCCGCCAGGGCCTCGGTGATCGCCTGGCGGTAGGTGACCTCAGCGGTCATGCGTAGACGTCCTCCAGTCGGGTCTCGGGGTCGGGCGCGGGCCACGAGAGGGCGCGCTCGGCGGCTTCCTCCACCGCCTCCTCGGCCGCCGCGCGCAGCGCGGCGACGGCATCGGCGTCGGTTGCGGCGCCCTCGGCCACGAGCCGCACGCCGAAGAGGAGGATCGGGTCGCGTTCCTTCCAGCGGTCGAGCTCGCCCTCCGGCCGGTAGGTGGCCGGATCGCTGCGGGAGTGGCCGACGAAGCGGTAGGTCAGCGCCTCGATGAAGGTCGGCCCCTCCCCCGCCCGCGCGCGGCGGGCGGCCTCCGCGACCGCCTCGCGGACCGCCAGCACGTCGTTGCCGTCGACCTTCGTCGACGCCATACCGTAGGAGCCGGCGCGCACGGTCAGGTCTTCGATCGGGGTGGTCAGGGCGAGCGGCGAGTACTCCCCGTAGAGGTTGTTTTCGCAGACGAAGATCACCGGCAGCTTCCAGATCGACGCCAGGTTCATCGCCTCGTGGAAGGCGCCGATGTTGGTCGTGCCGTCGCCGAAGAAAGTGAGCGAGAGTGCGCCGGTCCCGTGCTGGCTGGCGGTGAGGGCGGCGCCGACCGAGATCGGCAGATGGGCACCGACGATCGCGAACGAGCCGAGCGCCCCGACCGAGACGTCGGTCAGGTGCATCGAGCCTCCCTTGCCGCCGCAGAGCCCGCCTGCCCGGCCGAGGATCTCCGCGAAGGCCCGGTCGAGAGGAGCGCCCATCGCCAGCACCGCACCGTGCCCGCGGTAGGTGCAGGTCATCGTGTCGCCCTCGGCGAGCGCCGAGCAGGCGCCGGTCGCGACCGCCTCCTGCCCCTGGCATAGGTGGGTGGTCCCGCGGACCAGGCCCTGCGCGAACAGCCGCTGGATCCGGTCCTCGAAGGCGCGGATCTCGACCATCCGCCGGTACAGGTCGAGCAGTTCCTGGTTCTCCATCGATCCGCCTTTCCTAGTAGTAGACGGAGCCGGCCGTCACGTTGTAGTCCTGGCCGGTGAGGTTGGCGCCCGCCTCCGAGGCAAGGAACAGGGCGACCCCGGCGACGTCTTCCTCGGTGACCCCGCGGCCGAGCGGGGAATCGGCCGTCAGCTCGGCCAGAATCTCGCGCTCCGAGATCCCGCGCTTCGCCGCCATCGTGCGGACGACTCCGTCGAGGCGCGGCCCTTCCACCGCGGTCGGCGAGATCAGGTTCACCGTGATCTCGTCCGGGCCGAGCTCCTTGGCCAGCGTCCGGGTGAGGCCGATCAGGCCGGTCTTCGAAGTTGCGTAGGGGGTCCGGTTGAGGAGCGGCTTCTTGCCGGTTGCCGAACCGATGATGATGATCCGCCCGCCCCCTTCCCGCAGGTGGGGGAGCGCCTCACGTCAGCAGAGGAAGGTCCCGGTCAGGTTGATCGCCAGCACCTGCTCCCACTCGGCGAGGCCGAGGGTCGCGAGCGGCTCGGTCGGGCCGGCGATGCCGGCGTTGTTCACGAGGATCCCCAACGACCCGAACTCGGTGACCGTCTCGGCGACCGCGCGCTTCACGTCCTCCTCGGAGGAGACGTCGGCCTTCACCGCCAGGCAACGGCCCCCGGATCCGGCGATGCGGTCGCGCGTCTCGACCAGCGCCTCCGGGTCGCGGCCGATCACCGAGACCGCGGCGCCGACCTTGGCCAGCCGGCCGGCGATCGTCGCGCCGATTCCGTGGCCACCGCCGGTGATCAGGGCCGTCGTGCCGGTGAAGTCCGGGTCCCGGATGGCTCCCACGCGCTTCATTCGGCGTCTATATCTACACGATTTGGATACTGTTTTGCAAATTCGATCCATCTCGGTCACCCGCGTCCGCGAACAAGATGGCCGCGGAGCGATGCCGGCGGTCCCCAAATTCGAGCGAGGCGCCGGAGTCCGCTCGTCGCGGTGGTGGAGATGGAGGACCGGGGCGATCCGATCACACGCTCGTCTCTGTCGCGGTCGCTCGCTTGCTCGAAACGCGAGCCGGCCGACGCCCAACGGGCGGCGTCCTCGTCAGGCGACAGGACAGCTGGACGACGGCGGCGGAAGTGACTTCGCTCACGGCAACGCCTTCACGTCGATCTACTCGGATGCATTGAAAGAAGCCGAAGCCTGGACTCCCGACGCGGAAAAGACCACCCTCGTGGTGTTCTCGACGGCGCTCCGATCGTGATCAAGGTGCGTCAGGCGACTTTCACGATATGAAGCGAGTTGAGGGGGCCGGTGGCGAATTGCATGAGGAACCCCTCTCGGACCCCGCCGAGGTCGATCGGTTCGAGTCCGATTGAGTCAACGAACGTCGAGACAGCTGACTTGGCATCAGCGTCGTTGCCTCCGAGGAAGGTGACGAGCCGGTGGTCCGGATTCTGTGCCATGCGGCGAGCGCCGAGCGTGTTGAACCCCTTGATGACACGTGCGCCCGGCATGAGCGCGGCATTACGTTCGGTTCCAGGTTCATCTCCCAAATCGAGTGGGGCGTTGCGGACGAAGTCCCACTGGTTGGTCGCATCGATCACGATCCGGCCGGTCCAGTCCGAAACTCCCGCGACGGCGTCGGCCACCTGGTCCCATTTGACAGCAAGGAGCACGATGTCCGCGTCTGCCGCTTCGGCGACGGTGCCGCCGGACGCGCCAGCGCCGAGCTGGGCCACGATTTCGGTCAGTGAGTCTTGGGCCGCGGCTGTTGCTGAGAATTACGGGGTGACCTGCGTCGATGGCCCGCTTTGCGAACCTCTGTGCGACCTCGCCGGCAAGGAGCCGGTGTTTCACCCCTCCACGGATGAAGTGCGGCGGCAACTCCCGGCCGATCCTAAGCTCGAGACGGTTGCCTACCACCTGGCGGTACTTGAACCTGCCGGGTTGATCGAGCGTGTGGGCGGGCTATGGCGGCGTTCCTGTTAGCGGACGGCCCTCTCGGCGACGATCCATAGGCGGCGGGGCGCACCTCCGTGGCCCGTGTCTCGTCATCTACGCGGGGCTCGGGGCCGAGATGGAGCCGGCTCTCGGACCTGCTCGGGCGGCGCCGCCGAGCCGCCAGTTTAGGCCACCATTGGGCCACGAAGCCCATATTCCCCAGGGAATCAGGATCACTCCGAGGCAAGCTCCAACCAACAAAGAGGAGGGAAGCGGCGCATTCCCGCTTCCCTCCTTGCCTTCCGCACATCGAAGCCGGTGCGGGACACCCAAGCCCGGAACGAGACTCGAACTCGTGACCCCTTCCTTACCATGGAAGTGCTCTACCAACTGAGCTATCCGGGCGGACGGCACGTCCCCTGCGGAGGACCGCAGGGGACGATCTTAGAGGGTCTTCGGGGAGTCCGGGGCGGCGGTCAGAAGACGGCGCCGAGGGACGTCACGAATTTCAGCTTGGCCTTCGGATCGACCTTCTCAGGGGGCGGGTCGGCGGTCGTCGAAGGACGCCGGGAACGGCGGCTGTGGATAGCGCTGGGAAGCGAGGATTCCGAGTGCTTCCTGCCAGTGCTTAGAAGGGATCGGTGTGGGTGACAACGCCTCCGCCGCGTCCCTTTGGTGTGTCTTGTTGGTCGGCGGGCGTTCTTGCGGTGTCAGACCGTGACCGAGCTTTTAATGGCAAGCTCGGCCTCGGTAACGACAACACCCACGGCAACGACGACGGTCGCGGGGGACGCGCAAAGAAGATCGTTCTGTCCGCCCAGGATCGACATTCCGTCGGAGTGTAGCGCGCTCTGTGCAGTCGGGTTAACGTCTGATCACGGTTGCCCCTAGGAGAGGACTGAGATGGACCTGAAAAGCCTGTTCAACAAAGGCAAAAAAGTGGTCGACGACCGCGGCGGGGTCGATTCATTGAAAGAGGACGCACAGGAACTGGCCGGGATCGCGAAAGGCAAAGGCAGCATCACCGACAAAGCCAAAGAGGCCGCGGCGGCGGTGAAAGAGCCGGGGGCGAACGAGCCCGAGGGCCAGGAGCGTCATCCGAACCGGCAGGCGACTAATGACCGGCGGGCTGATGCAGATCGACAGGAGTCGAAGGAGCGGCGCCATCCTTGAGGAGCGTCGCCAGGTAGATCACGACCGGTGAGGAGCCGCGGTTGGCGGCCTGGTGGATGTCGCTGGGCTGCTCGACCAGCCACTGGCCAGGCTGAACCTGTGCCGTCTTCCCCGCGGTGATGACACGAACCAGCCGCGGTTCTTCGTCGGATTCCCCTTCGAAGAGTTCCGCCTTGCCTTCGCGCACCGTATAGCTGAGCGTCCCCGAGACGACTCGGGAGATCTGGGTGCCGAGGTGGTGGTGGACGGCGAGCTTCGCGCCCGCCGGGACCGTCACCTTGCTCAGCACCATGGTGCGACCGGGCGCGCCCTGGACGCTTTCCGTCTGCGCCATCGCGACGCGGGCCGGCGCCGGGGCGGGCGCCGAGGCACCGAAGGCGGTCGGCAGGATGATCGCCATCGCGACGACGGCGACGATCGCGAGGGCACTGAGCGGGAAGCGGAGCGGCAGTCGATTCACGACTGCCCGGTTCGCCTCCCGCGGGCCGACTCCTCCCGCCGGTCGCGAGTTCGCAGTTCTCCGCGCTATCCGCGGATTACTGCGAACTCGGTGCCGTTGTCAGACGGCGGCGCCGTTGGCGGTCAGCGTGACCTCGACGTTTCCACGCGTCGCGTTCGAGTACGGGCACACCTTGTGCGCCTCGCGGACCAGCTCGGCGGCGGCGTCGCCCTCGACCGACGGCAGCGTCACGTCGAGCTCGACCGAGAGGACGAAGGTCCGCTCCGGCCCTGGGTTCAGCGAGACCTTGGAGTCGATCGCGACGTCGCCGACCTCGGCTTTGGTGCGCCGCGCGACGGCGCCGATCGCGCCCTCGAAGCAGGCCGCGTAGCCGACCGCGAAAAGCTGCTCCGGGTTCGTCCCGCCACCTTCGCCGCCCATCTCGCTCGGCAGGCGCAGGTCGACCTCGAGCGCTCCGTCGCTGGTCTTGCCGTGCCCCTCGGCCCGGCCCCCGGTGACGTGCGCCTCGGCGGTGTAGATGACTTTTCTCATCCTTCGGCCTCCTGTCGGAAAGTGGTTATGGGACGGACCCTACGGAGGTCCGAGGCCCGGCCAATCGAGTTCGCAGTTCTTGCCGCTATGCGGTCATTTCTGCGAACTCACCTGGGGTGCCAGACGACGACGCGGACGCGGAGGAGCGCCGGGGACCTGTCGCGGTTGGCGGCGGCGTCGATCGCGAAGACGCGGAAGGTGTGGCGGCCAGGACGCAGGCGGGCGCGCAGCGGGGAGTGACAACGGCGATACGGCTTCGCGTCGAGCTTGCACTCGAAGCGGGAGCGCTCGTTGGCGGCGAAGCGGAAGACGACCGGGGCGGCGCGATGCGGCCGGACCCGTACGAGCTTCGCCGGGCGACGCAAGAGCTTGGTGACCGGCGGCGTGCGGTCGGGCTTCGGCTTCGGTTTGACGACCGGCGGTGGAGGGCTGGTGGTCGGGGGCGGCGGCGTCACAGGGGCGGGAACCGGCTGTTCGATTTCGGTTTCGAATTCGTTCGCGGTGCCTTCGCGCACCCGCTCGCACCCGAGCGGCGCCGGATCGCCGACCGCGGCGAGGTCGATCACCGCGGTGTCTTCACCTTCGCCGCAGTCGATGACGCGGTCGCGGGTCCCGGAGTTGGCGAAGATCGTGTCGTTGCCGCCGAGCGCCCGGTAGGTGTCTTCGCCGCGATGGCCAAGCAGCTGGTTGTCGCCTTCGCCGCCGTAGAGGACGTCGCTGCCTTCGGAGCCCTCGAGATCCTCGATCCCGGTCAGGTGATCGAAGGTTTCGCCGGGGCAGACCGGCGCCTCGTTCGGGCCGACTTCGCCGACCACGCCGAGGTCGATCCGGGCGTCCACTCCCGCCGCGCCGTTCTTCGCCCACGAAGCGTTGTCGCGGTCGTTCGCGACCGGCGCGCCTCCGTCGATCGTCTCGCCGTCGCAGACCGAGACGGAGAGGAACAGGTCGGAGCCTTCGCCGCCGTCGAGATAGTCCGGGCCGCCGTCGTGGAGGAGCGCATCGTCCCCCGAGCCGGCGCGGAGCGTGTCGAGCGAGGTGTCGCTCGGCGGGCCGTCGACGAGGACGTCTTCGCTCGCCCCACCGGTGAGCGTGTCCGCCCCGGCGCCGCCGAGGCCGACGACCGTGGCGCCGGGCGGGAAGCCCGCGGTGGCGATCGTGTCGTTGCCGCCCATCCCGGCGAGCAGCAGCGCGTCGAGGACGGGGACGTTCGGCGTCGCGGTGCCGGTGAGGGGACAGGTGGCCGTCGCGGGCGGGCCGGAGGCGAGGACGCAGCCCGCGGCGTCGGTCGCCGCGGCATCGAAGCTCGAGCCGCTCGCGAGCGTGAACACGACCGCGCTCCCGGTGTAGGTCGCGGTGACGTTGTCGGCGCCTCTCGAGCCGACCAGGTAGACGTCGATCGACCCCGAGCCCGCCGCGGTCTCCCCCACGCTGACCGCCCCGGTGTCGCGCGCGTGAACGGCTTCGGTCGTGCCCTCGCAACTGCCAAAAGTCTGGCCGCGGCAGCCGTCGACCCCGGCTTCGCCTTCGACGGTCGAGTTCGACCCCGGCGCGACTTCGAGGAAGTCGCCGTCCGCCCCGCCGCGCAGGACGTCCTGGCCGCCCCCGCCGAGGATCACGTCGGCGCCACCGCCGCCGATGATTTCTTCGTTGGCGCCGGTGCCGACGATGTAGTCGGAGAAGGGCGAGCCGATGATCCGCTCGAAGACGCCGGGCTGGATTTCGTCGACGCCGCCGCCCGAGGCGGCGATCCCGTCATCTGCGTTCTGCCCGCCCGCGGCGAGGTTGACGACGACACCGCGCTCGCCTTCGGTTTCTTTCGGGAAGCCGGTGACCGCCGGAGCCTTACCCGCGCCGAAGCCCGGCGTCACCCCGGTCGCGAAGCTGAGCGTGTCCAGGCCGCCGCCGGTGTCGAAGACGTGATCGATCGTCCCGTCCCCGCGGACGAAGTCGTCTCCTTCCTGGCCGTCGATCGTGTCGGAGCCGAAGCCTCCGGAGAGCCAGTCGTTCCCCGGCCCGCCTTCCAACCGGTCGTCGCCGATGCCACCGTAGAGGCGGTCGTCGCCGGCGTTGCCGCGCAGGATGTCGTTGCCGCGGTCGCCGTAGACGATGTCGTCGCCGGCGCCTCCTTCGAAGGTCTGGCTGCCGACTTCGAGGTGGCATTCGACTTCGCAGGAGCCCGAGGCCGCGATGAGCGCAGCCGTCGAGGCGGCCGTGGTGAGGCTGCCTTCGATTATGTCGTCGCCCGGCCCGCCCTCGACGTAGGTGACGGTCGGCGGCACGACGATGTGGTCGGCGCACGGCGTCCCGACGATGACCTCGCCTTCGCGCTCCGGCCCTTCGGCGCAGCTCGGCGTCGGCAGTTCGGCCGCGAGCGCCGCCGGGTCAGGCGCGGCGCCGGCCGCGGGCACGGTGAGCAGCCCGAAGGCGAGCGCGCAGAGCAGAAGCGCCGGCAAACGACCCATATCCATGGAATACCCGCGCGAACCCAAAGGATTCGGCGGGGCGAGTTCGCAGATATCCGCGGATAGCGCGGGAAAGTGCGAACTCACCGGCGGGGCGCTCTACTCCTCCGGCGCCGACTCGCCTTTCCAGTAGTCGACCTGGGTGTCGAGGTCGAAGAAGGTGTGGAGGCCGCCGCCCTCGGAGAGGCGCTCGCTCGCGCTGATCTTGTTCGAGTCCGGATAGACGACGACGTCGGGGGCACCGCTGGTGGAGACGGCGAGGAAGCGGACCTCCTCGTCGGTCGGGTTGGCGATCTGGTGGGCGCCGGACTCGCCGAGCGGGAAGTGAACCGCCTCGCCCGGCTCGAGCCGCCGCGTCCCCTCCGGCGTGCGCAGCGTCGGCCTCCCGCGCAGGACGAAGACGAGCTCCTCGTCGGAGTAATGGAAGTGGTACGGGTAGGCCGCTTCGCCGGGCGGCAGCTTCCAGACACTGGCGCCGAGCCGCTCGCTGCCGAGCTCGTAGCCGACCCGGGCGCGGAAGGCGCGGAAGCCGGGCGGCGCGCCCTCGCGCGGCTGGAAGTCGGGGTCCTCGATGTTCGGCACGCGGCCAGCTTACGGATGCTTAGGCGCGACTTGTAGCGTTCCGGCGATGCGCCATCGCTTCGCCATCCTGCTCGCGCTCGCCGCCCTCGCGGCGGTGGCCGTCGCCGGTTGCGGTGGCGGCACCGGCGAAACGCGCCCCGCCCCGCCTCCGAAGGACTTCCCGCAGGCGCAGGGCAAGACGATCTCCCAGCTTCTGCACAGCTCTGGCGCGGTCCCTTCGGAACTGGTCATCGCGCCCGCCTCCCAGGTCTTCGACGAGGGCGAGGAACGCTATCCCTTCGGCGTCTTCACGGCCGGGCAGGAACAGGTCGACGACGTCGAAGTCGCCCTCTACTTCGCCAAGGACGGCAAGTCGAAGGTGACCGGCCCGCTCCCCGCCAAGCTGGAAACGCTGCAGACGAAGCCCGCCTACCGCTCCCAGAACGGCTCCGGCCCGGGCGAGGCGAAGTCCGTCTACGTGGCGCCGAAGGTCGACTTCCCCAAGGACGGCTCCTACCTCGCGATCGCGATGATCAAGGGCAAGGACGGCAAGCTCGAAGCGTCCCGCCTCCCCTCGCCGGTCGTCGGCCAATACCCAAAGGTGCCGAGAGTCGGCGAACGCCCGCCGAAGATCGACACCCTGACCGCCGCCGACGTCGGCAACGACCTGGAAAAGATCGACACCCGGGTGCCGCCCGACCAGATGCACAAGGTCAACTTCGCCGAAGTCCTCGGCAAGAAGCCGATCGTCCTCATCTTCGCCACCCCGGCCCTCTGCCAAAGCCGCGTCTGTGGCCCGGTCGTCGACGTCGCCCAGCAGGTCGCCGACAAGTTCGAACCGCAGGCCGACTTCATCCACCAGGAGGTCTACAACGAAAACGAAATCAGCAAGGGGCTCCGTCCCCAGCTGAAGGCCTTCCACCTGCCGACCGAGCCCTGGACCTACCTGATCGGCAAGGAAGGCGTGATCAAGGACCGGCTGTCGGGCGCGTACGGGGTGGACGAATTGGAAGAAGCGATGCCGACGATCCTGCCTGGCTGAACAGCCGAAGTCGCTTCAGCCTTCGATAAGGTCCGCGCAGCAAGGCGCCGTCGCTCCAGGGAGAACGGCGCCGGTCCCCGGCCTTGGAGGGGTGGGGACGCGGTCACCCACGCTGCAAGGAGAGAAATGAAGCATCGCCTGCCACTTTTCGCCCTCGTTCCCGTGCTCATGGCCCTTGTCGGCCTCGCCCTCGCGCCGGCCACGGGGCTCGCCAAGCCCGCCAAGCAGCCGAAGGCGATGACCTTCGAAGCCTGCCGCCACGGCTGTCACTACCGCACGATCCAGAAAGCGGTCGAAGCCGCCGGCGGCTACGCCTTCCAGAACAAGAAGGCGAAGGTGACGGTCGCGATCCGGCCGGGCAAGTACGTCGAAGGGGTCGTCGTCGACGGCACCGCGCCGAAGAAGCGCTACGACGGGATGACGATCGAGGGGACCAAGAAGGACCCGAAGCGGGTGATCCTCGAAGGCAAGAACGCGAAGGGCGAACTCGGCGCGGCGCAGAACGGGGTCGAGGCGATCAGCGTCGACGGCCTGGTGCTGAAGAACATGTGGGCGCGCAACTACGAGTCCAACGGCTTCTTCATCCACGCTGCCGACGAAGAAGGCCAGCACTGCAACGGCTACACGATGGACAACCTGCTGGCGTCCGGGAACCGCTCCTACGGGCTCTTCGCGAAGCACTGTTTCGGCGGCCGGATGACGAACTCCGCCGGCTACCACCAGGGCGACTCCGCCTTCTACGTCGGCGAAACGCCGTGCGACAAGAAGAACTGGAACGTGAACAGCAACACGCCCTGCCAGAAGAAACCGGTGTGGACGCTGCTGAAAAACGACAAGAGCTACGAAAACGTCCTCGGCTACTCCGGCACGAACTCCAAGTACGTGCGGATCATCGAAAACGCCTTCTACAAC
>JBOGYZ010000092.1:0-6216 GCA_050697015.1 Solirubrobacterales bacterium
CTCAGAAGAACAAGGGAGAGGTTGGCCTATGAGCGACTACGCGGTCAAAAACCTGTTGGAGATCGACGATCTGTTCGAGGGCGAGGAGATCGAGGCGCGGTTCTCGCGGAAATATCTCGACTCGGCGGAACTCGGGGTCAGCTTCTTCAGGTATGCGCCGAACATGGCGGCGATCGACGGGCACCACCACAAGGAGCAGGAGGAGGCCTACGTGATCGTCGGCGGATCCGGGCGGATCAAGTTGGACGACGAGGTGGTCGAGCTGGCGCGGTTCGACGTGGTGCGGGTAGCTCCGCACGTGGTCCGGGGGTTCGAGGCCGGGCCGGACGGCCTCGAGGTGATCGCCGTCGGGGGTCGCAAGCCCGAGGGTGGAGATGGGGTCCGCGACCCCGACCGCTGGCCGCCTCAGTAGCCAGCACTGCCGGGTGTGATCGGTCGCCCAGACGGCATCTAGGATCTGACCGTGGGACCGCAGGAGAAGAAACCGACCAACTGGCGCGCCTGGATCGTCGGGATCCTGATCGCGCTCGTCGTCGTCGTCTGTCTGCAGAACTCGCAGAAGGTGTCGGTCGAAGTTCTGTTCGCCAGCTTCGACGCGCCGTTGATCATCGTGCTGGCCGCCTTCACGCTGATCGGGATGCTGATCGGCTACATCGGGCCGGTCTGGCGAAGGCACCGCCGCGAAGAGAAGCGCGCGGGCCAGGACCTCCAGAAGCGGGACTAGGAGGAGGCTTCGGTCACCGCGTCGCGGCGGTCCCGAAGGGCCATCAGGGCGATCAGCGTGGAGGCGTCGCGGATTCGCGGCAGCGCCTCATCGAGCTCGCCGAGCGGCAGACGAACGATGTCGATCGCCTCGTCGTCGTCGCGCTCCCCGCTCGCCGGGCGGAGGCCGGTGGCGATGAAGATCGTCACGACCTCGGAGATGTAGCCGGGGCTCGGGTAGATCTTCGTCAGCTCGGTCCACTCGGCGGCGGCCAGCTCAGCCTCCTCGGCGAGCTCACGACGCGCACACTCGAGCTCCGTCTCCCCCTCGTGGTCGAGCGTCCCCGCCGGGATCTCCAGCAGCGCGTCCTCCTCCAGCGCCTCGCGCGGCTGGGCGACGAGGTAGACGAACTCCTCGTCGTGGGCGAGGATCGCGACCGAGCCGGGATGGACGATCACCTGGCGCTCGACCTCGGTGCCGTCGACGCGCCGGTAACGGCGGATCTCGACGTTGACGCCGTAGCCCTCGTAGGCGAGCCTGCTGTCGAGCAGCTCCATCCGCGCAGGCTACCGCCGATGAATCCGGGCCTCGGGCCCGGTCTAGGTGGTAAAGCGAACGAAACAGGAGGTCGAGATGCTGCTGGAGGAGAGGGTTGCGGTGGTCTATGGAGCCGGGTCGATCGGCGGCGCGGTCGCGCGGGCGTTCAGCGCCGAGGGCGCGCGGGTGTTCGTCGGCGACCGGACTGGCGCGAAGGCCGAGGCGCTGGCGACGGCGATCGAGGCCGCGGGAGGATCAGCGCGCGGGCTCGAGGTCGACGCGCTCGATGAGGCCTCGGTGCGCGGATTCGTCGAGGCGGTCGTCGCCGAGGTCGGGCGAATCGACGTCTCCTTCAACCTGATCTCGGTCGGCGATGTGCAAGGGACGCCGCTGGTGGAGATGGGCTGGGACGACTTCATCGCGCCGATCGAGACCGCGGTGCGCTCCAACTTCCTCACCGTGAAGGCTGCGGTGCCACACATGGCGGGCGGCGGCGTGGTGCTGTTCTTCGGTGGCGAAGGCGACCCGGTCCCGAACTACTCGATCGGCGGCTTCCAGATCGCCTTGCACGCGGTGGAGTCGATGCGGCGCCAGTACGCGAGCGAGCTCGGCGCGGCCGGGGTGCGCTTCGTGACGCTGAAGACTGCAGGCATCCCGGACACGATCCCCGACGTGATGGACGGCGCCGAGGAGCTTGCGCGAAGCCTGAATGAGGCGACGATGACGGGACGTGCGGCGACGCTCGAGGATGTCGGCGCGGTGGCCGCGTTCGTCGCCTCCGACAAGGCCCGGACGATGACCGCGGCGACCGTGAACGTCAGCGCCGGAGCGCTGATCGACTGATGAACGACCGCGCCCACCGGGGTTCGACTGGTTGACGAATCCGTTACAGGGGTACACCGTTGATCTAGCGATCTACTGGGGAACGGAGGTACGCAATGGCTGCTAGAGACCGCACCGGAGGTGGCGTCGGCGGGATCTCGCTCGGCGGCATCCTGGTCATCATCGGCATCGTCCTGATGTTCGTCTGGAGCTTCTGGGTCGGGCTGATCGTCCTGCTGATCGGGCTGATCGCGTTCGGCGGCTTCGCCCGCGGGAAGTGGTACTGAGCCTTTGGCTTGCGCCCCGGCGCGGCGTGCGGGCGCCGCGCCCCCTAGGGCTTCCCGCGTTCGAACAGCCAGCGCTGGAAGAAGCCGCGCAGGTGCTCGCCCGAGACGCGATTCGCGAGCGCGATGAATCCTTCGATGTCGCCGTGGCCGTAGCGGTTTTCAGTCGCCCAGGTGCGCAGGATGCGCAGCAGGTCGCGGGTGCCGATCTTGTCGCGCAGCGCCTGTAGGGTCATCGCGCCGCGCACGTAGGTTGAGACCGCGAACAGGTTCTTCGCCTGGCCGGGGTGACCTGACGGCGGGTCCCAGAAGCCGGTCGCCGACGCGGGTTTGCGGTAGAGCTCGGCGAAGACCTGCTGCGCGGTGCGGCCGCCGTGCTGCTCGGCGTAGTACCACTGGGTCCAGGTAGCGAGGCCCTCGTTCAGCCAGATGTTCGGCCAGCGCTCGAGGCTGACCGAGTCGCCGAACCACTGGTGCGCGGTCTCGTGGACGACCGTGGTGCGGTCGGGCGCGAACGCGTAGATCGGCCGCGTCTGCGTCTCCAGCGCGTATTCGAGCTTGGCGACGTCGACCACCGAGCCGGCCGCGGCGAACGGATAGGGCCCATATATATGCGACTCCCAGCGGATGATCTCCGGCAGCGAGTCGATCGCCGCCCGCGAGCCCTTCACCAGCTGCGGGTCGATCAGCGTCCAGGTGGGCAGCTTGCCGACGTGGCCCTGGACGAGTTTGCCATCGCCGATGTCGACGAGCGCGAGGTAGGCGGCCATCGGCTTCGGTTCCGACCACGACCAGCGCACCCGCCCGCCGACCTTCTGGCGCGAGAGGAGACGACCGTTGGAGACCGCCTTCACCCCGGATGGGACCGTGATCTGGATGTCGAGGCTCGCCTTGTCGCGCGGGGCGTTGTTGCACGCCAACCAGGCGGCGGTGCCGACCGGCTCGCCGACGCCGACCGCGCCGTCCTTGGTCCGATACCAGCCCTCCGGGGAGCCGTCGGGGTCGATGACCTTGCGCGGCACGCCTTGGTAACGGAGCTCGACCGTGAACGCCTCCCCCTTGGCGATCCGCGTCGCCGGGACGATCTTCACCTTCCCCCGCCCCCGGGTGAACCGCGCCGCTTCGCCGTCCACCCCGACCGAGCTGACGCTCAGCCCGTCGAGGTCGAAGGAGAACTTCGTCAGTGCGGAGGTCGCCCGCGCTTCGACCACGTCTCGCGCGGTGAGCATCCCGCTGCGCGGCTGGTAGCCGAGGGTGACGTCGTAGTGCTTGACGTCGTACCCACGGTTGCCGCTGCGCGGGAAGAACGGTTCGCTCGGCTGCTCCGGCGCGTCGGCCGCCGACGCGATCGCCCCGCCCGCGAGCGTGAGCGCGGCGACCAGCGCCAGGAGGAAGCGACTACTCCTCGACATACCGCTGCAGCGCCTCGCGGGTCAGGTTGCTGATCGAGCGCTTTTCCTTCTCGGCTTTGGCCTTGGCGGCCTCGTGGAGGTCGGACGGGACGCGGATGGTGATTCGTTCCGACACGCGCTCGCCGTCGAGCGGCGGCCTGCCGACGCGGACCGTGGTCCAGGTTCTGAGATCGAACCCCTCCTCGAATTCCTTGGACCAGCGGTCTTCGATCTCGGGCGTGACCACGGTCCCGCCCTTCGTCACCCACTCGCCCTCTTTCAGTTTCCGTTGCTTCTTCACTTTCGCCATTTGGCTGCCTCCGAATACCAACCTTGGTACCGCTCTCGCAGCGGCATCGCGTGAATGATGATCAACGACCCGTCGTCGGGCGCAACCGCACCGACCTCGAGCGGCATCCCCTCCAGATCAGGACCGAAGAACAGGAAGCGCTGATCTTCGTACCGCTCGTCGGGATACTTGGCGTCCCGCCTGCAGATCCCGGCGTGCCGTACGACATGTAACGAACGCTCGCGTGAGATTCGATGCCGGGTCGCGGACCGCGCCCACACAATCTTGTCTCTTTCCGCCCAATCATTTCGTCTGACGATATCACCGCGGGTCTCCCTGAACCGGAAGACGACATCAAGCATCCACCTTGGGTCGTCGGCCTCCTCGTAGCGATCGTCGGCCATCTGGATCCAGGTCCGGCCACCGAGATCGAGCAGCAGATATCGGCGGGTCCAGTAGTGCTTGTAGAACTGGATCTGGGTGCCGTCGGTGAGGACGACCTCTCCCATCCACATGAAGTCCTCCATGTCCTCGGGCAGGACTTCAAGCAGGGGCTCCCAGATCGGCTCGCGTCGCTCGCTGAACTTTCCCCGCTGCCATTTCCTTCGCTTCTTTGCCATGCCCCGAGCCAAGGGAGGAAATCCGCGCGGCTCAAGACGTGAATGGACCAACTTGGTGACGGGAGCGATGCGAGAGACTGACGGGGATGAGGGTGCTTGCCATCGTGCATGAGACCGAGGCGGGGCCGGGCGTCTTCGGCGAGGCGATCCGCGAGCGTGGGGCGACGCTCGACGAGTGGATGCTGCCGGAGTCGGCGGAGCCACCGGCCGACCCGCTCGGCTTCGACGCGGCCTTCGTGCTGGGCGGGTCGATGAACGCCGACGAAGGCGAGCGCTTTCACTGGATCGGCAACGAGCGGGAGCTGATCGGCCGACTGCTCAAGCGGCGGGTGCCGCTGATGGGCCTCTGCCTCGGCGGCCAGATGGTCGCCGCGGCGGCGGGTGCGGTGCCACGGCGGGCGTCCCGGCCGGAGATCGGCTGGCACCCGGTCGAGGTGACCGAGGCGGGCCGCGAGGACCCGGTGTTCGGCTCGCTCCCTCCCACCTTCGAGGCCTTCCAATGGCACAGCTACGAGTTCCCGCTGCCGCCCGGCGCGGTGGCACTCGCCCGCAGCGAGGTCTGCCTGCAGGCGGCCCGCATCGGCGAGCTCGCCTGGGCGCTCCAGTTCCACCCCGAGGTGAGCGCCGCCCACGCACTGCGCTGGACTGCGGACTTCGAGACCGACCCCGACGCGGTGCGGATCGGCATCGACCCGACCGCCCTGTCGCTCGAGATCGAAGCGAAGATCGGCGCCTTCAACGAGCTCGGCCGCGAGCTCTGCGGCCGCTGGCTGGACGTGGCCGCGGCGCGCGGCTAAGACGGCTCGGAGATCACCAGGCGCAGCGAGCCCTCGTAGCTCTCTTGCCCGCGTAGGTCCCCGTGCTCGTCGTCCCACCGGCCGGACTCGAGATCGGCAGCAAGGCGCGCGATGATCCGCTCCTGGACCTCCGGCTCGACCAGCTGCCAGATCGACTGCGAGGCACGCACCGCCGGATCGAGCAGCATCTCGGGGCGGTTCCAGTAGGCATCGAAGAAGCCGTCGGTGCAGTCCGCCGGCGTCGGGATCGTCTCGATCCGGGTCGCGCCGCCGAGCTCGACCGCGACCTCCTCCACGGTGCCGAAGCGCGGGCGCTCGAGCGCCATCGGCTCGGCGAAGTAGTCGAGCTGCCAGGGGATGAGCGCGTCGAGTTCGAAGGTGAAGACGACGACCCGCCCGCGGGCGACGCGGCGCAGTTCGGCCAGGCCGCGGTTGCGCTCCGGCCAGTGGTGGATGGTCACGCAGGCCATCGCCGCATCCACCGACTCATCGTCGAGCGGCATCGATTCGGCCCCGCAGGCGAGCGCCGGGGCGGCGTCGGCGGGGCGCTGGGCGCGCATCGTCGCGCTCGGCTCGACCGCCAGCACCCAACGGTCGCGCGGCTCGTAGGACCCGGCGCCCGCGCCGACGTTGACGACGGTCCGCGCCTCTCCCAGCGCCAACTGGATCGCGGCGGCGATCCGCGGGTCGGCCCGCCGCCGCTGGGCGTAGTCCCGGCCGTGCGTCTCGTAGTCGACCCGCGTCGCCACGGCCGGACCGTATCGCGTTCGCAA
>JBOGYZ010000093.1:0-7247 GCA_050697015.1 Solirubrobacterales bacterium
ACGTCGGCCGCAGCATGGGCGAGGCGATGGCGGGGGTCGTCGCCTCCGGCCGCGCCGACGACGACATCGCCGCCGAGAACGGCAACAGCGAGAAGTCCGACCACTTCGTCGGCCTCTGTTACGCCGAGTACGTCGCCGCGAGTCGCAACGGGACCGGCGACGGCGACGACGGCGCCGAGGATTCCGTCGCCCGCGAGGCCGCCCTCTACGAAGACAAGGCCGACGAGCTGATGATGCGCGTCCTGGCCGGGGACCAGCGGGCGCTCGAACTCTGGTCGAAGACGCGCGCCTGGGTGATCTCCGGGCAGCGCAAGACGCTCTCCCGCCTCGGCGTCCCCTTCGACAAGGTGATCTTCGAGTCCGACTTCCTGCCCGAGGTCGCCGAGCTGACCAACCTCGGCCTGCGCGACGGGACGCTGCGCCGGCGCGAGGACGGGATGGTCTTCTACCCGACCGACCGCGAGGAGCTTGAAGAGATGCCGTTGGTCCGCTCCGACGGCCTGCCGACCCAGCACATGCGGGCGCTCGCCTACTGGTCGGCGGCGCCGGAGCTCGACGACTTCACCTCGCTGCAGGTCTGCGGGACCGAGTGGGTGTCCCACGTGACCTGCCGCCGGCAGCTGCTCGACGTGCTCGCGACCGCGTCCTCCAACGGCCACCCGAACCCGGTCGCGAACGGCAACGGCCGCGGCGGGCCGCCGACCCACGACGTCTTCCACGGGATGGTCGCGCGCTCGAACGAAGCGGTCAGCTCCTCCAAGGAGGGTGCGTTGCTGATCGACGACCTGGTCGAGTGGGCGGACGACCGGCTGCTCGCCGACCCGGAGCTGGCCGAGGTGCGCTCGCGCCACCCGCAGGCGGAGCGGATGGCGGCGCGGATCGTGCTCGCCTTCTTCCTCCTGCAGACGACCTCCAAGCGGGTCGAGTTCGAGCCCGAGCTCCTCTTCGAGCCCGAGCGCAGCCTCGGCTGGGACATCGTCACCGCCCAGGCCCGGCGCGGGACCGAGGGCGCAGCCGACGACCTCGACTACCGCTTCGCGGTGGTCCAGTCGGAGCTCTTCCGCCGTCACCTGCGGAGCGCCGTCGCCGAGCTCGACCCGGTGCCGATGGCGCGTTATCTCTCGCACTTCTCCCGCTGGTACGGGGCGGCGGAGCGCTCGGCGCGGGTCGACGCGGTGGCGCAGGCGATCCTCGAGGAAGGCGTCCGCGGCCTCGGGCTGGAGGCGGTCTGATGCGCACCCTCCTCGTCGACAACCACGACTCCTACACCTACAACGTCTTCCACCTGCTGGCAGCGGCATCGGGGGAAGAGCCGACCGTGGTGAACAACGACGCGGTCAGCTGGCGCGTTCTCAGTCGCTCGAAGTTCGACGCCTTCGTCTTGTCCCCGGGGCCGGGACGCCCGGAACGCTGGCACGACTTCGGCGTCTGCCGGGACATCCTCCGCTACAGCGAGGTGCCTGTGCTGGGGATCTGCCTCGGCCATCAGGGGATCGGCAACCTGCTGGACGGCGACGTCGCCGGCGCGCCGCAGCCGATGCACGGGCGGCTCAGCCACGTCCGCCACCGCGGCACCGGGATCTTCACCGGCGTCCCGCAGGACTTCTCCGTCGTCCGCTACCACTCGCTGGCGATCACCGGGCCGGTCGGCCCCGAAGGCCACGTCGTCGCCTGGGCCGACGACGGCGTCGTGATGGGCGTCGAGCACGACTCCCGGCCGATCTGGGGCGTCCAGTTCCACCCCGAGTCGATCGCCACCGAGTTCGGCGACCGCATCGCCGGCAACTTCTTCGAACTCGCCGACCGATCGGCGGCGGGCACCTCACACAGATCAACGCGCCGTTCCCAGGGCTCCGGTGGTCGACGGGTCGAGAACCAGGCTGATAGTCAGGTATTTGGCCCATCGACCACCGGGGTGGCGCACGAGGGGCGGGGGTGGACTGTGCTGTCGCGGACGCTGGAGGGGGCGGCGCCCACCGAGCACCTCTACGAACGCCTCTTCGCCGACGCCGACACCTCCTTCTGGCTCGACTCCGCCGACGCACCCACCTGGCTTGCCCAGTGCTCTTATATGGGGACGAGCGCTGGGCCGGGTGAGCGCCACCTCTCCTACGACGTCGACGACGCGACGACCATCATCAGCACGCCGGCCGGCGAGGAGCGCCGGCACGGCTCGATCTTCGACCTGCTCGACGGCGAGATGAAGGACCTTCGCGCGGAGGCGCCGCTCGGCGTCGACCGCGGGCTGATGGGCGGCTACGTCGGGTACCTCGGCTACGAGCTGAAGGCCGACTGCGGCGCCACCAACGTCCACAGCTCGGACCTCCCCGACGCAGCGCTGATGCTCGCCAACCGCGTCGTCGCCGTCGACCACGCCCGCGACCGCACCCACGTCTTCGCCCTCGTAAAGGACGATGTTGATGGGCCGAAAAACCACGATATAGGTGGTTTTTCGGCCCATCAACATGAGCGGGCGGCGCAGGTGGCTTGGTTGGAGGAGGCCACTCGGCTTGCTGCCGCGGCTATTTGCGATCCGCCGACGCCCCGGCCCCTCGACCCGCCCGCCGAGCCCGGCGGGCACGTGACCTTCCGTGTTGGCCGCGGGCGGGCCCAGTACCTCGCCGACATCGAACGCTCGCAGGCCGAACTGGCGGCGGGGGAGTCCTACGAGGTCTGCCTGACCGACCAGATCTCGACCGACGCGAGCCCCGAGCCGTTCGCGCTTTACCGCCGCCTGCGGCGCTCCAACCCGGGCCCGTTCGCCAGCTTCCTGCGCTTCGGCGGCACGGCGATCGTCAGCTCCTCGCCGGAGCGCTTCCTCTCCGTCGGCCGCGACGGGGCGGTGCAGGCGCGCCCGATCAAGGGGACGATCTCGCGCGCCGACGATCCGGCCGAGGACGAGGCCCGCAAGGCCGAGCTCGCCGCCGACGAAAAGACCCGCGCCGAGCACCTGATGATCGTCGACCTGCTGCGCAACGACCTCGGACGGGTCAGCGAGGTCGACTCGGTCCGTGTCCCCGACCTGATGGTGGTCGAGCCCTACGCGACGGTGCACCAGGTCGTCTCCACCGTGACCGGGCAGCTGGAAGCGAGCCGCTCGTCGGTCGAGTGCGTGAGGAACTGCTTCCCCGGCGGCTCGATGACCGGCGCCCCGAAGGAGCGCACGATGGAGATCATCGACGAGCTCGAGGACGAGGCGCGCGGCGTCTACTCCGGCGCGATCGGTTATTTCGGCGTGGACGGCGCGGTCGACCTCTCGATCGTGATCCGGACGATCGTGATCCGGCCGGGACGGACCACGATCGGCGCGGGCGGCGCGATCGTCATGCAGTCCGACCCGGTCGAGGAGTTCGACGAGATCCTGCTGAAGGCGCGCGCCCCGATGGCCGCGATCGCCCGCACCGTGACCGGCCGCGCCGACGAGGGGGCGTGGGACGTGGAGCTGGAGCCGCAGGCGAGGAGCGCCGGGGCCGAGAGGAACGCGGTGACCGCCGGGAGCGCCGGGCCGCGATGACCGGGGCGGCGACTCAAGGCCCGGCCGCGGAGTCGGGGGTGGCCGGCTGGGAAGTCCGGCCCGCACGCCCCGAGGACGCCCCGGCCGTGGCCACCGCGGTCGCGACCCTGCTCGAGGAGCTCGGCGGCAAGCCCCCGGCGCTCGAGGCGATCGAGGCCGAGGCCCGTGCCCACATCGAGGACCCGAGCCTCGGCCTCGTCCTCGTCGCCCAGGTGAGTTCGCAGAAATCCGCGGATAGCGCGGAGAACTGCGAACTCGGTGGGGAGGGGGCGGGGCTCGTCGGGGTGCTGACCGCGAGCTGGGCGCGGGCGATCCAGGTCGCTGGACGGTTGCTCACGATCGAGGTCCTCTGGACGCGGCGTGAGTGGCGCGACCGCGGCGTCGGCGCCGGGCTTGTCGACGCGCTCGCCGCAGCCGCGGCCGCCGAGGGCGCGGGGCGGGTGGAGGTCGGCCTCCCGCGCGAAGGCTTCTCGGCCCTGCGCGCGACCGAACGCTTCTACCTCGCCAACGGCTTCGAGCGCCTCGGGCCGCGGATGCGTAGGGCCGTCCCGTGAGCGCGAAGCGGACGGTCGAGGCGCGCACTTCGGGCCTGCGGCGACCTCGGCCCCAGCATCGCGGGGCGGCGCGATGAGCGAGATGGTGATGGTCGAGCAGCGCACCAACGGGCTCGACACCAGCTCGGTCTGGATCCGCGAAGGCGACGTGCGCCTGGAGGGGCGGGACTCCGACGCGCGCCTCGCCGCGCTGCGACAGGGGCTGCGCCGCCACTTCGGCGTGCGCACGGTCGGCGCGGCGGCCGGCGACGAGGAGGTGGAGCGGGCGCTCGCCGCGCTCCACGGTCCCGACCACCTCGCCGCGCTCGACGCCGCCGGGGAGGAGGCGACGGTGCTGCTGGGCCTGGCGCCACCCGGCCTCGAGCCCGACATCCCGGTCAACGCGGCGCTCGTCGCCGCCGCCCGCGAGGCGGTCCGCACGGCCCTCTCTGCCGCCAACCGCCTGGTCGATGGCGACCGTTACGCCTACGCCGTCTGCCGCCCGCCCGGCCACCACGCCGGCCGCGACTTCATCGGCGGCTACTGCTACCTGAACAACGCCGCGGCGGCCGCCCAGGCGCTGATCGATGGAGGCCTTTCCCCGGTCGGCGTCCTCGACCTCGACCTCCACTACCCGAACGGCACCTCGGAGCTGGTCGAGCGGATGGGCGGCGACGCGACCCTCCACTCGCTGCACGCGGCGCCGGTCACGAACGTCGCCGCCGGCACCGAGCTGCCGCGCGCGCCGCGCGAACGCGCCCACGCCTTCGCCGCCGCGCCGGACCCGGTCGCCTACCTGGCCGAGGTCGAGACCTCGCTCGTCGAGCTCGCCGCCGACTCGGCCGCCCTGGTCGTCTCGCTCGGCTACGACACCGCCGACGGCGACCCCCACGGCACCTGGCACTTCGGCCCCGAGGTCTTCGCCGGGATCGGCCGCCTGCTCGCCGCCACCGAGCTGCCGGTCTGCGTCGTCCAGGAGGGTGGCTACTCGCTCGACGCGTTGGCGCCGTGCAGCCACGCGTTCGCCGCCGGCCTGCTCGGGGAGGACCCGGTATGAGCGCCGCCGAGGAGGAGCGCACCGTGGCGTCGGACGGCCGCGCCCTGACGCCCGCCGAGCAGGCGGTCGCCGCCGGCCTCGCGCCCTACCGCGCCCGCCTCGACGAGATCGACGCGCAGCTGGTCGACCTGCTCGGCGAGCGCTTCCAGATCTGCCGCGAAGTCGCCGTCCACAAGTCCCGGAACGAGATCGACATGATGCAGCCGGGCCGGGTTCAGATCGTCCGCGCCCGTTACCTCCAGCACGGCGCCGAGGTCGACCTGCCGGGCGACTTCACCGCCGGCTTCTTCGACCTGATGATCGACGCCACGTGTCGGGCCGAGGACGAGCTGATGGAGCGCCTCGCCGCCGGCGAGGACGGAGCGTCTGCATCAACTCGCCGTAGGGACGAGTTAGTGCAGACGGAGCGGTCCGGGGAGGCCGCGTGAGCCTGCCGCCGGGGCCGCGGATGCCGCGGGCCCTGCAGGCGCTCGGCTGGGCACGGCGCTCGCTGCCCTGGCTGGAGCGCTGTCGCGCGCGCTACGGGGACGCCTTCGCCCTGCGCATCCGCCACTGGGGCGACTGGGTCGTGCTCGCCGACGAGGCGGACGTCAAAACCGTCTTCACCGCCGGCGACAAGGTCGGCGTCGCGCTCGCCAATCCGCTGCTCGGCCCGGTCCTCGGCCCGCGCTCGGTGATGCTCTCCGAAGAACCCGACCACATGCGCCGGCGCCGCGTCGTCCTGCCGGCCTTCCACGGCGAGGCGATCGCCAATGACGCCGAGACGATCGGCGAGGTCACCCGCCGCGAGATCGCCGCCTGGCCGGAGGGCGAGGCGTTCGCGCTCTGGCCACGGATGCAGAAGATCACGCTCGAGGTGGTGATGCGCGCCGTCTTCGGCCCGCGCGCCGACGATCCCCGCCTCGACGACCTGCGCCGCCACCTCACGGAGCTGACCGACTACCTCAACCGACCGGGCAGTCTCGCGGCGCTCACCGTCCTCGGCCCCGATTGGGTGCGCCGCAGCCACGGGTACCGGGCGGCGATGCGCCCGGTCGAGGACGCGGCGCTGGCCGAGGTCCGCCGCCGCCGCGCCGAGCCGATCCCGGAGCACCCCGACATCGTCTCGATGCTGATCGCCGCCCGCCGCGAGGACGGCTCGCCGCTCGGCGAGGACGAGCTGCGCGACGAACTCCTCACCCTGCTCACCGACGGTCCGACCTCGACCTCGCTCGCCTGGACCTTCGAGCGCCTGCTGCGTAACCCGGAGACCCTCGCCCGCGCCCGCCGCGAGATCGCAGGCGGCACCGGCGACGCCTACCTCGACGCGGTGGTCAAGGAGACGCTGCGGATGCGCCCGCCGGTCCCGGTCGTCGTCCGCCGCCTGCGCGAGCCGATGTGGATCGCCGGGCGAGACCTCCCGGCGGACACCGTCGTCGCCCCCTGCATCCACCTGCTGCACCGGGACCCGCGCCACTACCCCGAGCCGCTGCGCTTCCGCCCCGAGCGCTTCCTCGAGAAGCCCGCCGGGACCTACACCTGGATCCCCTTCGGCGGCGGTGTGCGCCGCTGCCTCGCCGCCAGCTACGCCGAACTCGAGATGAAACGGGTCCTGCGCGAGGTGCTCGCGGCGGTTGACCTGCGGCCGGTGGACGGCCGCGACGAGCGTGTCCGGAAAGCGTCGATCTCCTTCAGTCCGGGAGAGAAGGGGTTGGTGATGGTGGGATGAGCGACGAGGTCTGTGATCTCCTGATCGTCGGCGCGGGGGCCAAGGCCGCCGCGATCGCCGCCAAGGTCGATGCGATGAACGGGCTCGGGATGGCCGAGCTGTCGGTGACGATCGTCGAGAAAACGCGGCCCGCCGCGTCCTGGCTCGGGCTGAACGGGATGACCTCGGGCGAAGAGCCGCTGGCGGTGCCGCCGATCAAGGACATCGGCTTTCCCTACCGCAGCTCCCGCCAGTTCCCCGAGGTCGGCGACCAGCTCGACGCCGCGCTCCTGCCGCTGAGCTGGCAGCGCCACGCGATCGAACGCGGCGAGTACGCGCCGTGGGTGAACTCCGGCGCGCCGCCGATCCTCCACCGCGATTACGGGGCCTACCTCGGCTGGGTGCTGGAGCGGGCAACCGAGGGCGTGACGACGATCGCCGGTCGGGTCGTCGCGG
>JBOGYZ010000094.1:0-17032 GCA_050697015.1 Solirubrobacterales bacterium
CCTGGACGAACCTCCCGCAGTTCGTGAGGGAAGGAGGCCTCCCGCCCCGGCCCCCTCCGCAACCCCTAGATGTGCAGCTCGAACTCGTGCTCGCCGACGCGGACGTCGTCGCCGGGGGCGAAGCCGGCTTTGTTGAGGGCGGCGATCACGCCGATCTCGGTGAGGCGCTGCTCGAGGTAGGCGAGGGCTTCTTCGTTTTTGGTGTCGTGGCGTTCGAAGAGGAGCTCGACGCCGCGGCCGCCGATGCGGAAGGCGCCGTCGTCCTCGCGCTCGACCCAGTAGCCGCCCTCGCCGGCGGGGCGGTAGACGCGGTGCTCGGACTCGAACTCGGCGGCGGGGGCGCCCTCGGGAGTCGCCTCCAGAGGTTGGACCGTGGCCAGTTCGGCGAGGATCCGTTTGCGCAGCTCGTCGAGACCCCGGCCGGTGGCCGAGCTTGCCGACATCACGCCGAGGACCGAGTCGCCGAGGCGCTCCGTCCACTCCGTCACGGCCTCCTCGACCGCGCTCGGTTCCAGCAGGTCCCGCTTGGAGAGGACGACCAGCTCGGGCAGGCGCTCCAGGCCCGCGCCGTAGGCCTCGAGCTCGCCTCGGATCAACTCATAGTTCGGGACCGGCTCCTCTTCCAGCGGCGTCAGCTCGACCAGGTGGACGAGCATCGAGCAGCGCTCCACGTGGGCGAGGAACTCGTGGCCGAGGCCGGCCCCGGCCGCCGCGCCTTCGATCAGGCCGGGGATGTCGGCGAGCACCGCCTGGCGATCCTCGCCCTCGATCGTCCCCAGCGCCGGCGACAAGGTCGTGAACGGATAGTCGGCGACCTTCGGCGTCGCCTTGGTGAGCCGGCTGAGCAGGGAGCTCTTGCCCGCGTTCGGCAGGCCGACCAGGCCGACGTCGGCAAGCAGCTTCAGCCGCAGCTCGATCCAGTCGACCTCCCCCTTGGTCCCTTTCTCGGCGAAGCGCGGCGCCTGCCGCACCGAGGTCGTGAAGCGCCGGTTGCCGTGCCCGCCGCGACCACCGTGAGCGATCACCGCGGTCTGCCCCGGGACGATCAGGTCGACCGCGGCGCCCTCGACCGTCAGCGCCTGGGTGCCGGGCGGAACCGGGATCTCCTGGGTCTCGCCGCGCGCCCCGTGCCGGTTCGATCCTTCGCCGTTGCGCCCCTTCTGGGCGCGGAAGTGTTTGCTGCCCCGCAGCGCGCCCAGATCGCGCCGCGACGGATCGCAGACGAGCACGATGTCGCCGCCGTTCCCGCCGTCGCCGCCATCGGGCCCACCGCGCGGCACGTGGGCTTCACGCCGAAACGAGATGCACCCGTCGCCGCCCCTACCGCCCTCGACCCAGATTTTTGCCGTGTCGTCCACGGCGGCTCAGCTACTCGTCGGCGAGGACGCTGATCGTGCGACCCTTGCGCGCCGAATGGAAGGAGACCTTCCCTTCGCGCGTCGCGAAGATCGTGTGATCGCGGCCGATGCCGACGCCCTCGCCGGGCCAGAAGCGGGTGCCGCGCTGGCGCACGATGATCTCGCCGCCGGTGACCTGCTCGCCGGCGAACACCTTGACGCCGAGCATCTTCGGATTCGATTCGCGGCCATTTCGGGAGGAACCGAGGCCTTTCTTATGTGCCATGTCCTAGGCCTCCTCTTTCTCAGCTTTTTTGGCGGAGGCTTTGGAGCCACCTTTGAGGCTGGTCACCTCGAGCCGGGTCAGCTCGGAGCGATGGCCGGCGCGTTTGCGGTAGCCCTTCTTCGCCTTGTATTTGAAGACTTTGATCTTCGGACCGCGCAGATGCTCGGCCACTTTGGCCTCGACTTTGACTCTCGCCAGGTCTTTCGCCCCGACGATCACGTCACCGTCACGGAAGAGCACCGGGCGCAGGGAAATTTTGTCGCCGTCTTTGGCGTCCAACCGGTCGACGAGCAGCGTCGTGCCCTCTTCGACCTTGTACTGCTTTCCACCGCTCTCGATCACCGCGTACATGCTGTCTCGTTCCTCTTCCGATTACTCGTCCGTCGAACCTTGTTTGGCGCGCGAACGTCCCCGACCGCCTCGGCGGCCGCGGCTGCGTTTGCGCGCGGGAGCGTCGGAGTCTAGACCGTTGTCGCTCCCAGCGTCGTTGCCGGCGGCGTTTCCATTGGCGTGCCCATGGGCCGGAGCCTCGCCGCCCAGCAGCGAGGCGATCGCCGCGGCCCGCTCGACCTCCTCGATCCGCACCAGCTTGCGCTCCCCGACGTAGGGGCCGCCGCCGGTGATGCTGACGATGTAGGAGTCGATCCGGGCCACCGCGTCGGCGTCGTTGTACATGTGGGGCTCGTCGATCTTGACCAGCACCTCCTCGCCGACCTTGAACGGCAGCGCCCGCTCCTCGATCTTCTCGCGGGTCCCGGACTCGACCACTTCGAAGGTCTCGATCGCGTTCGCGTCGCCGCCCTCGAAGTGGAAACGCTTGCCGGTCTCCCCCTCGAGCTCGGTCAGGCCGCTGTCGGAGTCGGTCAGCGCCGCGGCGACTTTCGGGTTCACCCGGATCAGGAACGCCTCGTCGGATTTTTCCGCCGCGATTTCGCGCATCTTCCGCAATCCGTCCAGCGCCACCGTCTCGGCCGAGAGGACGACCCCCTCGCCGTGACAGGTCGGGCAGATCTCGGTGAGGATCTCGCGCACCCCGTCGGTGACGTTCTGCCGCGTCATCTCGACCAGGCCCAGCGGCGAGACCTCCACCACGTAGCTCTTCGACTTGTCGGCGTCGAGCGCTTTGCGCATCACCTTCAGGACTTTGTCCCGGTTCGAGGCACGTGCCATGTCGATGAAGTCGATGACGATGATCCCGCCGATGTCGCGCAGCCGCAGCTGGCGCACGGCCTCGTCGGCGGCCTCGGTGTTGACTTTGGTGATCGTCTCCTCCAGGCCGCCTTTGCCGCGCCCGGTGAAGCTGCCCGAGTTGACGTCGATCACGGTCAACGCCTCGGTGTAGTCGATGATCAGATAGCCGCCCGAGGGCAGGTCGACCCGCCGGTTCAGGGTCGAGTCGATCTCCTTGTCGATCCCATATTTTTCGAACAGCGACTTCTTCTCGCCTTTGTAGAGTTGGACTCCGTCGACCAGCTCCGGCGCGGTGCGCTGGAAGAAGCTCGTCACCCGCTCGAACTGCTTCTCCGAGTCGATGATCGCCGTTTCGAACTCGTTGAGGAAGACGTCACGCAGGACGCGGACCGAGAGGTCGGCCTCCTGGAAGACCATCGACGGCGCCTTCGTTTCCGAGGCGCGCCGGTCCAGCACCGAGTTCAGCTTCTGCAGGTAGGAGATCTCCCGCACGAAGTCGGTTTTTTTCGCCCCGTGGGCGGCGGTGCGGACGATCAGCCCACCTGGCCCTTTGTAGGTGCGATCGACCATCTTGCGCAGCCGGTCGCGCTCTTTGTCGGCGAGCCGGCGGCTGACGCCGACGCCCGAGCCCTGCGGCGCGTACACCAGGTAGCGCCCGGCGATCGACACGTTCATCGAGAGCCGCGCGCCCTTCGTCTTCAACGGGTCCTTGACCACCTGGACCAGGATCTCCTGACCCGGCTTGATCAGCTCGTTGATGCGCGCGCCTTTGCCGCTGCCACGGCCGCGGCGCGGGGCCTGTTTACCGTCCGGCAGGACGATCTCGTCGACGTGGAGGAAGCCGTTGCGCTCGAGGCCGATGTCGACGAAGGCGGCCTCCATGCCGGGCAGGACGTTGTCGACCTTGCCCTTGTAGATGTTGCCGACGATCGAGCGACGACCGCGGCGCTCCATGTAGAGCTCGGCGACGTTGGGCTTGGCGCCTTTCGATTTCGCCTCGAGTACGGCAACGCGGGTCTCGCCTCGCTCGGCGGACACCAGAATCGTTTTTTTCATTTTGTTCAGCTCAGTTTCGGATAGGTACGCATGCGCGGTCCTCTACAGAGGGGTCACCACGCGAACCTTCCCTGCCGGCTGAGACGCGCCTGGACGTTGATGCTCTGAAGGACACCGATCGCCAGGAAGGTAGCGAGCACGGAGGACCCTCCGTAACTCACCATCGGCAAGGGGATGCCCGTGATGGGCATGATGCCGAGGCACATTCCGACGTTGACGAAGACCTGGAACAAAAGCTCGACGGCGATGCCGCCTGCGATCAGGATTCCGTATCTGTTCTTTGAGAGCGTCACGATCCGCAGCGCCCGCCAGATGAGAAGGGCGTAAAGGGATAGGACTAACGCGGCGCCCGCAAACCCGTAGCGCTCCCCGATCACCGCAAAGATGAAGTCGGTCGAGCGCTCGGGCACGAAGTCGAGCCGCGTCTGGGTGGCTTGATCGCCGCGCCCGGTCTTCTGACCGGCGCCGATGGCGACCATCGATTGGTCCTGCTGGTAGCCCGCACCGCCTGGTTCCACGCTGGGATTCAGGAACGAGGTAAGCCTCTGCTCCTGATATTCGTGCAGCACGGGGTGGCCGATGGCTGGCGCCACCACAAGGACTAAAGCTATGAGTGCGGCGAGTCCGCCGCTGATTACCGCGAAATGGGTCCATGGGACACCCCCGAAGTACATCACGGCGAGCGTCCCGACCACCAGCACCATCGAGGTACCGAGGTCAGGTTGCAGGAAGACGAGGGCGGCCGGAGCCAGTCCCAGAGCCAGATATCGGATGGTTCGACGGACCGGTGAACCCCGTCTTGCACCGTCGATGACGAAGCCCGCGAGGGCCAATACGAGCAGAAGCTTGCCCAGCTCCGAGGGCTGGAAGGCGAAGAACGGGAGTTCGAAAGCGCGCCGCGAGCCGCGCGCGGCGAAGCCGAAAACGAAGACCAGGGCGATCGAGACGCAGAGGAAGGTGTAGATGCCGACCCGCAGCTCGCGGAAGCGCGAGTAGTCGATGCGCGACAGGACGAACATGCCGATGACCCCGGCGATCCCGTAGATCGCCTGGCGCTCGACGTAGTAGTTCGGGCTGCCCGGGATGTCGTGCGTGGTGGCCTGGCCGAGGGTAAGGACGCTGAAGCCGACCAGGCCGATGGCGGCGAAGGTGAGCACCCAGTCCATCTGGGCGAGGCCGAGGCGTTCGCCGATCGAGGGACGGTCGTCGAAGAGCTCGGGCCGCGCCTGCCGCGCCCGCGTCGCGTACATCATGGGCCTTCACCCGTGCCTTCTTCGTACGGGATTTCTTCTTCGCCGCTTTCTTCGCCGGAGGCTTCTTCGGTGTATTCGAGTTCTTCGCTGGTGCCGACTTCGCCTTCGTAGCCTTCTTCGACTTCTTTCGTTTCTTCTTCGTTTTCTTTTTCGAGGTCGTGGTGGAAATACGCTTCGAGGATCTGCTTGTTGGCGGGCGCCGCCGATTCGGCGCCGAAGCCGCCTTCCTCGATCGTCACCACGGTGACGATGTTCGGGTTGGGATACGGCGCCAGGGAGATGAACCAGGACTGGTTCCCGTGGCCAGGGCGTTCGGCGGTCCCGGTCTTGCCCGCGATTTCGATCGGGAAGCCTTTGAAGACTTCGGTCGCAGTTCCGCCGGGGCCCGTGGTCACGTCATGGAGCCCTTCCATGATCAGCCGCCGGTATTCCGGATTGATCTTCACGTGACGCCTCGGACCCGGATCGATTTCCCGGAGGACCCGGCCGGCGGTGTCCAGCACTTCTTTGCCGAGGTGCGGGGTTGGGATCGTGCCGCCGTTGCCGAGCGCCGCGTAGGCGATCGCCATCTCCAGCGGGTCGGTCTGCAGGTACCCTTGGCCGACCGCCAACTGGATGTTCTGGCCCGGCCCCCAGGGTTCGATGTATTCGTTCCCATTCGCGATTTCTTCTTCCGTCCACTTCTTGCTCGGCACCAGTCCTTCGGCGCCTTCCCCCAGCGGAAGGTCGATCCCGGTCGGCTGCCCGATCCCCAACTTCGCCGACCATTCCTGCAGATCGTTCGTCTTCCACATGTTGTAGCCCTGCGTGTAGAAGAAGACGTCGGAGGAGACTTCGAGCGCGCGGACGAGAGAGATCGGGCCATTCACCGCGCCTTCCGAGTTTTCGAATGGCTGGCCTCCGATTTCGATTTTGCCGGTGTCGTCGACGATCGTGTTCGGGGTGAAGACGCCGTTTTCGAGCCCCGCCAGCGCGGTGATGATCTTGTAGGTCGAGCCCGTCGGGTATGCCGACGAGGTCGCCCGGTTGAAGAGCGCGTCGCCGTTTTCTTCGGAGGAGAGTTCTTCGTAGTGCTTCTGGCTCAGGTTGACCCAGACGCTCGGGTCGTAGGTCGGCGCCGAGCCCATGCCGAGGACTTCGCCGGTGTGGATGTTCATCGAGACGAACGCCCCCGGCAGGCCTCGTTCGGCGAGCGCTGCTTCGCCCGCCTTTTGCACCGCCGGGTTGATCGTCAGCTTCAGGTTCCGCCCCGGGACCGGCGGCGTCGAGATGAGCTTGCCGCCCGGCGTCGGCACGCCCAAGGCATTCACCTGGTACCGCGAGACGCCCGGCGTACCACGCAGGACTTTGTCGTAGGTGTACTCGAGCCCTTCCTGGCCGACGACTTCGCCCGGTTCGGTGCCCTTGTAGGAGCCTTCGAGCTGTTCTTCGGAGACCTCGTTGACGTGCCCGAGCGCCTGCGCCAGCTCGTCTTCCATCGGGTAGTCGCGGACGAAGACCTTTTCCACCGTGACGCCGGGGAATTTCCCCGGGTGTTCTTCGATGTAGTAGACGAGGTTGTAGCCGACGTCGTGGCGGACCGTGATCGGCGCGCCGGCCGCCACCACTTCTTCTTCTTCGGAGATCCGCTTCAGGATCTGCGGCAGTTTCATGTGGACGAGCTCGCCGATTTCCCGCAGCTCGGCGTTCTTCGCCGCTTCTTCTTCGGGCAGTTTCGAGGTGTCGACCTGGAGCGCCAGGCTGGTCCGGTTGTCGACCAGGACTTCCCCGTTGCGGGCGACGATTTTTCCTCGCGGCGCGACGATTTTGGTCGAGCGCGTGCGGTTGTTCTTCGCCTCGGCGAGGTTGTCGGAGCCTTCGAGGATCTGCAGGGACCAGAGGCGGAAGAAGAGGACCGCGAAGAGGACCACGGCGAAGCCGCCGACGACCGCGATGCGCAGCGCCATCCGGTTCGGCCGCGCCCTGTCCTCCGGTCGCAGGTACACGGCCCTACGCTCCCAGCACCGTCGGTCGACGCGTGCGCCGCACCGTGGCCTCGTCGACCAGCGCCGGGCGCACCAGGCGCCGCATCCCGACGTAGATCGCCCAGCCGAGGAAGAAGGCGAAGAGGCTCTTGATCAGGATGTCGCGGACGACCAGCACGCTGACCGAGGTTTCGATCCCGAACATCGCCTCGACCGCGCCGAAGCCGAGCTCGGCGAGCAGGGTGAACACCGCGCACATCAGCGGCACCACGAGGCGACTGTGGATCTCGAAGCGCTCGCGAAAGGTCCCCGCCGCGTAGCCGACGGCGATCAGCACCAGCGAGGCGCCGCCGATCGGCTGGATCAGGAGGCAGTCGAGCAGGAACCCGATCGCGAAGCCCGACACCGCACCGGTCATCGAGCCGCCGAGGAGGCCGAAGCAGACGACCAGGGCGGGCAGCACGTCGGGGGCGACGTGGAAGAGTTCGACCTGGGAGAAGAAGGTCAGCTGCAGCAGCACGCCGAGCAGCCCGACGACGACCAGGCGGGCCATGATTTTCGGGGTGAGGATCACTAGGGGGTTCCCCCAGTCAGCACCTGAACCGTGTTGAGGTTGCGGAGATCGGCGTAGGGCTTGACGATCGAGCGTTCCTGGGCCTCCTGTTCGATCAGCGTCGCCTTGGTGACTTCGCCGACCGGGATGTTCGGCGGGAAACGCGATTCGATGCCTTCGCCGTGCCAGCCGGCGGTGACCACCGCTTCGCCTTTGTGGATGTTCTTGTCGGAGTTGAGGAAGCCGAGGACGAGGCGTTCCGGTTCGCCGACGCTCGCCTTGACGATGCCCTGCACTCCGGCCGGGACGATCCGCACGGAGACTTTCGAGGAGTGGTCGGAGAGCAGCATGACCTTGGAGGCCGAGCCGGTCACCGCGGTCACCCGACCGATCAACCCGTCGCCGTTGACCACCGGGTCGTTGACCGTCACCCCGTCGCCGGACCCGACGTCGATCACCACGTCGCTGAACCAGACGGTCGGCGAGAGCGCGATCACGCGACCGGTCACCGGGTTCGTCCCTTCCGGGATCGCGGCGGATTTGTCGAGTTTCAGGAGCGCGCTGAGTTCCTTGTTTTCGGCGAGCGCCGCCTTGCCTCCGACCGCCTGCTTGCGGGCGACCTGCAGTTCTTCTTCGAGCCTGTGGTTCTTGCCGCGCGCGTCGAAGGTTTCGTCGAACCAGTTGATCAGGTCGCGGGCGGGCTTCAACGCCCGGTCGAGGACCGAGGCGACCGGGGCGAAGACGGCGGTGACGCCGCGCTGCAGGCCGTTCGACCCCTGCCCATAGGTCAGCGTCAGCAGGGCGAAGCTGCCGACGATCAGGAGTGCGAGCACCGCTCTACGGCGGCGTACTTGCTTGCGATACACAGTGGGGACCCAGGTTCTTGGCTTTGATTAAGGCTCGGATGAACGCCGTCGCGTCAGACACGCCGGCGCGCTCCCGTGCCGTTCCTGCCGCTGCGGTGGATCGTTTCGAACTCCTCGAGGGAGATGCCCGAGCCGACAGCGACGCAGGTGAGCGGCGACTCTGCCAGTTGGCAGGGCATCTGACACTCGTCGTGGAGGCGCTGTTCCAGTCCTTGCAGCAGCGCGCCTCCGCCGGCCAGGGTGATGCCGCGATCCATGATGTCACCCGCCAGCTCCGGGGGCGTCTGGTCGAGCGTCTCCTTCACCGCGGCGACGATGTGGCCGACCGGCTCCTGGAGGGCTTCGCGGATCTCCTCGGAGGTCAGTTCGATCGTCTTCGGCAGCCCGCTGACGAGATCGCGGCCGCGGATCTCGGTGCGGACCTCGGTCGGCAGCGGTGCCGCCGAGCCCGCCTCGAGCTTGACCTCCTCGGCGGTCTGCGCGCCGATCGCCAGTTTGTATTTGCTTTTGCAGTGGGCGACGATCGCCTCGTCGAGCTCGTCGCCGCCGACCCGGATCGACTGGGAGACGACGATGCCGCCGAGACTGATCACCGCGACCTCGGTGGTGCCGCCGCCGATGTCGACGATCATCGACCCGGTCGGCTCGGCCACCGGCAGGCCCGCGCCGATCGCCGCCGCCATCGGCTCCTCGATCAGGTAGGCCTGGCGGGCGCCCGCCGAGAGGCACGCCTCCTCGACCGCCCGCTTCTCCACGCCGGTCACGCCGGAGGGCACGCAGACGACGACCCGCGGATGCGCAAAGCGGTTCGAGTGCACCGACTGGATGAAGTGCCGCAGCATCTGTTCGGTCACCTCGAAGTCGGCGATCACGCCGTCCTTCAGCGGCCGGATCGCGGTGATGTTGCCGGGCGTGCGCCCGATCATCCGCTTTGCTTCGACCCCGACCGCGTGCACCTGGCCGGTTTTGGTGTCGATCGCGACCACCGAGGGCTCTGAGAGCACGATGCCGCGACCCCGCACGTAGACGAGCGTGTTCGCGGTCCCGAGGTCCACCGCCATGTCGCGTCCGCCCAGCCGGAACAGCCGGGTGAACCAACTCATATTTCAGTCCATCGAGTGGCCAGAACGACCCATGATTCCAGACCTGTCGAGTTGGACCGGACACGGGTCACACGGCGCAGAAAATCCGTCGCTTGCAGGATTAATTTCCGCTTGTGGCCTGCTAATGCGCCGCTAAGAAGTGGGTCTCAAAGGGCACGTTCGGAGGGTCGAAAGGAGCGATTTGGGCTCACCGAGAGCCAGGAGGATCGGGTGGGACGACACACTTCCCCAACCCCCCGACGGCCGCTCGTGCACTTGAGCCGCCTATAGCGCCCGTAAGTGCACGAGCGACGGATTCGGTGATGAGGAACAAGCGCGGAAGCGTGGAGTTTCCGCCTTGTATGGCGGGGAAACAGCGAAGGGCACCTGCGACGGACCGGAGATACAGACGGAAGGCGCACCGACCACGCGCACTTCTTCACGAACCCGCGCCGGCTTCCCCCTGGGACATGGCTCCGTCTCCCCGACCTCCCTCCGACCCTGGCGGCTGATTGGCCGCCTTAGCTAGCCGCGGCCGTCGATCAGCCGCCCGAAGCGTCAGCTTTATGAGCGTTCGAACAAACTCGGCGCCAACCGCGCAAGGAGGCCGACGGGGAGGCCGACTACGTTGGAGACGCTGCCCTCCAGGCGTTCGACCAGGGATGAGCCCAGGGTCTGGATCGCGTAGCCGCCGCTGCGGCCTTCCCACTCACCGAAGTCGACATAACGTTGCTTCTCGGCGTCGGGGATGCGCTTGAAGACCACCTCGGAGCGTTCGAGACCCGAGCGCTCCTCCCCCGCCTCGTCCAGCACGACCAGACCGCTCATCACGGTGTGGCCGCGTCCGGACATTTTGTCGAGATAACGGCGCGCGTCCTCGGCGTCGACCGGCTTGCCCAGCACCTCGCCGTCGAGGACGACGTCGGTGTCGCAGGCGATCACCAGGCCGCCCGGCGGCCGATCGATCGCGCGGGCCTTGCGACGCGCGTTCTCGATCACGAGGAATTCGGGATCCCCGGAGTCGAGCTCCTCCACCCCGGGGACGATGACGTCGAACTCGAGCCCCAGCTTGGCGAGGATCTCGCGCCGTTGGGGCGAGCCGGACGCTAGGACAACTCGGGGAACCAGATGCCGATCTCGCGCTCGGCCGACTCGTCGGAATCCGAGCCGTGGACCATGTTGAAGGTCACCTCGAGAGCGAAGTCGCCGCGGATCGAGCCGGGAGCGGCCTCGACCGGGTTGGTGGCGCCGATCAGCTGACGCGCGGCCTTGACCGCTTCGACGCCCTCGAAGACGATCGCGACCAGCGGGCCGCCGGTGATGAAGCTGACCAGCTCACCGAAGAAGGGCTTCTCGCTGTGCTCGGCGTAGTGCTGGTTGGCGATCTCCTCGGTCGCGGTGAGCGACTTCAAGGAGACGATCCGCAGGCCCTTGCGCTCGAAGCGGCCGATCACCTCGCCGGTCAGGGCGCGCTCGAAGGCGTCAGGCTTGACGAGGATCAGGGTCCGGCTCACGGCGGGGGCTCCTTTGTTTTTGTTCGGTGGTCGGCGCCTCTTTCGAGGAGGCGCTGCGGGCGGATCCCTGTTTGCGGGAGCCCGAAGATTTGGATCGCGGCGCGGGCGTGGACGCCTCGCCCTCGGCTGCCGCAGCGGCGCTTGCGCGTTTTTTCTGTCCGGGTTTCCCGGTGCTGCGCGGGCGACGGCGCTCGGCGCCCGTCTCTTCCAGCTCGCGGTCGCGTTCGCGCTCGCGCTCCTCTTCGGGGCGACGGCCGCGGCTGCGCGGCTGCGGCGAGCGCTCGCCGCCGGCGAGCGCGGTCTCGCAGTACGGGCAGAGGCTCCAGCGCGGGTCGACCGGTTCGCCGCAGGTCGGGCACGGGTCCTTCAGCCGGCGCTGGCAGTTGGGGCAGCGGAGGTAGTTTTTCTCCACCGGGTACTCGCAGTTCGGGCAGCTCTGCTCGCGCAGGTGCCGCACGCGCAGCTCGGCGGCTTTGATCTCGAGTTCGCGCTCGTGGGCGTCCTCGAGAAACTCCGGCGGCCGGACGATCGTGTAGATGATCGTGCCGATGTAGGGGAAGAAGGAGGCGATCGTCGCGCAGGCGACCAGGAACGGATCGGAGATCCGACGGCGCGCGTCGAGGAACGTGTAGACGATCAGCGACAGCCAGACCACGATCAGCAGAAGCAGGACGAGGGTCGCGGCCAGGTTGAGGCCAGAATTGGTTATTCCGAAGATCGCTAGTGCCATGTTTGTCTACCCCTTTTCGGGGATGGGGATCGCGCAGTGTATTCGCCGTACTGGCGGCTGATCCTGTTCGGCTACCCGACGGGGCGCCTGGTTCAGAGGAAAAGCCTCCCGAACAGGTACCCGACGCCGAAGAAGACGAGGATCACGATCGCCACCACGGCGGCGACCAAGGCCATCATCGACAGCAGTTCGGAGCCCGCGCTGCGGTCCATGCAGGAATCCTCGCACAGTCAGCCCCGCTGACCGCCCGCGGCAGCCGCCGGACCGATCAGGTAATGCGATCCGGTGACGACGAGAACGCCCGCGAAGGTGGCGCAGGCGAGCTCGGTGGAGCGGCGCAGGGCGGCGTTCAGATCCGGCTCCGCGATCGCCTCGAGGCCGTGCGCCTGACAGAGGTCAGCGAGCTCCCGGGCGGGGCGCGAGCGGGCTCCCGGCCGGCCGTGGCCGAGCAGCGCCGCCGCCGGGATCTCGGTGCAGACCGCGCTCCGGAGCGCCGGGGCGAGTGCCGCGATCATCGCCGGAGCGTCCTTGTCGGCGAGGATCGCGAGGCAGGCGACGACCGGGCGGCCGTCGGCGATGCCGGGGAGCGCCTCGGCGAGCGCCGCCGCCCCGTCGGGGTTGTGGGCGGCGTCGACGTAGGTCGGCGGGCTCTCGGCGACCAGCTCCAGGCGACCGGGGACGAGGATGGTCGCGCCCACGGCGGCGGCCCTCTCCGGGTCGAGCTCCTCCCCGAGAAACGCCTCGACAGCGGCCGTCGCGAGGGCGAAATTTCGGCGCTGGAAGGGGCCTGTAGCCGCCAGGTCGACCCCAGGACCGGGGTCCTCGGGAGCGACGATGAGGGTCGCGGCACGCTCCTCAGCGGTCCGTTCGGCGAGCTCCCGGACCGGCGCCGACACCCGTCCCAGGACCAGCGTCGAGGAGTCATTCAGCACCGCGAGCTTCTCCGCGGCGATCTCCAGCTCGGTCTCGCCCAGCCACTCGGTGTGGTCGAGGCCGATCGAGGTGAGGACGGTGACCCGCGAGGGGATCGTGTTCGTCGCGTCGAGCCGGCCGCCGAGCCCCGCCTCGATCGCCGCCGCCTTCACCCGAGCCCGAGCCAGGGCGACGAAGGTCGCGGCGGTGGCCGCCTCGAACTCGGTCACCACCTCCCCCTCCTCCAGCGTGCGGTTGACGCCCTCCGCGGCCGCCGCGACCTGGGCGACCGCTTCGGCCCAGGCCTGCGGCGCGATCTCCTCGCCGCGGATCAGCGTGCGCTCGGTCCAACGGGTGGTGTGCGGGGACAGGCAGGCGCCCGATGGCACGCCGTGGGCTTCCAGCAGCGCCGCCACCATCCGCGTCACCGAGGACTTGCCGTTGGTCCCGACCACGTGCACGGAGGCGAAGCGACGCTGCGGGAAGCCGAGCGCCGTGGTCAGCTTCCACATCCGGTCGAGGCCGAGCTTCCAGCCGACCGCCTCCAGCGCGTCGAGGTAGGCGTCCGGATCAAACCCCTTGGGGAGCGGTTCGGCGGGCAGCGGCACGTCCCTAGCCGAGTTCGGCGAGTTCCGTGCGGTAGCGCTCGAGCTTGCCGCGCTCTTCCTCGACCACGATCGGCGGCGCCTTGGCGACGAAGCCTTCGTTGCCGAGTTTGCGCTCGCCACGCTGGATCTCGGCGTTCAGCTCCTCGCGGCGCTTGCCGAGGCGCCCCTCGACGGCCTCGGCGTCGAGCTCATCGGAGGCGAGCACGCGCACCGGGCCGACCGAGGCGACCGGATCGGACCCGACCCCGTCGAAGGCGAAGCGCGAGAGGCGGCCGACGAACTCCGAGGGCGCCATCCCGTCGATCACCGCCGGCAGCACCGCTTTGGCGGGGACACCGACGAGGTCGCGCCAGGCGCGCAGGCTGCGGGTCAGGGCGATGCCTTCGGCGATCTCGGACTCGGCCTCGTCGTCGAAGAGCGCGACGTCGGCGCTCGGGAAGGCGTGGACGACGAGGTGGCCGCCGCGGGCCGGGTGGAAGGACCAGAGCTCCTCGGTGACGAACGGCATCGTCGGGTGCAGCAGCGCCAGCACCCGCTCCAGCGCATAGAGGAGCGTCGCCGAGACGTCCTCCTCGCCCTCGTACAACCGCGGCTTGACGATCTCGAGGTACCAGTCGCAGAGGTCGCCGTAGACGAAGCCGTAGCACTCCTGCACGGCGTGGGCGAAGTCGTAGGCCTCGAGTTTCTCGGTCACCGAGGCGATCGTCTTCTCCAGGCGCGAGAGCAGCCAGCGGTCCTCGATCTGGGCCGTGCGCGGAGCGGGCTCGACGTCGGCGGCATTCAGCAAGATCAATCGGCTGGCGTTCCAGAGCTTGTTCGCCAGGTCGGAACCCTGATCCACCTTGGCGTCCGAGTAGCGCACGTCCTGGGTCGAGGACATCGCCAGGAGGCCGAAGCGGAGCGCGTCGGCGCCGCGCTCGTCGATCTCCTCCAGCGGGTCGATCCCGGTGCCGAGGCTCTTCGACATCCGCCGCCCGTCGCGGGCCTGGATCACCGAGTGCACGTAGACGTCGCGGAACGGGATCGCGCCCGGGAACTCGATCCCCATCATCACCATCCGCGCGACCCAGAGGAAAAGGATCTCGCGCGCCGTGGTGAGGAAGCTGGTCGGGTAGAAGGCGCGCAGGTCCGGGGTGTCGTCGGGCCAGCCGAGCGTCGCGAACGGCCAGAGCGCCGAGCTGAACCAGGTGTCGAGGACGTCCTCCTCCTGGCGCAGCGTCGTCCCGTCGCAGTTCGGGCACTGGGTCGGGGTGACCTCGGCGACGATCGTCTCGTCGCAGTCCCCGCAGTACCAGACCGGGATCTGGTGACCCCACCAGAGCTGACGCGAGACGCACCAGGGGCGGATCTCCTCCATCCAGTTGAGGTAGACGCGCTTCCACTGCTCCGGCTGGATGCGGACCTCGTCCTCTTCGACGACCTTGATCGCGGGCTTCGCCAGCTCGTCCATGCGGCAGAACCACTGGAGGCTGATCAGCGGCTCGATCCGCTCGCCGGAGCGGTGGCTGAACGGCACCGCGTGGGTGTAGGGCTGCTCGTCGCGCAGGAAGCCCTCCTCGCGCAGGCGGGCGGCGACCGCGCGCTGGGCCTCGGACACGCTCATGCCCTCGAACTCCTCGCCCGCCTCCTCGTTCATGCGGCCGTCGGGGCCGATCACGGTGATCTCCTCGAGCCCGTGGCGGCGGCCGATCTCGAAGTCGTTGACATCGTGGCCGGGGGTGATCTTCAGCGCGCCGGTGCCGAACTCGGGGTCGACGTAGGCGTCGGCGATGATCGGTAGGCGACGGCCGACCAGCGGCAGCGTGCAGAACTTTCCAACTAGGTCGGCATAACGCTCGTCGTCGGGATTCACCGCGACGGCGGTGTCGGCGAGCATCGTCTCCGGGCGCACGGTGGCGACGGTCAGCACGCGATCGGATCCCTCGACCGGATAGTCGATCGACCAGAGCGAGTCGGTCACGTCGCGGTTCTCCACCTCGAGGTCGGAGATCGCCGAGCGCGTCCCCGGGTCCCAGTTGACCATGTAGTTGTCGCGGTAGATGTAGCCCTTGTCGTAGAGCTGCTTGAAGACTCTATGAACTGCGCGCACGTAGCCCTCGTCGAGGGTGAAGCGCTCGCGCTCGTAATCGCATGAGGCGCCCAGGCGCTTGTACTGCTCGACGATCTGCGAGCCGTACTCCTCCTTCCACTCCCAGACGCGCTCGACGAAGGCCTCGCGGCCGAGCTCCTGGCGGCTCTTGCCTTCGGCGCGCAGCCCTTTCTCGACCACCGCCTGGGTGGCGATGCCGGCGTGGTCGGTGCCGAGGATCCAGAGCGTGTTGCGGCCGCGCATCCGGTTCATGCGGACGAGCGCGTCCTGCATCGAGCCGTTCAACGCGTGGCCCATGTGGAGGACGCCGGTCACGTTCGGCGGCGGGATGGCGACGGAGAAGTTCTCCTCCGGCGAGCCGATCGGCTCGGGATGGAAGTAGCCGCCCTCCATCCATTCGGCGAAGACGCGCGCCTCGATCTCCCCCGGGGCGTAGCGGGTGTTCTGCTCGAGCTGGGCGCGCTTTGCGGGGTCCATGGCGGCGAGTCTAAGGATGTGAGCTCGACCGGCGGGTCGTCGGACCCCTTCCCTCACGAACTGCGGGAGGTTCGTTCAGGGGTCCGACGACCCACCCTTCAGATTCCGAGGCGCGCCTCGCGCCAGGTGAGCGGCGCGATCGGCGTGGCCCTGATCGGCGGCCTCGCCTCGATCTCCACGTCGCTCATCTTCAGCGGCGCGTCGCTCCTCCTCGGCGGCACTCTCGCGCTGGCGCTGATGGGCCGTGGAGAGAAACTCGGTCCATGACCGACTAAGGCTCCACGGGCCCCGGGGTGAGGCGCGAAACTCTCGCTATGCGAGAGCAAGGCTCCACAGCACCGGTTCTTAGGCGGTTTCCTCGCCGAGCTGCTCGTCGGCGGGACCGATGTCCTGCTGCGCCGCCTCGGTGACGAGGGTCGGCCGGCGGCCCTGGAGGATCGTCTCCCGGGTCACCACGCACTTGGTGACGTCGACCCGCGAGGGCAGCTCGAACTGGACGTCGAGCAGAGTCTCCTCGAGGATCGAGCGCAAGCCGCGGGCGCCGGTCTCGCGCTCGATCGCTTTGTCGGCGATCGCCTCGAGGCTGTCCTCGGAGAAGACCAGCTCGATGTCGTCGAACTCGAAGAAGCGCTGGAACTGGCGCGTCAGCGCGTGTTTGGGCTCGGTGAGGATCGTGGTGAGGTCGTCGCGGCTGAGCTGGTGGATCGCGGTGATCACCGGCAGGCGGCCGATGAACTCGGGGATCAGGCCGTAGTCGATGAGGTCCTCGGGCAGCACCTGCTCGAACCACTCGCCGGTGTCTTTCTCGGTCCGCGAGGAGATCGCCGCGCCGAAGCCGACACCGCGGTCGCCCACCCGCCGCTCGATGATCTGGTCGAGCGCCGCGAAGGAGCCGCCGCAGATGAAGAGGATGTTGGTGGTGTCGATCGTCAGGAACTCCTGGTGGGGGTGCTTGCGCCCGCCCTGCGGCGGCACGCTCGCGGTGGTCCCCTCGAGGATCTTCAGCAGCGCCTGCTGGACGCCTTCGCCGGAGACGTCACGGGTGATCGACGGGTTGTCGGCTTTGCGCGCGATCTTGTCGATCTCGTCGATGTAGATGATCCCCGTCTCCGCC
>JBOGYZ010000095.1:0-8979 GCA_050697015.1 Solirubrobacterales bacterium
GCCAAAGGACGACCGCGCCGGCGAGGGCCCGGCGCCTGCCTCCGTTTCGGCGCCACCCAGCACCTGCTCGAAGCGGTCCTCCTTCTGGCCCGGCCGCCGCGCGTGGCGGACGACGAAGCCGCGCTCGATCAGGCGCTCGAGCACCTCCTGCACGGCGGCGAGGTCGGCGAAGCCCTGCATTCGCTCGGTCCGCTGCTTCAGCTCGCCCGGCGTCTGGGCGCCGCGCAGCATCAGCACCGCGAGCACGGCCAGCTCGCCGTCGTCGACCCCGAGCGCCTCCGGCAGCAGGTGCCGGTACTTGCGCGCCCGCGATCCCGCCCCGCTCGTCAGCCGCGTCCAGCCGCGCAGCGCGGTCTGTCGCAGGGCGTCGGAGACCGTCTGCTCGTCGTAGTCGACGACCGGATCGCGGTTCGTCGACTGGTTGCAGGCCAGCCGCAGGGCGTTCAGCGACAGCGGGTAGACATCCGGCGTCGTCCGCTGCTTCTCCACCAGGCAGGCGACGACGCGGATCTCGACGGCATTGGGCTCGGCAGGCATCTCGCTCCCGACCCGGCCCTTAGGAGGAGCGGTCGGGCCGCTCGGGGTAGAGCTCGTCGATCGTGAAGAGCGCGGTGTAGGGCGCCCCGGCGGCGGCTTCGATCCGCTCCGCTCCGCCCGCCAGGCGATCGACCACCGCGACCACGCCGACGATCTCGAGGCCCTCCTCGCGGCAGCGCTCGATCGCTGCCGCGGTCGCGCCGCCGGTCGTCACCGTGTCCTCGACGACCAGGCACTTGACGCCCGGCCCGACCGGCCCCTCGACCCAGCGCTGCAGCCCGTGCTGCTTCTTCTCGCCGCGGACGAAGAAGGCGACCAGGTCCTCGCCGCCCTCCGCGGAGAGCGGCGCGCAAGCGGGCGGGATCGCCGCCGTCGCCGGGCCGCCGACAGCCTGGGCGCCGAGCTCGTGCGCCCGCGCCGCGATCAGCTCACCCGCCGCCCGGAAGCCGCCCGGCCGCATCAGCGTGCGCCGCGCATCGACGTAGTACTGCGCCGTCGCCCCGCTGGAGAGCGTCACCTCGCCGATCACCAACGAGTGCTCGCGCAGTTCGGCGAGCAACGTCTCCTTGGCTGCCTCGAGGTCGGCCACTTAGAAGACGAAGATCGACTCGCCGAAGTGAAACGATTCGTAGATCCGGGGCTGGTCGGCGATGAAGGTCCGCACGCAGCCGTGGCTGGCGGCGTAGTTCGGCACTTCGGGGTAGCCGTGGACGGCGTAGCCGTTGTGCCAGTAGAAGGAATCGACCATCCCCTCCGAGTTGGTCCCCGGTTCCTGGCGGTAAAATTCGTAATGGCCGGTGATCGTCGGCGTCGACGGCTTGCCGGTCGAGACCGGGTAGATGGCGAACGGCTTGCCGTCCTTGATCAGCACCAGGACCTGCTTGTCGAGCGGCACCTCGGCGTGTTCACCGGCGTCCGGGTACTTCACGTGGTAGCCGCCCTTGCCTTCGAAGACCGCCTTGAGGATCCCCGGCCCGGCCTTTTTGGTGCGGTCCATGTCGTTGACTTTGCGGTAGGCGAGCACCTCGCGACCGAGCCGCGCGCTGAAGCATTTGCCGTTGCCGCTGACGTAGCCCATCTTCGCCAGGTGGGACTTGAAGGCCCCGACGATTGGGGAGCATTCGCCCGGGTTCAGCTTCGGGAAGCTGACGGTCCAGCTCTTGCGCACGGTCGCGTCGCCGCCCAGCGCCGCGGTCACGACGTGCTTGGCGGACACCGCGTACTTGCCGCCTTCCTTGACCACGACGCTCGCTTCGAAGGCCCCCGTTTCGTTCGGCCCCTGCTGGACCGCGACCTGCCGCTTCACGACTTCGTGGCCGTTGCGGAAGAAGTTGACTTCGACGTGCTGCCCGTCCACGTAAGGCTCCACCGTGCCGCTGACCGGCACCGTGTCGAGGATCTGCGCCTTACCGCCGTGGAGGTGGCCGACGTCGATCGTGACCGTCGCCTTCGGCGCCGCTTCCTGCTTGTGCGGCTTCTGCGGCGCCTTTTCCTTCGGCGCGGCAACCGCGGTGGCGGGCACCGCCAGGAGCGCGGCGGCTCCGACGGCGAGGGCGAGGCGGCGGATCACGCCGGAAATCCTACTGGCCCAGCAGGGCTATGGAGTTGTTGATCATGTGCAGCAAGATCCCGGGCACGATCGAGCCGGTCCGCTCGTAGAGCAGCGCCAGCAGGAAGCCGAAGACGATCAGCGGCGGTACCGCGGTCACCCCGGTGAGCGCGTGGAGGGCGCCGAAGATCAGCCCGCAGATCAGCGCCGCCGCCAGCCGCGGCAGCTTCTCCCGCAGCCCGCCGAACAGCATCCCGCGGAAGCACGTCTCCTCGGCGATCGGCGCCGCGATCACGATCAGTAGGACCTGGACGATGGTCGGCCCGAAGCTTTCGGCGATGTCCTTCTGCTTCGGTTCGGTGATCACCAGCGAGTAGAAGATCGTGAAGGCCAGGTAGAGGACGAAGGTCAGCGCCATCCAGCCGAAGGCCGAGCGCTTGAAGCGGCGGAAGCCGAGCCGGCGCAGCGATTCCTGGATGCTGGTCGAGCCGCGCATCGAGGCGAGCGCAAAGGGCACCAACAGGAACCCGAGCTCGGTCGCGAGCTGGGTGAGGATCGACGCGAGCGTGGTCAGCGTGCCGTCGAGTTCGCGGGCGACGAAGAGGTGCCCGGAGCCGGCGAACTCGATCGAGCTCACCGAGTTGCCCGCGTCGATCTTGGCGCCGCTGCGCTCCGGCACCGCCATCTCGGTCGCGCGTTCGTATTCGTAGGTGTCGCCGTTCGGTTCGGCGATCCAGAGGGTGCCCTTGGAATCGACCGCCAGCGCCGCGAATTCATCGCCCGATTCAGGTTCCAGGTCCCAGAGGAACGTGCCCCCCGCGGAGAAGGCGAAGACCGTGCCGTCCCCCTTGCCGGAGAGGACGAAGATGTCTCCGTGCCCCGCCCCGGGGGCGGTGTTCACGGCGATGTCGTTGTCGTTCGAGCCGAAGTCGAACCGTCCGGATTCGCTTTCCACGGCTTCCAGGCGCCCCACGTATTCGCCCTTGGCGTTCAGCGTGTCGACTTGGTCGTTGGCGGCGTCGATCACGTAGAGCGAGCGCCCGGACGGCGAGAACGCCATCCGTTCCGGTTCGATCGGCACCGGGGTCGAGAGGCTGCTCGCCTCGATCGTCGCCTTCTGCTTCGAGTTCCCCTTGTAGAGCAGGATCCGCCCCGGCCCCTTCTCGGAGACCGCGAGCACTTCCCGTTGCGAATCGAACGCTAGCCCGTGCGAGTCGGTGAGCCCGGTGATTGGCCCCTCGTCGTTTTCGTGGCCGAGCGGGCCGAAAACGCGCACTTCGTCTTCGTGGTCGGCGAAGAGGAGGGGCAGGTCGGGACCGACCGCTATCGCGGTCGCGTCGCCTTTGTCGAAGCTCGCCCCACTCGAGTACCCCGGCGGGAAGAGCGCTTCGATCTTCCCGTCCTGGCTGCCGACGATGAGCGCCGGGACGGAGAGGAAGAGCCCGACCGCGAGCGCCGCGAAGACGGCGAGGATCGCCGCCCACGGCCCCCAGTTCGCGTACGGGAATTCCCGTTTCGGTTTCGCGACTTCGCCGCCGACAAGGTTCGCCTCCATGGCCCGCGCAGTCTCACACAGGTCGCGACCCGCCATCGAGCCGTAGGCTCTTTCTGATGACGCAGCGGGGACGGCGTCGACAGCGGCGTCGTGGCAGCGTGGGCACCAAGGTGGCGATCGCCATCGGGGTCGTCCTTGCCGTGATCGCGATCGGGGTGATCGGGGTCACCAGCTGGGTCCTGAACGTGGCGGCCGACGCGCCCTCCCTGGCCAGCTGCAAGCACGCCGAACGCCACGGCAACTCGGTCATCTACGCGGCGAACGGAGAGCGGCTCGGCGCGATCGTCTCGCCGGAAGCGAGCGCCCCGGTCGGCCAGAAGCGCATTCCGCGCAAGCTCGAGCTGGCGACGGTGGCGATCGAGGACCAGCGCTTCTTCCAGCACGGCGGCCTCGACACGCAGGGCATCCTCCGCGCCGCGGTCACCGACATCGAAGCCGGCGAAGCGGTCGAGGGCGGTTCGACGATCACTCAGCAACTGGTCCGCAACCTCTGCATCGACCACCCGAAGAAGACGATCGAACGCAAGATCGAAGAAGCGAAGCTGGCGCTCGAGTACTCCGAACAACACTCCAGGCGCCAGATCCTCGGCCAGTACCTCAACACCGCGACCTACGGGACGGTGGAGGGCTCGACGGCAGTCGGCGTCGGTGCCGCCGCCCAGTTCTACTTCTCCCGCCCGGTCTGGAAGCTGGACACGGTGCAGATGGCGATGCTCGCGGGACTCCCGCAGGCGCCCTCCCAGTACAACCCGCTGCTCTATCCCAAAGCGGCGAAAGCGCGTCGCAACGAAGTGCTGCAGAAGATGGCGAAGCTCGGCTACCTGGCGCCGCAGCGGGCGCGCGCCCTGGAAAAGCATGGCCTCGAGCTGAGTCCTTCCCATGATTACTTCGACCACAAGGAGCCCTACTTCTTCGACTACGTCGAACACCTGCTGATCGCCCATTACGGGGCGGACGAGACGCGCCGCGGCGGCCTCCAGGTCCACACCACGCTCTCGCCGGAGCTGCAGCGGGTCGGCCGCGCGGCGATCGCCGAAGCGCTGTATGAACCCGAAGACCCGGCCTCGGCCTTCGTCTCGATCGACCCCCGCAACGGCGACATCCGCGCGATGGTGAACAGCACCGATTACGCCGACGACCAGTTCAACCTCGCGGCTCAGGGGCACCGCCAGCCCGGCTCCACCTTCAAGGCCTTCGTCCTCACCACGGCGATCAAGCAGGGCATCGACCCCTACTCGACCTACTACGAATCGAAGCCGCTGGACCTGAACCTGCCGGAATGGGGCCACTGGGAAGTCCACACCGCCGACGAGGGCTACCAGGGGACGATCAACCTCCAGCAGGCGACGGTCACCTCCGACAACACCGTGTTCGCGCAGCTCGACCTCGATGTCGGGCCGGAGAACGTCGCCGCGATGGCGAAGTCGATGGGGATCACGACCCACCTGCAGGGGCTGCCCGCCGAAGGGATCGGCGGCCTCAAGTACGGGGTCAGCCCGCTCGAACTGAGCGACGCCTACGCGACCCTCGCCGCCGGCGGCATCCGCCACCGCCCGGTCGCGATCGAAAAGGTGATCCTCCCCGGCGGCAAGGTCGACCACCCGCAGGGCCCGCAGCCGAAACGCGTGCTCAGCCCGGCGGTCGCCTGGCAGGTGACGCGCCTCCTGCACGACAACATCACCGAAGGCACCGGCACCGCCGCCTACACCGGCTGCATCGGCCAGGCCGGCAAGACCGGCACGACCGACAACGAGACCGACGCCTGGTTCTCCGGCTACCAGCCGAACCTGGCGACCGCGGTCTGGGTCGGCTACCCGGAATCGAACGCGATCTCGATGACCTCGGTCCACGGGATCACCGTCTTCGGCGGCACCTTCCCGGCTGAAATCTGGCACTCCGTCTACGCGAACGCGGGCGTCCCCTGTCACGAATTCGACGAACCGAAAGAAGAAATCGAATGGTCCCCCGGCTTCGGCCAGTTCACCGCCGCCGCGCCGGGGACCGAGGGCGCGAAACTGAAAAAAGGCACGGCCAACGAAGCGGCCGAAGGCGAAGAAGAACTCCCCGGGCAGGACTCGGTCGGCGGCTACGACCCAAACGCCTACGCTCCCGGCGCCGGCCAAGAACCGGCCCCCGTTCCCCCGCCCCTGCCCCCAAAGTACGGCGGCCCCGAACCCGGCGTGGGCGGCGGCCACACCGCCGGCCAATGACGTTGATGGGCCGAAAAGTGCGCCATATCGTGGTTTTTCGGCCCATCAACACAGTGGGCGGTAGCTTCGGCGGATCGACGCGGGGCTTGCCTACGGCCTGATCTGGGCGGGATTCCTCGCCTACGTCGGCGTGCTCGCGACGGCTCCGCGGCTCGGCGTGCGCGTCGTCGGGGCGCTGATCGTCGTCGCCGTCCTCGCCTTCGCCTGCGCCCCGGTTCTCCTCTCCCACGACGCCTTCAGCTACGTCGACTACGCCCGGCTCGGCGTGCGCCACGGCCTCGACCCCTACGTCAACGCCCCGGAAGCGGCGCCTGCCGACCCCGCGTTCGCCCACGTCACCTGGACCGAAACGCCGAGCGCCTACGGCCCCCTCTTCACCCTCGCGACCTACCCCCTCGCCTGGCTGCCGATCTGGCTCGCCGTCGCGATCCTCAAGGCGGTCGCCGCGATCTCGGTCCTTGGCCTCGCCTGGATCGTGTCCCGCCTCGCGACCTGGCGCGGCGTCGACCCGGTCCGCGCCGCCGCCTTCGTCGCCCTCAACCCCCTGGTCCTCGTCCACGTCGTCGGCGGCGCCCACAACGACGGGCTGGCGATGCTCCTCACCACCCTCGGCGTGGCGGCCCTCGTCGTGCGCCGCGAGGCAAGCGCCGGCGCGTCCCTCATCGCAAGCGCCGCGATCAAGTCCTCAAGCCTCTTCGTCGCCCCCTTCGCCCTCGTCGCCACCGCGAGGGACCAGATGTTGACGGGCCGAAAACTTGCCTATATGTCTAGTTTTCGGCCCGTCAACAGGCTTGCCGCCGGGGCTCTCGGGGCGGCGGTGGCGATCGGGGTCGGCGGCTACCTCGCGTTCGGGTGGGACTGGCTCCACGCCTTCGGACTCGCCGGGGAAAACCAGGGGCGGACGAGCCATCTCTCGATTCCGGTCACCTTCGCCCGCCTCACCGGCATCGACGAGGGGGCGGTGAAGGTGGTGGCGCTCGCGCTCTTCGGCGTCGCCGTCATCTGGCTCCTGGTCAGAACCTGGCGCGGCGCCGACTGGGTCCGCGCCGCCGCCTGGGCCGGCACGGGCCTGCTCCTCGCCACCTCCTGGCTCCTCCCCTGGTACCTGGTTTGGCCGCTGCCCCTGGCCGCGGTCGCTCGCGACCGCCTTCTCGCCTTCGTCCTCCTCGCCCTCACCGCCTACCAGCTGGGGGCGCGAATTCCGCTCTAGAGGATTTCCGGCGTGTGGGCGGCGGTTTCCGCGGTGCTGGCTTCTTGCTCCTCTTTCGAGGGATGCAGGATGCCGGTGTGGATCGACCATCCCTGGCGCCGGCCGATCGCGGTGACGCCGCCGACGTAGATCAATTCGCCGACCGTCATCACCCCGCGTACCGCGATCGAGATCAGCGAGCCGACCGCGAAGCTCCGTCCCGGCAGCGCCGCCTTCACCGCCCAGGCAAACGCCGCGTCGCGCACGCCGAGCCCGGCCGGCGCGACCAGCGTCACCAGCGCGGCGAAATAACCGATCGCCTGCGCCGAGCCGACCAGCACGATGTCGCTGTAGGGGATGTAGGTGACCGAGCGGGCGACGGCGTAGATGCCGAACGCGACGGCCAGCCAGACCAGCGAGTAGTAGACGATCAATGCGATCACGTCGCGCAGCGACATCACCACCGGCAGCGGATCCCGACCGAACGCGCGCAGCGCCCTACTGGAGAGGCGACCGAAGACCTTCGGCGAGAGGATCACGATCGCTACCGGGACCACCAGCAGCACCGCCCACCGCTCCGGATACCCCTGTAGATCCGGGTGCTTGATGATGAAGTAGGCGGCGACGACGATCGCCGAGGTGGCCGAGATCGCCTGTTCATAGACGATCGAGGCGAGCGAGATGCGCCGCGGCACCCCGGCCCGCTCCGACAGCAGCACCCGCCCGAGCACGTAGAGGACGCTGCCCGGCACGTAGCGCGCCAGGAGCGGCTGACCCCAGGCAACCTGGGCCCGCCCGAAGCCGACCCGGTAGCCGAGGCTGCGCAGGATCAGGTCCCAGCCGAAGGCGGAGAGGATGAAGTAGCCGACCAGGATGATCACCGCAGGGATCAGCCAAAGGACGTGGAAATGCACGCCTTCGCTCTGAATCTCCGACCACTGATCGATGACGGTGAGGACGAGAAAGCCGAAGACGAGGACCGCGATCCCGACCTGCAGAGCAAGACGCACCCGCTTGCTTTTTGGGGGCTTGGTCCCGATCTTGGAACCGGCGTCACCGAGTCGATGGAGGAGTGGTTGCCGTCGCTCCACTCCCCGGCACCTTAGTGAGGTTCTGGGATAGTCAGGCGATGGGCGAGTTCGAGCTGCTGGCGCTGCTTCGCGAGCGGTTGCCGACGGCGGGGTCCCAGGTGCGCCTCGGCAGCGGCGACGACGCGGCCGTGACGGTGCCCGGCGGGGCGGTCGCGACCTCGGTCGACGCGCTGGTCGAGGGCGTCCATTTCCGCCGCGAGACCGCAACGCTCCGCCAGATCGGCCGCAAGGCGCTCTCCACCGCGCTCTCCGACCTGGCGGCGATGGGCGCGGCGCCGGGCGAGGCATACGTCTGGCTCGGCGCACCGGAGGACATGGACGAGGCGGCGCTGCTCGAGGTCGGCGAGGGCCTCGCGGAGGTCGCGGGCGAGACCGGGACGACGGTCGCGGGCGGCGACCTGACCCGCGCGCCGGTCCTCAGCCTCGCCGTGACCGTGACCGGCCACGCGCCGAAGCCCGACGACTTCGTCACGAGAGGCGGCGCCCACCCCGGCGACGTGCTGGTGGTGACCGGCGAGCTCGGCGGTGCCGCCGCGGGCCTGGCGCTGATCGAAGAGCCGACGCTCGCCGGCGACCCGGATCCTCGCCAGGGTCTCGAACGCCCGTCCGCTCAACGCCTGGACGCCCAGGCCGCCGACGCCCTCCGCCGTCGCCAGCTCGACCCGACCCCGCGCCTCGCCGCGGGCCGGGCGCTCGCCGTGGCCGGCGCGACGGCGATGATCGACGTCTCCGACGGGCTCGCCGGCGACGCCGGCCACATCGCCACCGCGAGCGCGGCGCTCCTCGTCATCGACGCCGAAGCGCTGCCGATCGCCCCCGGCGTCGCTGCCGTCGCCGCGGCCACGGGT
>JBOGYZ010000096.1:0-5499 GCA_050697015.1 Solirubrobacterales bacterium
GCTTCTGGTCCCGTTTCGCGGCTCGCGCCTGTTGGGACGGCGTGCGGTGATATCGGAGGCCGTCCGTCTCGACGATGAGGTCATGGTCGGGGAAGTAGAAGTCGGTCTCGTATCCCAGGACCCAGTGTTTCGAGAGGGGCAGCGGGAAACCGGCGGCGAGCGCCAGGGGACGGAAGTAGATCTCCAGGTCTGAATCGGAGAGCCGGAACGTATGACGGTCGAGCATCGTCCGCAGGGTCTTCACCCCCGGCATGCCGACGTAGCCCTCGAGCGCCGTACGAAGGGATTCGGGGTCGATGAGATCGAGCTTGTCCGCCTCGTTCACCGCCCGCTCGAGACGCATGGGCTCCAGTTCCGTCGCGACGTCGAGGAGCGTCTGGATCGGATGGGTCACCGGGATGCCGAAGCGGACGACAACGGCACTGGCTCCGAGGGAGGGGCGCGCACGGACCTTGATCCCCCGGCGGCGGATCTTGCTTTTGCGCCGGACGGAGATGTCGATCCGCTTGCCCTCCTCGTAGCCGATGCCCCACAACTGCGCCGCGCTCCGGTGACTCAGGACCGCGTGGTCTCCGCAGGCGAGCACTGCCGCCATCCAGCGTCCTCGGGGCGTCAGCTCAGGTCGTCCCACGACATAGACGCCCGGCGAGATGAGGTGCAGGCGCCCGGTGGTGACGCGATGCTCGATGCTCCTGGGACCGAACCCGAACTCGAGAAGCGCGCTCCGCGTCACCACACCGTGCTGGCGTCGGACCATTTCCCAGACGGCCCGATCACGCGCTACGTGTTTTGACCCCACCATGGTGTGGTCAATGCACGCAGCGCGTAATTCTCTCCCCCCTTGGCGCGGGGGAAACGCGGGTTATGCGGGATTCAACTGCCCATCGCCGCCTGGGCCTCGGCCAATTTCGCCCGCACGATCTGGTCGCCTTCGCCGAAGGCCAGCAGCGGCGTCACCTCCCAGGTGACCAGCCCGTAGAGCGGATACCGGGTCATCTGTTCGAGCGCCTGGGTGTGCGAGTCGGCGTTGGCGATCGCGACGCCGCCGCCTTCGAGGAACCCGTAGAGGCAATCCAGGTTGCCGTCGTCGAGCTCACCTTGCAGCCACTCCAGCGCCGCGTCGAACTGCTCGGGACTGGGCGGTAAGGGGCCCGGCCTCGCGATGCACATGTATTTCATCTTGCTACCTCCTAGGTAGGACGCGTGACATTCACCAACAGGAAGGTCGCCGCGATTTCGGTACCCCCGTCCAGGCTGCGGTTCTGGTCGGCGAAGAGAGCGTCGAGCTCCGCCCGCAGCAGGTCCTCACGCCCGTCGGCCGCGGCGGCGGCGAAGGCGTTCATGGTCGGGCCGTAGTAGTCCCGGAAGAGCCCGACGAGCTCTTCCGGCGTGCCCTCGTAGTCGAAGATCCAGGAGGCGCGTTCGAAGGCGACGCCCTCGGCGGGGACCCCGGCCTCGCCGAAGCGGCCGGCCACCTCCTCCTCGTCGCCCCAGGTCATCGGGCTGACGAACCCCGGCGGCGGTGCCGACGAGTAGGCGGCGGCGATCTTCAGGATCTGGGCGACCAGGGTCGGGTCGCCGGGGATCCAGTTCGCCATCACAACGCGTCCACCCGGCCGCGTCACCCGCACCATCTCCTTGGCGACGTCGTAGGGACGCGGCGCGAACATCGCGCCGAAGACGCTCAGCGTGAGGTCGAACGCCTCGTCTGAGAGGTCGACCAGTTCGGAGGCGTCGCCCTGCTGGAAGTGAACGTTGTCGAGGCCCGCGGCGTCGGCGCGCTCCTGGCCGGCGGCGACGAGGTTCGCGGCGACGTCGACGCCGAGGACGTTGGCACCACGCTCGGCCGCGGGCAGCGCGGTGGTCCCGTCGCCGCAGCCGAGGTCGAGCACGTCCATGCCCTCCCCGACGCCGATTCCGTCGACCAACGCCTCCCCGCTGCCCCGCATCGAGGCGGCGATCCGCGTGAAGTCACCCTTCTCCCAGAGTTCACGGTTGGCGCTCACGACGTTCCTTTCTATGGACGAGGTTTCCGATCCTAGCCGCGGGGCCCCTGGCCCAACGTAGGAATCTGCCTATTGTCGGGCGAGTTAGGGCGCGGTACGGTCGGGGTGTCTTGTCCAAGCCAGTGGTTCTTGCCGTTGATATCGACCAGGCCTCGCTGGGCGAGGTCGAGCGGGAGCTGCGCGAGCGCTACCAGCGCGACTACCGGGTCCTCACCGCCAATTCCTCGCGCGCCGCGCTGGCGCGGCTGGAGGAGGTCGCCGCCGCGGGTGGGGACATCGCGCTCGTCCTCACCGCCCAGTGGCTGGACGAGACGAGCGGCTCGGAGGTGCTCGCCCGGGTGCGGGCGCTCGACCCCTACGCCCAGCGCGGCCTGCTGATCGACTGGGCGGGCTGGGGCGACGGCCGCACCGGCGAGGCGATCTTCCACGGCATGGCCCGCCGGCAGATCGACTACTACGTGGTGCGCCCGAGCTGCGCTCCGGACGAGATGTTCCACCAGGCCGTCACCAGCTTCCTGCTCGAATGGGCGCACGCGCGGCGGGCGGCCCCGCACACGATCCACGTGATCGGCGATTCGTGGACGGGACGCGCCTACGAGCTGCGGCAGGTGCTCGGCCGCTGCGCCCTCCCCCACACCTTCAGCCTGGCCGACTCCGAGGAGGCGCGGGACCTGCTCGCCGATGCCGAGACCGACGGCGAGGAGCCGCTGCCGCTCGTCGTCTTCCCCAACGGGGAGGTGCTCTCCGACCCGACCAACGCCGAGATCGCGGCGGCGGCGGGCGCCACCGTCGACCCGCAGCGCAGCGAGTTCGACCTGGTCATCGTCGGCGCCGGGCCGGCGGGTCTCTCGGCCGCGGTCTACGGCGCCTCGGAGGGGTTCCGGACGTTGGTCGTCGACGAGGGCGGGATCGGCGGCCAGGCGACCTCGAGCTCGCTGATCCGCAACTACCTCGGCTTCCCCCGCGGCGTCAGCGGCCGCCGGCTCGCCGAACAGGCCTACGAGCAGGCGTGGGTGTTCGGCGCCCAGTTCGCCCTCATGCACGCGGCGCTCGACCTGCGGCGCGATGGCGCTCACATCTTCGTCAGCCTCTCCGACGGCGCCATCGTGCGATCCCGCGCGGTCCTCGTCGCCGCCGGTGCGACCTACCGCCGGCTCCCGGTCCCGGAGCTGGACCGCCTCACCGGGGCGGGCGTCTTCTACGGCGGGCCGGCATCCGAGGCGCCGGGGATGGCGGACATGGACGTCTTCGTCGTCGGCGGCGCCAACTCGGCCGGGCAGGCGGCGCTCCACCTCGCCGACTACGCGCGCCGCGTCACCCTGGTCGTGCGCAAGGACCGGCTCGACTTCGGCATGTCGGACTACCTCGTGCGCCAGGTCGAGGAAGCGCCGAACATCGAGGTGCGCCCGCGGACGGAGGTCATCGGCGGTGGCGGCGGCGAATGGCTGGAGACCCTGGAGCTGCACGACGGCCGCGGCGACACCGAGACCGTCCCCGCGGGCGCCCTCTTCCTGATGATCGGCGCCGACCCGAACACTGACTGGCTGCCGGACGAGCTGCTGCGCGAAGAGGGCGGCTTCCTGCTCACCGGCGAAGCCGCGCGGCAGAACGGCGACTGGCCACTCGACCGCGACCCCTTCGCGCTGGAGACGAGCCTCCCCGGCGTCTTCGCCGCGGGCGACGTCCGCGCCGGCTCGATGAGCCGCGTCGCCTCCGCCGTCGGCGAGGGCGGCGCCACCGTCCGCATGGTCCACGAGCTCTTCGCCGCCGAACGCCTCACCCCGCTGCGCCGCTAGCCGGCAGGCGCGGGCCGGAGACGTGGTCTCACTAGTGTGGGAGGCCGACCTGGCAAAGCAACGACGGACCTCGAAAGGTGTGAATGGACAGTTCGATCTTCAACGGCATCGCCGCGCTCGACGGTGGCGCGCTCGACCCGGCCCTACTGGAGGCCAAGGTGGTCCTTGTCGTCAACGTCGCCTCGCGCTGTGGGCTGACGCCGCAGTACGAGGGGCTCGAGCGGTTGCAGAAGCGCTTCGGCGACCAGGGCTTCACGGTGCTCGGGGCACCCTGCAACCAGTTCGCCGGGCAGGAGCCGGGGAGTGCCGAGGAGATCGCCGAGTTCTGCTCGGCGACCTACGGCACGACCTTCCCGATGACCGAGAAGCTCGACGTCAACGGGGACGGGCGCCACGCGCTCTTCGCCTCGCTGACCGAGTCGCCCGACGCCGAGGGCGAGGCAGGCGACGTCCAGTGGAACTTCGAGAAGTTCCTCGTCACCCGCGAGGGCACCGTCGCGGCGCGCTTCCGGCCGACGGTCGAGCCGGAGTCCGACGAGGTCGTCGCCGCGATCGAGACAGCGCTCGGAAAGGGGACCTGAGATGGGCGAGACGATCGCCGTCAAAACCGCCGAAGGGGTCGCCGACTCCTACTTGGCCAAACCCGACGACGGGCGCCCGCACCCGGGGGTGCTCTTCCTGATCGACGCCTACGGGCTGCGACCGCAGATCGAATCGATGGTCGACCGGATCGCGGCGGCGGGTTACGTCGTCCTCGCGCCGAATGTCTTCTACCGCGCCGGAAAAGCGCCGGTGATCTCGCTCGAGGGGCTCGACGATCCCGATCGCCGCGGCGAGGTCTTCGGCCGGGTGATGCCGCTGATCCGCGAGCTGAGCACCGAGCGGATCGTCGCCGACGCGGCCGCCTACCTCGGCAAGCTGCAGGACGAGGCCGACGGCGGCGAGGTCGCGGTCACCGGCTACTGCATGGGCGGGCGGCTCGGCTGGCGGATCGCCGCCGCCTACCCGGACCGCGTCGCGGGCCTCGGCTGCTTCCACACCGGCGGGCTCGTCACCGACGACGATGAGAGCCCGCACCTGAGCGCGAGGGAGCTCGACGCCGAGCTGTACCTCGGCTTCGCCGACCACGACAGAAGCGCGACGCCGGAGCAGATCGCGACCGTCGAAGGCGCCCTGCGCGCGGCCGGCAAAGAGTTCCGCGCCGAGGTCTACGCCGACGCCGACCACGGCTACACGATGGCCGACACGCCTGCCTACGACGAGGGCGCCGCCGAGCGCGCCTACACGGAGCTGTCGGCGCTGCTCTCCCGCACCGTCGCCGCCTGAGCGAGGGCTCGGGCGAGCAGCTCGGCCGACTGCGCGCCGGCGATCGCGAAGCGGCGGTCGAGAACGAAGAAGGGGACGCCGGTGACGCCGATCGCCGCGGCCTCCTCGAGGTCGGCGTAGACGGCGGCGGCGTCCTCCTCGTCCTCGGCGGACGTGCTCGCGGGGACGCCGAGCTCCTCCGCCAGGCGGGCGAGCACCGCCGGGTCGTCGACCCGCAGCGCTTCCACCTGTTCTAGGCCGCTGGATCCCCGGGGCTCCGCAGCAGGCGGAAGTTCGTCCGGCGGGTCGCGGTGAGGAGCGCCCGGCGGAAGGTCGGGAAGGCGGCGCGGCCGGTGGCGGCGTCGAGGGGCTCGATCCCCTCGACGCGGTAC
>JBOGYZ010000097.1:0-28595 GCA_050697015.1 Solirubrobacterales bacterium
CGACCACCCAGACGTCGATGGAAATGGCGGCGCACGAGGGCTTCAGCCAGTTGTTCGTCACCGGCGCGCCGCTGAACGAGATGTCGAAAGTGATCGACGAGTACAACACGATCCGCGCCGGTGAGGGTCTCGAGCCCGACCAGCCGACGATCCTGCTGTGGATGTACTGCGCCAAGACCGACGAGGAGGCCGAGCGGGCTCTCCAGTGGTTCACCACCTACGGCGACGAGGTCGCGACCCATTACGAGTTCAACAAACCGGGCGCCTTCGACGGCGTCAAGGGCTATGAGGCCTACGCGGAGATGCAGGCGAAAGTCGCCGCCGACGCGGAGAAGTCCGGCGAGGCCCGCCAAGGCACGTCGCTCGTCCGCTTCGACACCCAGCCGATCGGCACGCCCGAGACGATCATCGAGCGCCTGCGGATCCTGCAGCGCGAAACGGGCGCGAAGGAGATCGCGCTGCTTCCGCAATTCGGCGGCATGACCCTTAGCGAGGCGAAGGCGAGCATGAAACTCTTCGCCGAGGAGGTTCTGCCGGTGATCCAGGCCGACCCGGCGCCCTCGCGCGAGGCGCCGGTGCCGATCGCCGCCAAATAGTCTCTGCCCGGGGCGCCCCGCGCTCCCTTCCGATGCAAGGGCCAGACGCAAAAACATCCGAGAAGCGCAAACGAGCCGCGAGCGAGCGTGACTCCGAAGGACGCCGTGCCCCTGGGCGTCCGCGCGATCCCAGCTATGACGCCCGCATCCTGCGGGAGGTGCTGCAGGAGATCGCCACGAACGGCTTCCGCCAGTTCAGCATCCAGCGGGTCGCCGACCGGGCCGGCGTCGCCAAGACGACGGTCCGGCTGCGCTGGCCGAAACGGGACGAACTGATCCTCGCCGGCCTCAGCACCACGAGCGCTTCGGTCAGCCACCCGCGGACCGGCAGCCTGCGCGGCGACATCGCGGAGGTCGTCCATCAGTACGCCGAGGTGTACCGCGACGAGGAACTGATGCGGCTCTACGCTCACCTGCAGGCCGAGCAGAACGACAATCCGATCTTCTTCGAGCAGTTCCAGGAGTCAGTGGCCCGCCCCGCACTGCAGATCGTTCTCGACGTCATCGTCGAGGCGCAGGGGCGCGGCGAGGCCCGGCCCGACGCCGATCCGCTGGCGGTAGCGCGCTGCCTGGTTGGATCGCTCTACCTTCAGAGCATCGCCAACCGCGCCGACATCTCGGTCGAGTTCGAGGCTCAGGTGGTCGAGCTGATGCACACGGCGATCGCCGCCCACCCACTGAACGGTCATCCCGCCGTCCACCCGCCGTCCACGGCGATCGACTGACCGGTGATGTACTCCGAAGCATCGGAGAGGAGGAAGGTGACGGCCCCGGCGAGGTCCTGCGCCCGCCCGAGCCGACCCATCGGGATCCGCGACCGGATCCAGGCGGCGCGCTCGGCGTCCTCGAATGCCGATGCGGTCAGCTGGGTCTCGTAGTAGCCGGGCGCGATCGCGTTGACGCGCGTCCCTGTGGTGGCCCACTCGACCGCCAGCGTCCGGACGACTCCCAGCAGTCCGCTCTTGCTCGCGGCGTAGGGCGCGATGCAGGAGATCCCGAGGGTCGAGGTCAAGGAACCGACGAACACGTGCGAGCCGCTGACGCCGGCACGCTCCTGATGGCGCCGCAACGCGGTGCTGAGGAAGAAGGGTGCCTCGAGGTCGAGCGCGAGCACCCGGCGCCAATCATCCACCGAGACGTCGACGGCAGGCGAGCGATGCTGGACCCCGGCGGCGTGCACGACTCCCCAGATCGGACCCGCGGCCCGCTCCGCGGCCGCGACCAGCCCCGCGGCGGAGTCGAGCTCGGAGAGGTCCCACTCGAGCGCGGAGACGCTGTCGGGCGGCGCCGCGGCGACCGTCTCGTCGAGTTGTGGGCCGGTCCGGGCGACGGCGACCACGCGACCGCCGGCCGCGGCTACCGCCAGCGCCATCCCGCGACCGAGGCCGCGCCCGGCACCGGTGACGAGGATCGCCTTGCCCCGCAGATCGAAGTTGGGCACGACCGCGCCCCGATCGGGACCTTCGGTCACTGGGCCGGAGCGTCGCGGTAGTGCTCGCGAAGCTCGCGCTTGAGGATCTTTCCGCTCGGGTTCTTCGGCAGCGACGCGGCTACGAACACCCGCTTCGGAACCTTGTAGCCCGCAAGCTGAGCCTGTGCGTGCTCGCGGACCGACTCCGCGGTCACGCCGCCATCATCCTTCGGCACGACCACGGCGGAGACGACCTCGATCCAGCGCGGGTCGGGCAGGCCGAAGACCGCGACCTCGGCGACCTCGGGCATCGTGTGGATCGCCTCCTCCACCTCGCGGCTCGCCACGTTCTCGCCGCCGGTCTTGATCATGTCCTTCTTGCGATCGACCACGGTCAGGTAGCCGTCCTCGTCCATCACGCCGAGGTCACCGGAGTGGAACCAGCCGCCCCTGAAGGCCTCGGCGGTGCGCTCGGCGTCACGGTAGTAACCGATCATCGCCTGCGGCGAACGGTGCACTATCTCGCCGACGGTCCCGGGCGGCACGGGTTGGTCGTCGTCGTCGACGAGCCGGGTCTCGACGTTGAGCCCCGCTCGCCCCGCGGCACCTGCGTGGATGAGCTGATCCTCGGGCTGCAGGACGGTCGCCAGCGGAGCCATCTCGGTCTGCCCGTAGAGGTTCCATAGCCGGACGTGCGGGAGGCGCTCCTGGAGCTCCATCAGGACGTCGACCGGCATCGGCGACGCACCGTAGTAGCCCTTCTGGAGCGAGGACAGGTCGGTGGTCTCGAACTCCGGACTGCGGAGCAGCGAGATCCAGACCGTCGGCGGGCAGAACACCTTGGTCACCCGCTCCCGTTCGATCGTCCTCAAAAGCAGGGCCGGTTCGGGTCGGGGCAGGATCACGCTGGTCGCGCCGAGGTAGACATCTGGGCCGAAGCAGCAGTCGAGCGCCGCGCAGTGGTACATCGGCAGCGAGTGGACCTCGACGTCGTCGTGCTCCATCTTGCCGTCGACGATGCAGGTCATGTACTGGGCGATCAGGCTGCGGCTCGAGAGCATCGCCCCCTTCGGCCGCGACTCCGTCCCACTCGTGTACATGATCCGCAGCGGGTCGTCGTCGGCGACGTGCACAGACGGCGGCGCAGCAGTCTCGTCCTTCGCCCAGTCGGCGACGAGCTCCCAGCCCGCGGCGGGCGCCTCGCGCGCGAGCGCGATCCAACCGCGCAGCGAGAGGTCGCCGCCGGCAATCTCCACGGCCTCCTCGATCACCGGATGCAGAGCGTCCTCGACGAAGACACCGGTCGCGCCCGAATGTTCGAGGATGAAGGCGACCTCCGCCGCCGTGAGCATGAAGTTGATCGGCACCATCAGCACGCCGAGGCGCGCCAGCGCGAACGAGATGACGGCGAACTCCCAGCCGTTGTGAGACAGGACGGCGACGCGATCGCCCTTGGTGATGCCACGGGCGGCGACGTTGCCCGCGACCCGGTCGACAGCGGCGTCGAACTCGGAGAAGGTCAAGCGGACATCACCCGCGATCACGGCGAGCTTGTCCGGATGACGCAGGGCCGAGCGGCGCAGCAGGTCGGCAAGGGCGAATGACCGGGCCGCTTCGACCGGGCCCGTGTAGGGCTCCCGGTGCCCGGCGATCGGTTTGCCGTCGTAAAACGCCGAGCTCTCGATGACCATATGCGTCCTCTCCTTTCCTTCCGCCGTGGGACCGATAGTCACGCCCGGCGTCGTCCCGGTCAGCCTCCCAGCGACCCTGCCCCCTCCTCAAACACGGTGCCGGGCCCCCACTGTGCACCCGTCCAACGCTCGCCCGATCGATTTGCGGCGACGGGCATTGGAAAGAAAGCCAAAAGCCGCCGCCGACCCGGGCTTGTTCGCCGACTCGGCAAACCCCATAGTGGCCTCGCGGCACCGGGTAAGGGACCCCCGCCGCACCGGGGGAAGGAGGGAAATATGTCCTACGTACAGATTCGCGACATCTCGAAACGCTTCGGCCCCGTGGTCGCCCTCGACGGCGTCTCGATGGACGTTCAGCGCGGCGAAATCCATGCCCTCGCCGGCGGCAACGGCTCGGGCAAGTCGACGCTGATCAAGATCCTGGGGGGCGTCTACCACGGCGACCAAGGCGCGATCACGGTCGGTGACTACCGCTACGAGGCCACCGATGCCACCCCGCGCCACGCCCGCGACGCCGGCCTGCGTTTCGTGCACCAGAACGCCGGCGTCTTCCCCGACATGAGCGTGGCCGAGAACCTGATCGCCGGCCGCGGCTACCCGACGGGCCTCTTCTCGACGATCAAGTGGCGCAGCCTCCGCCGCTACGCGGCCGAAGTGCTGGAGCGCTACGAAATCCCGGCGAAACCGGATGCGCAGCTACTTGGGCTGCGGCCCGCGACGCGGATGCAGATCGCCATCGCCCGCTGCCTTGAGGAGGGTCGAACCGCCCTCGCCGACGAGGGCCCGACCAACCGGGTCCTCATCCTCGACGAGCCGACCGCCTCGCTGCCGGCCCATGAGGCGACCGAACTGGGCAACGCGCTCAAGCGCTTCGCCGCCGCCGGGGAGACGATCATCTTCATCAGCCACCGCCTCGACGAGGTCTTCGGGCTCGCCGACTCCGTCTCCGTCCTTCGCGACGGCAAGATGGTTGGCAGCCGCCGGATCGCCGACCTCGCCGAGGATCAGCTGATCGAGATGATGCTCGGCCGCTCACTCGAGCGGGTCTACCCTGACCTCGCCGAGCAGCCCGCCTCCGAGGTCGTGCTGCGCGTCAAGGAGGTCAGCGCGGGTCCGCTTCAGGACGTCAGCCTCGAGCTGCGACGGGGGGAGATCGTCGGCGTCGTCGGACTGCTCGGGACGGGACGCAGCGAGCTCCTTCTCTCGCTCTTCGGCGCGCTCCGACGCACCGGCACGGTGGAGCTCAACGGCGCCCTCCTGCCGGCCGGAGAGACCCTTTCGGCGATGGACGCAGGCATCGCGCTGGTGCCCGAGGACCGGCTGGGAGAAGCGGCTCTCCTGGATCAGACGATCACCGAGAACCTCAGCGTCGTGCGGCTGTCCCGATATTTTCGCGGCGGCTTACTGCGGTCCGGATCGGCCGAGCGCGAGGCCGCAGAGGCTTGCCGGCGCTTCGGCGTCAAGGCCGCCGGCACGAACTCGTTGCTGAGCACGCTTTCCGGCGGCAACCAGCAGAAGGTGATGCTGGCCCGATGGATGCAGCGCGATCCGGAGGTGCTGCTCCTGGACGAGCCGACCCAAGGGGTCGACGTGACTTCCCGCGCCGAAATTTACCGAATCATCCGCGACGCGGCCGACGCCGGCACGGGCGTGCTGATGGCCTCCTCCGACTTCGACGAGGTGGCCAATCTGTGCGATCGCGTGATCGTGATTCGCAAGGGGCAGGTCGCGCACGAAGCGGCCCAGCCACTGACCGCCGAGCAGCTGACCCAGATGGCCTACGGCACCGCGGTGGCCTACTAGCACCCTCAACCAACCCGACTGGAGTCGCACCACGATGAGCACTGAATCGCAGACCGCAGCAAAGGCCACCGGCCCTACCTCCGAAGGCAAGCCCGAGTCGCCGGCCAGGCGGATCACCGGCGACATGGCACTTGGATTCGCCGAGCGGTACGGCCTGGTCATGTTGCTCATCGGGCTGATCGTCCTGTTCAGCGTGCTGCCGAGCACGAGCGCCACCTTCCCGACGTCGGCCAACATCAATACGATCGTCGGCAACCAGTCGGTGCTCGCGATCATCGCGTTGGCATCGATCATCCCGCTGCTGACCGGGGAGTTCGATCTTTCGGTCGCGGCGATTCTCGGCGTGTCCGGCGTCGTCGTGGCGGCGTGTACCAACGACCTCGGCTTCCCGCTCGGGCTCGCGGTCGTCGCGGCGCTGGCGTTCGGGCTGCTGATCGGCGTGATCAACGGCGTCCTCGTCGCCTACGTCGGGATCAACTCGCTGATCGGCACGCTCGGTATGACGACTTTGCTGTTCGGGGTCGCGGCCGCCTACACGGCGACCCCGATCGTCGAAATCCCCTCCCAGCTCACCCGCTTCGGCTCCGGGAAATGGCTTGATCTACCCGCCATGCTCTTTGTCCTCATCGTCTTCGCGGCGGCCCTGTACTGGCTCCTCAACTACACCCCCTACGGCCGACGCCTGACCGCGATCGGGTCCTCGCTCCCGGCGGCGCGACTCGTCGGTATCAACGTCCGGCGCGTGGTCCTGAGCAGCTACATGTTCAGCGGGACGATCGCCGCCGCGGCGGGCGTCTTCCAGATCGGGCGCTCCGGCGCGGCGGACGCCACCGTCGGCAACAGCTTCCTGTTGCCCGCCATCGCCGCCACCTTCCTCGGCGCGACGACGATCAAGCCGGGGCGCTTCAACATCCTCGGCACCCTCGTCGCGATCTTCTTCCTCGCGGTCGCCGTCTCCGGCCTGACGCTGGCGGGCCTCGAAGCCTGGATCCAGGACGTCTTCAACGGCCTCGCCCTGATCGTCGGAGTCGGAGTCTCGGCCCTGATCGGGAAACGCCGCCGCGGCGCTGAGACCGTCTAGGGGACGGTCGCCCGGCGGCGCCAGACTGAGGGTCGCGGCGCCGCCGGCGAGCCCCCTCCCGCCGTCAGGCGCGCGGCACGCCGATCATCCGGGTCTCCAGGTACTCCTGGAACCCGGTCAGTCCACCCTCGCGCCCGAGGCCGCTGTCCTTGCATCCGCCGAACGGCACGTCGGCGCCGCGGCAGCTCGCGCCGTTGACGTCGAGGACGCCGGTGTAGACGCGCCGGGCGACCTCCAGCCCGCGCTCGTCCGAGCCGCTGAAGATCGCTCCGCCGAGCCCGTAATGGGAGTTGTTGGCGAGCTCGACGGCGCCATCGTCACCGCCGTCGTAGGGGAGGATCGTCAGCACCGGGCCGAAGACCTCCTCCTGGGCGATCTCCGCATCCGGGGAGACATCGGCAAGCACGGTCGGCAGGACGAAGTAGCCGTGGTCGGCCTCCCGCGGAGGCTCTAGCGAGCCGCCGACCAGCCGCGCGCCGCCGTCGACGGCCCGCTTGACGAAGCCGAGGACCCGCTCCTGGTGGCGGCGGTCGATCATCGGCCCGAGCTGGGTCGCGCGATCGGACGGATCTCCCCAGACGACCTCCTCGCACGTCGCCGCCGCGACGTCGAGCACCGCGTCGTACTCACTGCGGGGGACCAGCAAGCGGGTGAGGTTGGTGCAGCCCTGTCCGCCGTTCATGCAGACGCGAACCACGCTGGCCCGCGCCGCCGCAAGAGCGTCGGCGTCATCGAGGACGATCGAGGCCGACTTGCCACCGAGCTCGAGCACCGCCTTGGCGAAGCGCTCGGCGGCGACGGCACCGACCGACCGACCCACGGCCGCCGAGCCGGTGAACGCCACCATCCCGACGCGCGGGTCCCCGACCAGCGCCTTGCCGAGATCCGGCGAGGTCCCGATCACGATGTTCAGGACGCCCGCCGGGATGTCGGTCTCCTCCGCGACCAGCCTCGCCACCAGAAGCGCGGTCTGCGGCGCCTGGGCGGACGGTTTGAGCACCACGGTGTTGCCGGCCCCGAGCGCCGGCCCGAGCTTGCCGAGGATCATCGCCAGCGGGTAGTTGTAGGCGGAGAGGGCCCCGACGACGCCCCAGGGCCGGTCGAGGACGATGCGCCGGGCGGGTTTCGGCGCCCCCGGCGCGTAGTTGACGACGGCCTCGATCTCCGGAGCGTCGAACTCGAACTCGTGGGCGCGGGTGTATTCGATCGCGGTGGTGAGCCACTCCAGCGCGCCGAGCAACTGGGCCGATTCGGCGAGGCTCCGCACGCAGCCGATCTCGTTCACGAGGTGGTCGACGAACTCATCGCGATGGTTGTGGACCGCGTCGTGCAATTGTTCGATGCAGCGGGCCCGAAACTCGACGTCGTCGGACCAACCCGTCTGGTCGTAGGCGGTGCGGGCGGCGCCGATCGCGGCCTCCATGTCCTCGACGCCGGCGTCGGGGAACGGGCGGAGCTCCTCCTCCGTGTAAGGGTTGCGGTGCTCGAAGGTGGCGCCGCTGCTCGCCTCGCAAAGGCGGCCGTCGATCAGCATCCGGGGGTCTTTCATCTCATCTCCTCGTTAGAAGTTCAGGAAGCCGGCGTCGACCGGGAGGGCGACGCCGGTGACGTATTCGGAGTCCTCCGAAGCCAGGAAGACGACGGCGCGGGCCACCTGCTCCGGCGGGACCAGCCCGTCCGGCAGGAGGGCGCGATCGGTCCCGTAGAAACGGGGGTGCCAGCCGGAGGAGATCTCGACGCTGTCGCCCTCCATCGCCATCGGGGTGTCGACCGATCCCGGTAAGACGGCGTTGACTCGGATCGAGCGATCACCGAACTCCCAGGCGAGCGTGCGCATCAGCCCGAGGACCCCGTGCTTGGAGACCGTGTAGGCGATCGAAGAGGGGTGCGGCTTGAAGCCCATGATCGAGGCCGTGAAGACGACCGAACCACCCTGCCCGCCGTCGACAATCTTGGGTATGAACGCGCGGGCCACCTTCCAGGCACCGGTCAGCAGGATGTCGACGCTCTCCTGCCAATCCTCCTCGGGGAGCGTCAGCGAGCTCTCGGCGACGGCCCAGATCCCGTGGTTGACGACGAGCACGTCGACCCTGCCGAACTCGGCCACCGCGCGCGCCGCCAGCTCCTCGAGCGCCGCCAGGTCGCGGGCGTCGGCCTTCGCCGTGAGGCAGGCCTGACCCTCCGCCTCGACCAGCCTTCCGGTCTCCCGCAGGTCGGCCTCGGTCGCCCCCGGATGGCGGGGCGAGAGCAGCGACTCGCAGATGTCGAAGGCGACGATCGAGGCACCTTCGCGGGCCAGGGCGACCGCCGCCTCGCGACCTTGGCCGCGGGCGGCACCGGAGATGACGGCGACCTTTCCGGCCAGGCGCGTCACCACTAGCGCGCCTTCGCCGACGCCCGGTCGAACGCCGCCCGAAGGTCGCCGATGACCTCGCCCATGGCGATCTCGGCCCGGCTGATGGCACCGGTCGCGAGCAGGAACCCGTGCGCGGTGCCCGGATAGACCTCGCAGCGGGTCGGGACGCCGGCCTCGGCGAGGCGCTCCGCGTAGTGGACCTGAGAGTCGCGCATCGCGTCGACCGCGGGTACGACGACGAACGCCGGCGGCAGGCCCGACAGGTCGGCGGCCTTGATCGGCACGCAGTAAGGGTTCTCGTGATCCTCGGGAGTGGCCGCGTAGAGGTTCCAGAAGTGCTCGTACACCGGCCGGTTGATGACCTGCACATCGCTGAACTCGTCGTTGGAGACGATGTCGTCGAGCGCCGGGTAGGCAAGCAGCTGATAAACGAGGCTCGGCCCGGAGCGGTCGCGAGCCATCAGCGCGACCGCGGCGGCGATGCCGCCCCCGGCGCTGTCCCCCCCGATCGCTATCCGGTCCGGGTCGCCGCCGAACTCGGATATCTGCTCGGCGACCCACCGGAGCGCGGCGTAGGAGTCCTCGACGCCCGCCGGAAACGGATGCTCGGGGGCCAGCCGGTAATCGACCGAGACAACGAGGGCCGTCGCCCGGTCGGCGAGCTCCGAGCACGAGGAGTCGAAGTAGTCCGGCTCCCCGAACGCGAATGCCCCGCCGTGTATCCAGACCAGCACCGGGAGTCCCTGGTCGGCGGTAGGGACGTAGACGCGCAAGCCCACGTCACCGTCCGGCCCGGGCGCGCTCACCTCGTGTACCGCGTGCATCGCGGGACCCGGCGGCACGAGTGCGTACAGCTCTTCCATCCGAGCGCGGGCTTCATCGATCGGCATCTCGTTCAGCGGCGCGCCGAGGATCTGCTCGGTCCCATCGACCACCGCCTGCTGATCGGCATCGAGTGCTCCGTTGCCCCGCGGGCCGGCGTCTCCGTTGCTCATCTCGCTAGCTCGCCTGCGCCGCCGGCGGGTCGAACGCCGCCCGCATGTCGGCCGCCACCTCGTCGAGGGCGAGGTCGGCCCGTTTGATCGAGGCCGTCGCAAGCAGGAACCCGTGCGGCATGCCCTCGTAGACCTCGAGGCGGGTCGGGACGCCCGCCTCTCTCAGTAGCTCGGCATAGCGGATCTGGGAGTCGCGCATCCAGTCGGCGGCGGGGACCACGACGAAAGCGGGCGGCAGGCCGGAGAGATCCGCGGCGTTGATCGGCACGCAATAGGGGTTCTCGCGATCCTCGGGGCGGGGAGCGTAGAGATCCCAGAAGTAACCGTGCGACGCCCGCGGCATCACCTTCTCGTTGACGAACTCCTCGTTGGAGATCTCGCCGTCATCCATCGCCGGGTAGATCAGCAGCTGGTAGACGATGCTCGGCCCCGAACGATCCCGCGCCATCATCGTGACCGCCGCGGTCAGGTTCCCTCCGGCGCTGTCGCCGCCCACCGCGATGCGACCGGGATCGCCGCCGAACTCGGAGATGTGGTCGGCGACCCACAAGAGCGCCGCATAGGAGTCCTCGGGACCCGCTGGGAACGGATGCTCGGGCGCCAACCGATAGCCCACGGACACCACGATCGCCCCGGCCCGCGCCGCCAGGTCAGAGCAGGAGGCATCAAAGTAGTCGAGCTCGCCGAAGACCCAGGCGCCGCCGTGGATCCAGATCAACACCGGCAGACCAGGCTCGGCGCTCGGCACGTAGATGCGCAACGGCACGTCGCCGTCCGGTCCGGGCGCGGCCACGTCGTGCACCGCGTGCATCTCGGGGCCAGGCGGGAGGAGCGCGTGCATCGCGGTCATCCGCTCGCGGGCCTGGTCGATCGGCAGCTCGTTCAACGGGGCGCCGAAGGCCCCTTCCATCCCTTCCACCACTGCCTGCGCTTCGGGGTCCAGCACCCCGGTGCCGTATCCCCTCTCGTCTTTTTCACTCATCCCCTGTTCCTTTCCGGTTTGTGCGCTGATCCAACTGTGGGATCAGGTGTTCGGGGCGAGCTTCACATGCTCGAACCCAAGCAAGATCAGGGACTCGATCGGCGTCGGCGGCTCGCTCATGTGCATCTGTCCGAGCAGCGGCAGAAGCGAGCGCATCGCGGTCTCCGCCTCCAGCCGGGCCAGCGCCGCACCCACGCAGAAGTGGATCCCGTGCCCGAAGGACACGTGGGACGGGTCGCGTGTGATGTCGAAGCGGAGCGGGTCCTCGTAGACGGCCGGGTCGTGGTTGGCGGCGCCGACCAGACCGACGATGAGCGAGCCGGCCGGGACCTCGGTGCCCCCGAGGACGGTGTCCTCGAGCGCCTCGCGGAAGGTGACCTGGGCGGGGCCGCGGTAGCGCAGCGTCTCCTCGATCCCGGACTTGACCAGGTCCGGCTGCTCGAGCAGGAGCTCCAACTGGTCGGGGTTCTCGTACAGCGAGACGATCATGTTGCTGATCAGGTTGGTCGTCGTCTCCTGACCGGCGCCCATCATGATCAGCAGGAAGTAGAGGGCGTCGGCGGTCGAGATGTCCCCGTCGTCGGTCTTCTGCACCAGCACGCTGATGATGTCGTCGCGTGGGTTGGCGCGGCGATCTTCGATCTCGGGGCTGAACCGGGCGACGAAATCGCCGAAGGCGGCGAAAAGGCGTTTGGAGGCCTCGTCGCTGCCGCGGTCCGCGTTCTGGGAGCCCTTCATGATCTCGTCGCTCCAGTGCTTGACCCGGCCGTACTCCGACTGTTCGAGCGACAGGACCTCCCCGATCACGCTCACCGGCAGCGGCACGCAAAGCTTCTGGACGACGTCGAACTCCTGGTCGGCGCTGACGTCGGCCAGCAGTTCGTCGACCCGGTTCTGGATCCAGCCGCGCCACTTGTCCATCTGGCGGGGGACGAAGGCACGGTTGACGACCCGGCGCAGGTGGGTGTGCAAGGGCGGATCGGCGGCGATGATCATCCGGGCGCTCATCAGCTCGTCGGCGGTCACCGGCAGGCCTTCGGTCATCGCGGTGAAACGGGCGCGGGCCTCCTCGCCGGCCTTGGGTTCGCCGTCGGTGGCCATCCCGAGCGCCTCGCTCTGGTTGGGCCGCGATGAGAACAGTTTCGGCTGGCGGATCAGGTCATGGACATCGTCGCGCCGCGCCGCCACGAAGAAATCGGACTCGGTTTTGTACAGCCCCTCGTGCGCGAGCAGCTGCTGGTAGACATCGAAATCGAGCGCACCCACCCCGAATGGCTCATAGGCGACGGTCTCGGTAGCCATCTCTCTCCTCCGGTCGTTGGTCGTGACGCCACGCCGACGGTAGGTCCTCGCGTGGGGGTGAGGTAGGCGAGGGCGGCGGCCGCCTTGTCTACTCGTCCAATTCGAGCGGCGCGAAATGGCCCACGACCGGGGCCTCGGCGATGAAGGAGCGGACGATCGTGTCGAGTTCCTTGAGCGCCTCGGTTTCGCCCGCCGCCGCGTGGACGGCGACCGACTCCCACACCATCAGGAGTACGAACGACGACGGGTTCTCGACCCCGCGGCCGAGGGCCAGGACCCGGCCGCCGGGGGCCGAACGGAGGATCTCCGTCGCCCGCGGCAGGACGGCTTCGAACTCCTCCTCGCGCCCCGCCTGGATGATCAGCTCGGCTCGCTCGATGACCATCGTTCAGACCCCCTGCGCGGCGCCGACCTTGGCGCTCGACCAGACTTCGTCGAGGAACTCGACAAGGGCCTTGTTGAGTTGATCGGGCACCTCCTGCTGCATCCAGTGGCCGCAGTTCTCGAGCAGCACCTGGCCCCGCAGATCCGGCACCTTCTCCTGCATCCGGTCGATCGCCTCACGCGCAACGACCCAGGAGAAGTCGAAGTCGGCGGCGACGTACAGCGCCGGCACCGTGACCGGAAGGTGCTCGTAGGCGCCGAGAATCTCCCAGTTGAGGTCCATGCAGCGGTACCAGTTGAAGCCGCCCCAGAGCCCGGTTCGCTCGAACTCGGCGACGTAGTGGTCGAGATCCTCCTGAGTCAGCCACGCAGGCAAGGCGTCCGGGGTGACGCAGCCGTCGCGAAGGCGGCCGCCGGGCGGAATGCAGATCGGCGAGGAGCGGATCGCCTCGGCGATCGCCGCCCGGTCGAGGCCGGAGATGTCGGGCGCGGGCGTCCCCGGCGGGTAGACGGAGGCGGAGGCGGTATAGAGCAGGTCGCGGATCCAGCCGTAGACGTCGCTGTCGACCTCCGCCTCGGCGCGTCCGACGAGGTCGAAGTACTCGGTGTAGAAGAGCTTGTCCGGGCCCGCCAGTTCGCGTCCCAGCACGGACGGGCGGATCTCGCCGAACGGGCTGTCGGCGATCCCCATCAGGCCGCGGCCACCGAAAGGTGCGCTGATGCCGACGACAGAGGTGAACACCTGCGGCCGCGTCCAGGCCGACGTCCAGGCGGTCAGCGACCCCCAATCGTGCCCGACCACCGTCGCCGTCTCGGCCCCGAGCTCGCGGACGACGCCCTCGGCGACGGCCACCAGCTCGGTGACGCGGTAGTCGTGGATGTGTGGCGGGCGCGAGGAGCGACCGTACCCGAGCCCGTCGAAGGCGACCGCGCGGTAGCCGGCGTCGGCCAGGGCGGGCAGCTGATGCCGCCACGAGTACGAGGTCTCCGGCCATCCGTGCAGGAGCAGGACCAGCGGTCCAGAGCCCGCTTCGCGGAGGAAGATCCGATGCTTGCCGACTTGGATCGTCCGGGTCGACACGTTGGTCACGTGACCGCCTTTCATAGTCGTGAACGGGCCTGGGATCGACCCTATCCGCGGGGCAGGGAGCGGTGCGACCCGCTCGCGCCGGATTCGTTGGGATGCTTTTCCAAGCGGCGGAGACGGCGGTTGGCTGCCCCTGGAACGACAGGGGCCGGCTGCAATCAGCCGGCCCCTGTGTCTTGCCGGAGAGATGCTCCCGCTGGGAGCCGGGTCGGTTTTACTTGGTCAGACCCCAGCGCTTTTCGTAGGCGGCCTTGAAGTTGACCGGGGCTTCGTATTCTTCGCCCTTGGGCAGGCCACGTTCTTTGTCGAAGGCCTGCCAGGTGTTGCCGGATTCGACCGGTTCCTTACCATCGAGCAGGGAAGCCGCTCCGTCGAGCAGTTCGAGTCCTCGACCGACAACCGAGAACCCGACCTCGAAGCTCACCTGCGGACTACCTTCCCGCAGCAGCTTGATCCCCTGCGGGGTTGCGGCACCCGAGGCGACGAAGATGTCCGTGCGTCCGGACGCCTGGATCGCCGGACCCACACCGCCGAGGATGACATCGTCGGTGAGGACCACGAACGCTTTCGCGGTCGGGTACTTGGTCAGCAGGGCCTGCGTCTTTTCCTGAGCTTTCGGCGGGACGAAGTCCGCCGCATTGAGGATGAACGGGATGATTTCGCATTCGGGGCAATACTTCTTGATCGCTTCTTCGGCGCCATGGGCAATCGCTTCGCCCGCTTCCGTGAACGGATTTTTCTCGACGATGATCTGGCCGCCGCCTTCAGCGGCGACGTGGGAAGCCGACGCTTCACCCTCGATCTGACCCAGCTGTTCTAGCGATTCTTTCCAGTCGCCGGCTCCACTGGCGTGGTTTTCGGCTTCGAACAGCGGCGGAGTGCAGTCGATTCCGCTGCTGCTGATGACCTTGATGCCGGCCTTGATCGCTTCTTCGAGTGGCTGTTTGACCGCCGAGCAGTCGATGCTCGAGATGCCGATCACTTCGGCGCCGGCCGTGATCGCCTGGCGGACCGCATTGGCCTGGGCAGTCGGTTCCTGTTTGCCGTCGACCTGGGTGATGTTCCAATTGAATTTCTTGGCGTATTCTTCGAAAACTTCCCACACACCGGTGCAACTCGGGGTCGCGTCACTGCAGGCGATCAGCCAGGCGTTCTTTCCTTCCGGCACTTTCAGCGGTTCGGTCGGCGGTTCGCCGAAGTTTTCACCCGAGTACCAAGCGTCCAGAGACTTGGTGAGTTCGGCTTCCGACCCCGATTCACCACCGGATTCGGTGGCGACTTCTTCGGTCGTGCCTTCTTCGGTCGTGGCTTCTTCGCTGGAACTGGTTTCGGTGGAGCTACTACTGCTGCCGCCGCCGCAGGCCGCCAAGGCCACGCCGAGAACGAACAACATCAAAAGCAAAGCAACGAGTCTCCGACTCATTCGATCTTCCTTCCTGTAGTCGCGCGGTTGCGCGTCACGCGGTCGGTGCGCCCGAAGCACCTCGGGAACCATTCCGCGCCCAACCCTTCTCTCCTCAGGGCCGAAACTCTCCTCCGGCGCTCCGGCGCGCCATCGGCGGGGGCTCGAACGTTGAGATGCTTTTCCAAGCGACGACCGACGTACAGCTCGGGATCGAGTTGCCGCAGGAGATCAGCCAGGCCCTTGCAAGGGCTCCGGTTCGGCCACCGGCCGGCCGCCGAAGGTGCCGACGAGCCGGAGCGACACCGGAGGAGGTGGGCCGCTCCGGCCCGCCAGGAGCGCACGCAGGCCGCTGGGGGTACGGCGGCGCCAACATCGCGCGCGCCCGGTAGTACGGCGTCATCCTCTGACTTCCGCGCCGACAAGTCGCGGCAGACCGGTCGCCGGGACTGTGCCAAATCCCAACGGGTGGCAGCTCGACTACTGCGCCTCGCCGGAGTGATCGGGTGGACCGGCGCTCGAGAGCCGGGCGACGACGCGTTCCCTGATGTCTGGCGGAGCGCCGCCCGCGACGAGATAGCTCTCGGCCCCTCCGTACGTCTGCCGCGGATCGGCGAGGGCGCTCTGGATCAGGTCGCCGGGCTGGGCGCGGTGCCATTCGTGGACTCGTCGTCGCTCCGGATCGGCCTCCGACGCGATCAGCTCGGCGAAGCTCGCTTCGAGGCGCGGCCCGCTGATGGCGTAGTCGGCGCTCACCGCGTCGTCGGTAGCGCCCGCCAGCAGGAGCAGGAAGGCGACGACCAGGCCGGTGCGGTCGCGACCGAGGCACGGACCAACACGCCGCCCGGCTCGGCATCGGCCACCGCCGTGGCCGACCAGCGCCTGCCATCCGGTCGGGCTCAGCGAGGAGACCGAGTCGCTGCGCACAAGTGCGGCCGGGGACAACGGCCCGCCGGCGACCTGCACGTCGCGAAGATGGCGGGTATTGACGCAGCCGTCCCAGGGCAGGCTCGCGCCCGCCTTCATCGCCAGGTGCCGTACTGATGGGTGTTGTTGTAGACGGCGTCGATCCGGCCGTCGACCACGTGGAAGACCTCGATGCTCCCGAGCCGCTGGTCGACCCCGGCCAGCGTGGTCTGCTCACACTGGTAGACGATCGCCACATGCTCGCCGTCGTCGCCCGCCACGACCACCGGCAGGGTGAAGTGGATGGAGCTGTATTCGGCCCAGAGGCTTTCGATCCGCCCTACCGCCTCGGCGCGGGTGAGGACGACGACGTCGTCGACGCCGTGCCGCAGATCGTCGCGATACCACGCTCGGTGAGCTCCAGGCACAACTCCCGCGCGGTGTCGGGAAGCTGGTCCCAGGTGTGCATCGCCGTGACCGGGAAGGCGAAGAACATGAGTACGGCGAGACGGTAGTGACGCCACGCGTCCGCGGCGTCGAATCGCCTGCCGCCCGCGGCGCCGTAGGCGCGGAGGTAGTGGTCGAGGAGCTCCTCGTCGCGTCCGTCGCGCTCCTCCGTGGTCATCCCCTGGATGATCACGTAGGCGGCATCGGCGACGCCGCTGCCTCGGGTCAGCAGTTGGAAGTCGATCATCGCCACGTCGTCGCCGCGGAAGAACATGTTGTCGGCACGGATGTCGCCGTGGATCAGCTCGGCGGTAGAAAAGGACCTCCCGGTCGTAGCAGCCGACCTCCCCCATCGCCTCGCGGACGGCGGGCTCGCCCGCCGGGAGCTTCACGATGATGCTTGCCGGCCCGCTCTCGCTCGTCAGCTCGAGCGATAGAGAAGGGACGCGAAACCCGTATCCATCGCGATCTGCCGGGCGCGGGCCGAAACGACGCGGTCCTCACCCGTGAGGGCGCCGTCGGCGCGCAGGATCTCGGTCAGCCAGGTTGGAGTTACGTCATCGATCGTGAAGCGCAAGCTCAGTCGGCCGAGTCGTAATGCCGAACCTTCGGCGGCGCGGCGTGATAGCCCCGGGCAAACACGACCCACTCCATATATGTGGGGTCGTCCATCGCGGCTTTGTGCGCGTCGACGGAGTCCCATTTGCTGACCAGCAGATACGTGGAGGGATCCTCGACGCCGCGCGCGAGAGCGGCCGAGCGGTTGCCGGCGGCCGCGGTGATCGCCGCCTGGCCGCGCTCGGCGAACTTGGCCGCGAACTCCTCCTCCTTGCCCGGAGCGATGGTGAGCACTGCGATCACGGTGGTCATCGATCGCCCCCGACCGCCGTGGCGCCGGCGCTGGTGGTGCCGTCGAGGTGGGCCAGACGTGGCGCGACCTCGGTGGCGATCAGCTCCAGCGAGCGGCGCCATCGCTCCGGCGCATCGGCGTAGTCGGAGCTGAGCAGCATGAGGGTGCCGAAGCCGCCGAGGCGCTCGTAGAGCCTGGTGATCTTCTCGACGACGGTGTCGGGAGAGCCGATGATGAAGCCGTTGTCGGCCAGGTACTCGACGTCGACCGCCGAGTCGGGGATCGAGTCGTCTTCCTTGAGGTGTCCCTTCAGCCCGATGCTCTCGAGCAGCGGCAGGTGGTACTCGCCGTAGAAGCGGGCGAAGTGACTTTCAATAGACCAGCGGCGGGCCTCATCGTCGGTGTCGGCGACGAAGATGTCCTTCAGGACGTGCCACTTGCGGCGATCGGGGACCAGGCCGGCGCTCGCCGCGCCTTCCGCGTAGGCGGGCCAGTGCGTCTCGACCAGACGCTCGGCGACGTTGAAGCTCAAGGGCATGTATCCCTTTGCGCCGGCGCTGACTATCGACGGCGACGCCGCCCCCAGGCCCGGAACCGCGATCGGCGGGTGAGGCTTCTGATACGGGCGCAGCCAGGAGACGGCGGGGTCGTAGTCGCACGACCAGAACTCGCCACGGAAGCTGAAAGGCTCCTCCGACGTCCACACTTTCACGACCAGCTCGGTCGCCTCGGCCGTCATCCGGCGCGACTGGTCCATGCCGCCGGCGATGCCGCCGAGCGCATGGTCGGTCGGCGCCGAGGAAATGGTCGCGGCGAAATTCAGCCGGCCCTCGGCCATGTGGTCGAGCTGCGAGATGCGGTCGGCCAAGGTGGCGGGGTGCATGTAGGCCATCAGCAGGCCCGCGGTCCCGAGCCGGATCCGCTCGGTCTGCTGGATCGCCTGCGCGAGCACGAGGTCAGGGGCGACGACCGGCTCCCAGACGAGCGTGTGGTGCTCCCCCATCCATGCCTCGTCGAACCCAAGCTCGTCGGCCCAGCGGATGCACTGGAGGTCCCACTCGATCGAGTCGTGCAGCGCGCGCTCGGGCGGGTGGCTCGGCATGAAGAACATTCCAAATTTCATGCTGGCGACGCTAACGACGCCGACCCGGCGTCCGGAAGTGCGGACGGCCGCACGGCTTGGATGCTTGTACAGCGGGGGGCAGGCCAACGGCCCGGAACAACGCGCCGTCGGGCCGGGTCAGGTCGCGAAAGCCCGACGCAATGCCGTCGCCGCATCGTCCACCGCCTGGCGACCCGACTCGAGGACCGCGACGGCGTCGAAGAAGCCCTGCGCCATGCCCGGGTAGAGCTGGGCGCGCGCCTCGACCCCCGCGGCGGCGAGCAGATCGGCGTAGCGCTCCTGGTCGGCGCGGGTCAGATCGACCTCGGGCACGATCACCAACGCCGGCGGCAGTCCCGAGAGGTCGTCGGCGACCATCGGCGCGCAGTACGGGTGCCCCCGATCCTCGTCCGAACTGACGTAGAGGCCCCAGAAATGCTCGGCCATCGCCCGGTTGACGACCGGCGCGTCGGCGAACTCCTCGCTCGACACCCGCAGCATCACCGATGGGTAGACGAGCAGCTGGAAGACGATCGGCGGGCCGGATCGGTCGCGAGCCATCAGCGCCAGCGCGGCGGCGAGGTTGCCGCCCGCGCTGTCGCCGCCGACCGCGATCCTGGTCGGATCGCCTCCGTACTCGCCGATCCGGTCGGCGGCCCATCGGAGCGCCGCGTAGCAATCCTCGAGGCCGGCCGGGAAGCGACACTCGGGAGCGAGGCGGTAGTCGACCGAGACGACGATCGCCTCGGTCGCCACGGCGAGCCTGCGGCAGGTCGGGTCGGCCGCGTCGAGGTCGCCCAGTACCCAGGCACCGCCGTGCAGCCACAGCAGCACGGGGAGTCGATCAGCTTCGCGCGGTACGTGCGCGCCGCCTCGACCGACATCTGGTCGAGCGGGACGCCCAGCCCCTCCTCGGTCGCGTCGAGGATCGCCCGCGCCTCCGGCGACAGGAGTGAGGCGGCCCGGTCTCGCGAGCTGCTGCCGACGGCGTCGGTCATCCTCCGTGGACCTCGTCGAAGAAGCTCACGAGGGCCTGGTTGAGCTGGTCGGTGACCTCCAGCTGGGGCCAATGCCCGCAGTTCTCAAGCACGATCTGGCCGCGCAGGTCGGGGATCCAATCGGGCATGCGATCGATGTTTTCGCGCGCCCAGACCAGGGGGGCATCGCGGTCACCGACGATGTAAAGCGCCGGGACCTCGACCTTGCGGTGCTCGTAGGGAGCCAGGATCTCCCAGTTGATCTCCATGCAGCGGTACCAGTTGAAGCCGCCCCAGAGACCGGTTCGCTCGAACTCGCCGGCGTACTCGTCGACTTCCTCCTCGGTGATCCAATCCGGAAGCACCTCGGGGGTGACCAGGCCGTCGCGCAGCCGCCGCCCCGACTCGATGCAGATGATCGAGTCGCGCACGAACTGCTTCTGCTCGGCGATCGTCAGCGAGGTGTCGTTGGGCGGCGCATCCGCCGGATAGACGGAGGCGGACGCCGTGTACACCAGATCGCGCAACCAGCCGCGGACGTCCTCGTCGAACTCCGCCTCGGCTCTACCGACCAGGTCGAAGTACTCGGTGTAGAAGATCTTGTCCGGGCCCGCCAGCTCCCGGAATACCTCCGAGGGCCGCGTTTCGCCGAACGGACTGACCGGGAAGGCCATCAGGCCGCGGCCGGCGAACGGCACGCACATCCCGACCACCGAGGTGAAGACGTCGGGGTTGAGCCAGGCGCACGTCCAGGCGACCAGCGCGCCCCAGTCGTGCCCGACGACCGTCGCGGTGCGCTCGCCCAGCGCGCGTACGGTGCCGAGGGCGACGCCGACCAGCTCGGAGATCCGGTAGTCGTGGATATGCGGCGGGCGCGAGGAGCGACCGTAGCCGAGCCCGTCGATGGCTACCGCGCGATAGCCGGCGTCGGCCAAGGCGGGAAGCTGGCGCCGCCAGGAGTTGGAGGTCTCCGGCCACCCGTGCAAGAGCAGGACCAGCGGCCCGGAGCCCGCTTCGCGCAGGAAGATCCGGTGCTTACCAACTTGGATCGTGCGGGTCGAAACGTCGGCCACGGAACCATCTTTCGTAGTCCTGAACAGGTGCTTGAGCGAGCCTATCCGCGCCCTACAGAGGGCGATAACGACCCGCGCCGGATTCGCTCGGACGCTTTTCCAAGCGGCACCGGCGCGGGTTGGTCCTACTTGCTGAGACCCCAGCGTTTTTCGTAGGCGGCCTTGAAGTCGACCGGGGCTTCGTATTCTTCGCCTTCCGGCATGCCGCGTTCCTTGTCGAAGGCCTGCCAGGCGTTGCCGGCCGAGACCGGTTCCTTGCCGTCGATCAACGAGGCAGCGCCGTCGAAGAGTTCGTAGGCACGACCCTGGGTCGAGTAGCCGACGTCGAAATCGAGCTGCGGGCTGTTCTGCCGCATCAGTTCGATCCCCTGCGGCGAGGCCGCGCCAGAGACGACGTAGAAGTCGTCTTCGGCTTTTCCGGCCGCCTGGATCGCGGCGCCGACGCCGGCCAGGATGACATCGTCGCTGAGGGCGACGAACGCCTTCGCTTCGGGGTACTTGGTCAGCAGCGCCTGCGTCTTTTCCTGCGCTTTCGGCGGCACGAAGTCCGTCGCATTGAGGACGAGGTTGATGATTTCGCACTTGGGGCAGTACTTCTTGAGCGCGTCTTCGGCGCCCCTGGTGATCGCGTTGCCCGCTTCGGTGAACGGGTTTTTCTCGACGATGACCTGGCCACCTTCGGGGTTCAGTTTGGCGGCCACCGCTTCGCCCTGGATGCCACCGACCTGTTCTAGCGACTCTTCGAACGATTGGGTCCCGGTGGTGTAATTTTCGGCTTCGAAGAGGGGTGGATCGGTTCCACCCCCAAGGGTCGAAGCCTTGGGACGGTTTCCCAATCGGACCTCGGCGCCGCGCCGGTTGGACAGACGAACAGGCGTCGCCACCGGCCGCGCGTGCGCGTCGACGACGGACCCCCGACCCTTTCGGGATGGCATCTGAGGCTCAAGTCACCCGAGGCGCCTCGCTCGCGGCGGTCGAGGCCGCACTGGTGGAGATACGGGCCGGCCGGCCCGTCGTCTTGCGGGACGACGAGCGGACCGACCTCCCCGCCGATCTCGTCGTCGCCGCCGACCGGGCGACGGCCGACACGATCAACCTGATCGCCAGGGTGGCCGGCGGACCGACGCGGCTGGCGCTGCCCGAGGACCGCTGCGACGCCCTCGGGCTGAAGCCGCTGGCGACCGCGGGTGAGTCGTCGCTGCGTCTCGGCTCAACCGCCTCGATCGACGCCCGCGAGCTCAGCACCGGGGTATCGGCGGCCGATCGGGCTCGGACCATCGCCGTCGCGATCGATCCGGCGACCTCGGAAGACGACCTCCTCCGCCCCGGCCACGTCTTCCCCCTCCGGGCGGCGCGCGGGGGGGTGCTCGAGCGCGGGCGGACCGCCGACGGCGCCGTCGATCTGGCGCGGCTTACCGGCTTGACCACGGCCGCCGTCATCTCGGAGGTGCTCGCGGCGGACGGATCCGTCGCGCGGGGAACGAATCTCGCCGGCCACTGTCGGTCCCACGGTGTGACCTTGATCGGCACCTCCGACCTGATCGAGTACTGCCGGCGCCACGATCGCCAGGTCGAGCGGGTCGTGACGACCCCGCTGCCCACCGCCTTCGGCTGGTTCACCGCGGTCGGGTACCGGTCCCTCCACGACGGCCGCGAGCACGTGGCGCTCGTCCAAGGCGATGTCGACCGCCGCCACGACGTCCTCGCTCACATCCACGCCGGTTGCGTCGCCGGAGACGTCTTCCGTTCGCTCGACTGCGGCTGTCGGGGGCAGCTCTCCGGCGCCGTCGAGCTGGTCTCTCAAAGCGGGCTTGGCGTGATCGTCCACGTCTCGCCCGAGCCGGGCGCGGTGGGCCTGCTGCGCCATCTCCAGAGCGAAGCTCCGGCAAGCGCTTCGATGACCGAGCAACCGCGGGCGCGGCACGCTCCCACCGACGAGGACATCGGCCGACACATCCTCGCCGACCTCGGCATTGCCTCTGCCCGGATGCTCACCGGGGGCACGGACACCGCCACGCTGGAGGTGAGCGGGCGGATCCCTATGCCGCTGAGCCGCGACCACGAAGCGCCGCCATCGGCGGCGGGCCGTCAGGGCTCTTCGTCTACCGAGCCCGCCAGCGTTCCGTAGCGGCCACGGAAGAAGACGAGCGGCTCGACGTCCGTCGCGGCATCCATGTCGATGATGTCGGCGACGACGATCGTATGGTCGCCCGCATCGTGCTCGTCGCGGATCGAGCAATCGATCCAAGCGACCGCGTCGTCGAGTGCCGGCATGCCGTGGCGCTCGTGCCAGGAGGTCCCCTGAAAGCGGTCCGCGGCACCCTTGACGGCGAACCGCCGGCAGACCTCCTCGTGATGGCCGGCCATCACGTTGATGCAGAAGGTGCCCGCCGAACGCAGCCGAGGCCAGGTGCCGGAGCTTTTCGCCGGACAGATCAGCATCAGCGGCGGGTCGAGCGAGACGGAAGTCACCGAGTTGGCGACGATCCCGACCGGCTCGCCGCCATCGTTGGCGGTGATGACCGTGACCCCGGTCGGGAGATGGCCGAGCACGCGGCGCAGGACCCCCTCCTCGACTCTCAGCATCCGATCAGTAAGTGACATGCAAACGCACCTTCCCTAGCTCGATGCTCCCGATCTATGGCCAGCATGGGCCGGTGAGGGCCGCGTGCTCAAGGCCGTGGACAGGCACCGCCTGTCCGGTCCTCCAATATCGCCGGGGACCCGCGGGCCCCCTCGCATCAGGCGAGTCCGATCTCGGCGAGAAGCTCCTCGGCGATCGCCATCGAGGCGGTGGCCGCCGGCGACGGTGCGTTGCGCACCCAGGTGACGGCGCGCTCGTTGACGAGCCGGAAGTCGTCGACCAGGCCGCCGTCGAGGTCGACCGCCTGCGCCCGCACCCCCGCCTGCGCCGGGACGACATCGGTGCTGCGCAGCTCGGGGATGTAGCGACGGGCCGCTCGCACAAAGGCGCGGCGGCTGGCCGCGCGGGTCATCTCCCCGACTCCCGCCCGCCAGTGCTTGCCCACCATGCGCCAGGTCCCCGGCCAGCCGACTATCTCGCGGACGTCGGCGCGGTCGAAATCCAGGCGGCCGTATCCCTCGCGCTTGGTCGCCATCACCGCGTTGGGGCCGATCAGGACGGACCCGTCGACGCGGCGGGTGAGATGGACGCCGAGGAACGGCAGGCCCGGGTCGGGCACCGGGTAGATCAGCCCCTTGACCATCGGCGCCCGCGCGGGCGAGAGCGCCCAGTATTCACCGCGGAAGGGGATGATTCGTGGGGCGGCCTCGCCGCCCGACGCCCGGGCGAGGCGGTCCGACTGCAGCCCGGCGCAGACCAGGACGCGGTCGCCCACCACCCGCTCGCCTCCGCGCAGGACCGCGATGCCGCCGGGCTGGACCGCGACCACTTCCTCGCCGAGGCGGACTTCACCGCCGGCGGCGCTGACATCAGCGGCGAATCGGCGGGAGACCGCGACGTAGTCGGTGATCGCCGTCTCCGGAGAGTGCAGGCCGGCGATGCCGCGCACATGCGGCTCGATCGCGCGCAGACCGGCCTCGTCGACGCGCCGCAGCCCGATGACACCGTTGGCGGTCCCCCGCCGCTCGAGCTCGTCGAGCCGCGGCAGCTCCTCAGAATCGGTGGCGACGACGACCTTGCCGCACTCTTGGTAGACGATCCCGTGCTCGCCGCAGTAGGCGCGCAGGAGCTCCAGCCCGCGCCGGCAGAGGCGTGCCTTCAGAGAGCCCGGCGCGTAGTAGATCCCGGCGTGGACGACGCCGCTGTTGTGGCCGGTCTGATGTCGCGCGACCGCATCCTCCTTGTCGAGCACCACCACCTCGAGGTCGGGGTTGGCCAACAGGGCCTGCCTGGCCGCGGCCAGACCGAGGATGCCCGCGCCGACGACGACCAGCCTCACGCCGGGACCAGGCTTTCCAGGCGGTCCCGCAGGGAGCCGGGGATCGGCACCGGCCGGCGGCTCGCGCGGTCCACGTAGACGTGGACGAAGCTGCCGCTCGCGACCGCGTCGGCCGAGCGGCCGGTGCGCAGCTCGAGCTCGTAACGCACGCTCGAGCGACCGATCCTGCCGACCCGCACCCCCGCGGTCACCTCCTCCGGGAAGGTCACCGGCGCGGCATAGCTGCAGGACGACTCGACGCAGAGGCCGATCGTCGCGTCAGCGGCGAGGTCGCGGCCACCCTGCTCGACCAGCCACCGGGACACGGCGGTGTCGAAGAAGGAGAAGTACTCGGCGTTGTTGACGTGCCCGTAGGCGTCGGCGTCCATCCAGCGGGTGGGGATGGAGACCTCGTAGGGATAGGCGCTCATGGAGCGATCGCGACGGTCTTGGTCCGGGTGTAGAAGTGGAGCCCCTCGACGCCTTGCTCCTTGTGCCCCGAACCCGAGACCTTGGCCCCGCCGAACGGCATGTGGACGTCCCAGCCGGAGGTCGGCAGGTTGACCGCCACCTGACCGACGTCGGCGCCGGCGACGAAGCGCCCGATCGCGCCCACGTCACGGGCGTAGAGGGCCGCCGCGAGCCCGTAGCGGGAGCCGTTCAGCAGCTCCAGGGCATGCGCCTCGTCATCGGCCGCGACGACCGCGACGACCGGGCCGAAGACCTCCTCGGTCCAGATCTCGGACTCCGGGCTGACGTCCACCAGCAGGGTCGGCGACACGAAGCAGCCGTGCGCGTGAGCGTCGCCCGCGGGCGCCCCGCCGCCCGCCGCGACCGCGGCGCCTTCGGCGACGGCGCGCTCGACGAAGCCGATCACCGAGTCGCGCTGGGAGCCCGAGACGAGCGGTCCGACGGTCGTCCCCGGGTCGAGCCCCGGCCCCATGACCAGCTCCGCGGCGCGCTCGCGGAGCGCCTCGACCAAGGGCTCCAGCAGGGGGCGCTCGACGATCACCCGGCTCGTCGCCGTGCAGCGTTGGCCCGCCTGCGCCCAGCCCGCCGCGGCGATCGAGCCCGCGGCGAGATCGAGGGACGCGTCGCCGAGCACGATCGCGGCGTTCTTGCCACCGAGCTCGGCGAGCAGCGGGACGTCGCGCACCGCCAGCGCCTTGCGCAGGGCGGCGCCGACCTCGTTGGAGCCGGTGAAGCTGACGGCCGCGAGCGCCGCCTGATCGATCAGCGCGTCGCCGATCGTCGCGCCGCTGCCGGTGACGGTGTTGAGGACACCGGCGGGCAGGCCGGCATCGTCGAGCGCCCGCGCCAGCTCAAGCGCCACCAGCGGCGTATAGGTGGCCGGCTTGAGAACGACCGAGTTACCGGCGATCAGCGCCGGCGCCAGCTTGCGCGCCGGGGTCAGCAGCGGGTCATTCCAGGGGGTGATCGCGAGGACGACGCCGAGCGGCTCGTGCACCGTGTAGGCGGTCACGTCGGCACGTTCGTGGGCGATCAGCTCGCCGCGGGCGGCGCGTCCGAGGCCGCCGTAGTACTCGAAGAAGTCGGCCGCCTTGCCGACCTCGCCGGTCGCCTCGGCGAGCGTCTTGCCCATCTCGCGGGTCAAGGTGCGGGCGATCGCGGGCGTCCGCTCGCGCAGGAGGCCGGCGGCCCGCAAGAGGATCCGGCCACGGTCGACCGAGCTGGTCGCCCGCCACGTCTCCGCACCCTCTACCGCGGCCGCGAAGGCCGCGGCGACGTCGGCCGCGCGCATCGCGGGCACGGTCGCGACGACCTCGCGCTCGTCGGCGGGGTCGAGCACATCAATCGTGCCGGACGCGTCCCGCCACTCGCCGCCGACCAGGTTCAGCTTCTTCTCCGCGGTGGCGCTCATGCCCGGATCCCGGCGCTCTCCCAGGCAGCGTGCGCGTCGCCCGCGTGGAAATCGGCGAGCAGCCCTTCGAGGCCCGCGACCGTGATCGGAGTCGGGTGGTTCGGGCGGGGGTAGCGCTCGGCGCACTCCACCGCCATGCCGTCGATCGCGTCGGCGTCGATCCCGACCGCCGCCAGCGAGGGGGCGATCCCCATCGACTCGTTCGCCTCGAGGAGCCAGTCGAGGAGGGCGAGGCCGTCCTCCTTGCCGCAGACGATGCCGGCCATCTCATCGATCGCGGCCTCGCGCGCGGGCCGCGCGTGGGCGAGGCAGTAGGGGAGCGCCATCGCGCAACTGACGCCGTGGGGCAGCCCGGCGCGTCCTGCGATCACATAGGCCAACGAGTGGCCGAGGACGACGGAGGCGTTCAGCGCCAGGCCGGCGTCGAAGGCACCCAGCAGCGTGTCGTGGCGCGACTCCGGGCTGCCACTCGCATAGGCCTCCGGGACCGACTCGGCGAGCAGCGCGAGCGCCGCCTTCGCCGCCGTTTCCGAGAGTGGCGTCCGGAAGGTCGAGAGCAGCGACTCGACCGCGTGGCTGATTGCGTCCAGCCCGCTCGAGCCGGTCACCGCGAGAGGCAGGTCGGCCAGCAGATCGGGGTCGAGCACGACCACGCGGGGGACCAGATGCCCGTGGACGAACATCCGCTTGACACCCTCGTGCCAGAGCATCGCGACGGCGGTCGCCTCCGCCCCGGTACCGGCCGTGGTCGGGACGGCGAGGATCGGCGAACCGGGCTCGACCTCGTCGGTGGCCTTCACGCCGGCGGTCAGGTCGATTCTGTTGGCGTGGGCAAGTGAGACCAGCTTGGCGGCGTCGAGCGCGCTCCCGCCGCCGATCGCCACGACCGCGGCGATCCGGGCCTCCGGCGCGTCCGCGTAGTCGCCGATCAGCCCGCGGATGGTCTCCGGGGACGGCTCGGCCTCGACTCCGGGCCGTACGTCGATCGTGAAGCCGGCACCCATGAGCGACTCGACGGCAGGGTCGACCAGGCCCAGCTTCAGCACGGCCGCGTCGGCGACCAAGGGGATGACACCGTCGCCGGGGTGGACCCCGGCCGCCCGCAGCTCCGCACCGATGGAAGCACTCGCGCCTGATCCGGAGAGCGTGCGGGCGGGGCCGACGAACGGCCTGACCGGGGGGCTCATGATCTGCTCCCCCCGCCGACCCTCCCGCGACGGACCGGGTCCCCGCAGCTCGTGAACGTCACCTTGCCCTCGATCCTCACAGTGCACCTCTCTCGATTCCTGCCTGCCACTTCCAAGAAGCGCCGCGACGGTACTTCGTGCTCGTCCGCCGGCAGAGGGACCGGGTGGGCCGCGGTTAGTGCGACTTTCCAAGTCACAGCTCGCCCGATCACGTTCCATCCCACCGGCGCTCGTGGATCTCCGGTCCCTCCCAGTCCGATGCGCCGGCGGCCAGGTACGCCCGCCACGCCTCGTCCGCTCGCGTCACGTCGGCAGGTGGACCCGGCGCCCTCGCCTGCCGCTCCCGCACGAGCTCGACGACCTGGTCGAGGTCGCCGGCGGGGACCACGACGATCCCCTCGCCGTCGGCGACGATCAGGTCCCCCGGGGTGACGCAGACCCCGCCGCAGCTGACCGGGACGTTGACCTCTCCTCGTCCCGACTTGGTCGGCCCGCGTGCCGCGAGGGTCCGGGCGAAGACCGGCAGGGCCAGCCGGGCGAGGCCGGGAGCGTCGCGCGCGGCGCCGTCGACGACCACGGCGGCGCACCCGAGCGCGGCGGCGCGGGCGCCGACGAAATCGCCCCAGATGGCGCGGTCGCGGTTCCCGCCTCCGTCGATCACCAGGACGTCTCCCCGCCCGAGCTGGTCGACCGCCCAGGGGATCATCCGGAAGTCCCCCGGCGTGACCCTGACCGTGACCGCGGCGCCGGCCAGGGCCTCGACGGGCCGGTCGATGGGAGCGATGCGCGCGCTCATCACTCCCGTCCCGACCACGTCGGCGACGTGGCATGCCCCGTACGTGGCGAGCGCCGCGAGCGCGGCGGCGGGCGGTGACGCGGGACGGCGGGTATAGACGCGCGACGGCAGCGATGAGGGGCCGCGCCGCTCGTCCGCCATCAGCCCCCCGCGCCGGGCGGCGCGGGCCGAGCGGCGGGCGTTGGCTCGAATTCCAATGCCGTCACCCCCCGTCGCACTAGTGCAGGTAGTCGGCGTCGACGTGGTGGCCGACGGCACGGTCGCTGTTGAAGTTGACGTGCTCGCCGGCGTCCACCGGGAAGACCACACCGCGGCCGAGGTCGCCGATCTCCTCGGCGTGGTCGCGGAAGTCCTCCGGCGTCCCCTCCGGATCGGCCCAGCCC
>JBOGYZ010000098.1:0-30023 GCA_050697015.1 Solirubrobacterales bacterium
GTCTGGGACGCGACGGCGATCGCCGAGGGGCAGCGGGTCCTCAACGAGTCGATCGCCTCGGGCGCCGTCGGCCCCTACCAACTGCAGGCCGCGATCGCGGCCGTCCACGATCGGGCGCCACGCGCCGAGGACACCGACTGGAGCGAGGTCCTCGCCCTCTACGGGCTGCTCGAAGGGGTCGCGCCGGGGCCGATGGTCTCGCTGAACCGCGCGGTCGCCACGGCGATGGCGAGCGGGCCGCGGGCGGGGCTCGACCTGCTCGCCGAAGTCGAGCCGAAGCTCGAAGGCCACCACCGCGTTCATGCGGTCCGCGCCCACCTGCTGGAGCTGGCCGGCGACGGCGCGGGTGCCCACGCCGAGTACGTGCGCGCCGCCGAGCTGACCGCGAGCCTCCCCGAGCAGCGCCACCTGACCAAGCGCGCGGCGCGCCTCGCTGCCACCGCTTGACGCCGGCTCGTCCGGCGCTCAAGCTGGACCGGCGTTGCTCTACTTCAGCGATCCCTCCAGCCTCGAACACGATCCGCGCGAGTCGATGCCCGGGCACCCGGAGTCGCCGCCGCGACTGGTCGCGGTCGAGCGGCGGCTCGAGGAGGAGGGTTGGCTGGGCTGGGAGCGGCGCCCGGCGCCGGCGGCGAGCACCGAGGAGCTGGAGCTCGTCCACACCCCGCGCCACGTCGCCGCGATCCGCGAGCTGAGCGAGGCAGGTGGCGGCGCGATCGACGTCGAGACCTACGATGGGCCGAACTCCTACCGGGCGGCGGCGCACGCGGCCGGAGGTGCGGCGGCGATGACGCGGGCGCTGCTGGCGGGCGAAGCGAAGGCGGGGTTCAGCGCCCTGCGCCCGCCCGGCCACCACGCCGAAGCGGAGGTGGCGATGGGCTTCTGCCTCTTCAACTCGGTCGGCGTCGCGGCCGAGCTGGCGACCCATGAGCTCGGCGCCTCGCGCGTGCTGATCCTCGACTGGGACGTCCACCACGGCAACGGCACCGAAGCGATCTTCCGCGACCGCGGCGACGTCCTCCTGATCACGATCCAGCAAGAGCTGATCTGGCCGGGGACCGGACTCGCGGAGGACGTCGGGACCGGCGCCGGAGAGGGCTTCACGATCAACATCCCGGTCCCGGAAGCGTCAGGTCATGACGTCTTCCTCTCGCTGATCGACCGGGTGGTGGCGCCGGTGGCGGGCGAATTCGGGCCCGACCTGATCCTCGTGTCGGCGGGATACGACGCCCACCTCGAGGACCCGCTCGCCGGGCTCGCGTTGAGCGCCGAGGACTTCGGCCAGATGGCGGTCGAGGTGCGCGAGCTCGGAGCGCGGCTCGACGCCCCGGTCGGCGCGGTGCTCGAGGGCGGCTACGCCCCGAAGGCGCTCGCCGACTCGGTGGCGGCGACGATGCGGGGGCTCGGCGGGAGCGGCGAAGCGGTGGTGGCGCCGGAGACCGCGGTCGCCGCCGAGGCCGCGGAGCGGGTCGCGCGCTTCTGGCCGGCGGCGAGCGGATCCTGAACCCCGCGGCCGGCCGCCTGTCCTATGGCCGACACCGCCTCCCGCCTGTAGGTTGCGCGGCGTGAAGTCACTTCGGAGCACCGTCGCCGCAGTCCTCTTCGCCACGCTTGTCCTGTTCGCGATCACCGCGACCGCGGGCGCCGCGACCCACAAGCACCGCAAGCCGCTCCACCCGCCCGCGAACGTCCGGGTCGAGAGGGTGAAGCTCGCCCGCACCTCGAGCGGCCGCCCTGCCCTGCTGGTCGCCGTCCGCTATCCGATCCAGGCCGCCGGCCGTCGGCTGCGCCTCGGGGTGCGGGTCCAGATGGAGCCCGGCACCGTGCCGCTCGCCCAGGTCCTCGCACACCGGCTGAGCGCCGGCCCGTTGCGCCGCCCCGAGCGCCGGCGCACCTTCACCTTCGTCCATGAGATCGACCTGAAGGCGAAGATCGCCCGCGGCCTGGCGAAGGCCTGGCGCGAAGGCCGCTCGCCGCTCGCCACCGTCGAAGCCGAAGGCGGCATCGACATCGACGGTGACGGGAAGGCCGACATCCGCTCGAAGAGCATCCCGCGCCGCGTGATCCACCTCGCGCCGCCGGCGAAGGGCGCCGCTTCCGCGTCGGCCTCGGGCACCACGGGCAAGCCCTTCTGCGCCTCGGTCCCGGTGATCGAAGTGGAACCGCACGGCCACGCGACGATCCCACTGCCCGCCTGCGCGCAACCGGTGCGGTGGAGCGTCACCTCGGGGGCGAGCGCCGGCACCGCCCACCTCGTCGCCGACCACCTCTCCTACGTCGCGGCCGCGACGCCGGGGACCGAGACGATCCGCCTCGACCACGCGACCGTCGTCGTCAAGGTCGGCCAACCTTGGGCGACGCTGACCCCGGCCGGCCCGTCCACCCCGGGCCCGGTGGTCCGGGCGATGGGCGACTCGGTCACCGCCGGCTTCGGCTTCTACGGCAACGGCTCGCCGATGGGGCTGCTCGAGCTGTACGAATGCAAACCGTTCGGCGAAGTCCTCGATGACGCTTGCTCCTCCAACTCGACCGCGACGGCGAATGGGCTCAAGGAAGTGCCGTACGCGCCCGACTACGGCCTCTCGAACAACGTCTCCTGGGCGGCGCAGTGGGCGAACGAGTACGGCGCCACTAACTACAAGAACTACGCGATCTCAGGCTCGGAACCGACCAACTGGGCGCCGGGCGGCAACCTGTATCCGACCACCCAGAAGATCGAGGCCGAAGACCCGGACTTCATCCTGATGACCATCGGCGCCAACCCGATCCTCGCCAACACCCTCTTCGGCCTGGGATCGAACGCCTGCGCGCTGGAGTCCGACATCTTCGGCGGCTATTCCGAATGTGTCGAGGAAGCCTTCGAAGGCGTCCACCTGCGCACCGAACTGAAGCGCCTCTACACCGACCTGGTGGAAAAGACGCACGCGACGATCTACCTGATGCAGTACCACCTCTCGATCCCCAGCTCGGCGCTCCTCTACAGCGTCACCCAGATCGCGGAGATGGCGAAGCTGATGAACGAAACGATCGCCACCGTCGCCCGGGAAGTGAACCCGAGCCGCCTCAAGGTGGTGGCCCCGCCCCACTTCAACGTCGGCGTCAGCCTCGAACCGGTCTACCCGTCGAGCTACACCTGTTCCTACCTCGAATACGGGGTCGACGGCCCGAGCGTCCAGGCGACCCCGACCCAAGACGAGCTCGAGGTCGGCCACTACCTCTCCTTCTGCGGCGGCCCCCAGGGCGGTGGCGAACCGTGGGTGATCAGCGCCGACACCGGCATCCATCCGAGCCCCGCGGGCTACCACCAGATGGCGAGCCAGGTCCCGCCGCCGAGCTAGGCGTCTACGAGAAGCTCGGCTTCACCAACCGCGAAGGCGGTCCCGGCGATCCGCGGATGCTGTTCTACGAGCGGGAGATCTGAGCCGAGTCGGCCGAGAGGTCGGCGAAGGCGATCCCGGCGGGCGGGCCGACGCGGTCGGGATGGAGGACGTGGGCGAGGAGCTCGACGCCGTCGACGAGGCGCGGACCCGGGCGCGAGTAGGTCGAGGCGGCGTCGACGACGAAGACGCCCGAGGCGCCGAGCGTGGCGACCTTCTCGCGGTGGCGTTCGGCTTCGGCGCGCGAGTCATCGACGTACATCCCGCAGGGCATGACGACCACGACGTCCGGGCGCGTCTCGGCGAGGCGGTCCCAGGGCACCTCGGGGGACTTGGCGCCGCGCGGGCCTGCGACATCGATCCCGCCGGCGGCCTCGATCATCTCCGGCACCCAGTGTCCGCCGACGTAGGGCGGGTCGAGCCACTCGAGGGTGACGACGCGCGGGGTCGGGGCGCCGGCGACGGCGGCACGGACCGCGGCGAGGCGCTCCTCCAGGCCGATGCGGACCGCGGCGGCGCGAGCGTCGACTCCGGCCGCCTCGCCGAGCCGGGTGAGGTCGGCGAGGACCTCGACGAGGGAGCTCGGGTCCTGCTGGATCACCCGCGTCGGGCCGGGCAGCCGCGCCGCGACCTCGACCACGTCCTCATAGGAGACGGCGCAGACCTCGCAGACCGCCTGGGTGACGATCAGGTCGGGCGCGAGCGACGCGAGGCGCTCCTCGTCGAGGCTGTAAAGCGCCCGGCCTTCGCCGACGATCCGCTTCACCGCCGCGTCGATCTCCCCCGCCGAGAGGCCCTCCGGCATGGCGGTTGCGGTCAGTCGCGGCAGCTCAGAGGCGGCGGGCGGGAAATCGCACTCGTGGGTTACCCCGATCGTCTGGTCGCCGAGCCCGAGCGCGAACAGCATCTCGGTAGAAGAGGGTACGAGGCTTGCGATTCTCATCGACCTATTTCAGCAGGAGGACGGATGGCAGATTCAAAGGTTTGGTTCATCACCGGTTGCTCGAAGGGCTTCGGCCGGATCTGGGCCGAGGCGGCGCTCGAGCGCGGCGACAAGGTGGCGGCGACGGCGCGGGACGCCTCGACGCTCGAGGCGCTGGCGGAAAGGTACGGCGACAGCGTGCTGACGATGGCGCTCGACGTCCAGGACCACGACGCCGACTTCGCCGCGGTCAAGCAGGCGCGCGAGGCGTTCGGGCGGCTCGACGTCGTCGTCAACAACGCCGGCTACGGGCTCTTCGGCGCGATCGAGGAGGTCTCCCAGGAGGAGGCCCGCGACCAGCTCGAGACCAACCTCTTCGGCGCGCTCTGGGTGACCCAGGCGGCGCTGCCGATCATGCGCGAGCAGGGCTCCGGCCACATCATCCAGGTGTCCTCGATCGGCGGCGTCACGACGTTCCCCGAGGTCGGGCTCTACCACGCATCGAAGTGGGGACTCGAGGCGTTCAGCCAGTCGCTCTCGCTCGAGGTCGCCGATTTCGGCATCGACGTGACGCTGGTCGAGCCGCAGGGCTACTCGACCGACTGGATCGGGCCGTCGAGCATCCGCGCCACCGAAATGGACGTCTACGAGCCGATGCGCGAGGGGCGCAGGAAACAGCTCGGCGCGCGAAAACGGGGCGATCCCGAGGCGACCGGCGCGGCGATCCTGAAGCTGGTCGACGCGGAGAGGCCGCCACTGCGCTGCTTCTTCGGCGCCAGCGCCTTCGACATCGTCCGGCCCGACTACGAGAGCCGGATCGCCAACTGGGAAGAGTGGGACTGGCTGGCGAAGGAGGCACACGGCGACGAGTAGGCGCCGTGTGCCCGGCGGGGTCAGCCGATGGCGGCCTCCAGCGCCACCGCGGCGCCCGCCATCCCTGCTTTGTCGGGATGGACCGGGGCCGCCAGTTCGCCCGGGATCAGCGGTTCGACCCAGCGGGTCCCGCTGCCCTTGCAGGCGTCGTGGCCGATGCTGGGGGTGTACCAGTCGACCAGGGTCGCGCCGTTGGTCGCGGCCGTCGTCGCCAGCATCGCGTTGAGCCGTTCCTCGGTGGCGTGCAGGTAGGGCACGTCGCCGAAGGAGAGCGGGATCGTCGGCCAGCAGCCGCTGCCGCTCGGCAGGATGTCCGGGTAGTTGACGACGAAGACGCGGGCGTTCGGCGAGCGGGAGTGGATGCCCGCGAGCACCGCCGCCACCTTCGGCGCCGCGTTGGCGATCCGTTCGGCCAGCTGGTCATGGCCGCCCGGGTCGTATTTGTCCTTGCACGGGGTCGAGAACGGGTTGTAGGTGATGCAGCTCTCGATGATTTCAGTGAACCCGATGTCGTTGCCGCCGATCGTCACCGAGACGACGTTGGTGCCTGCGTTCAGGCCGTTGAACTGGGGCGGGTTCGGTCCCGGTTCGACGTTCTGCGTTTCGGTCATGTCGTTGGTCGTCGCGCCGCTGCAGCTGACGTCGGTGAGCGTCAGCCCTTTCGCCGAGGCGGCGAGGTGCGCGTAGTTGTGATCCGAGCGCAGACAGCCAAGTGGATTCAGCGACTGGTTCGGGATCAACGGCCCGGCGGCGTAGGAATCGCCGAGCGCGGTGTAGGTCGCCGCCGACGCACCCGCTGCCGCGCCGAGCACGGCCATCGCTACCACGAGCAGCGCGAGCGCCCCCCGCGACAGCCTGGTCCTCACAGATACATGCATGAACTGCTCCTTCCCATCACACGGTGGACCCTGCCTCCCGTGAATCTCCCTGCGGGAAGTAATGCTCAGAATCGTTTGTTTTTAAACCCAGGCCGGACTAAAGATCGATCGCCGACCCGATCGTCACCGTGCGATCGGCGGGCAGGTGGAAGTAATCGGCGGGGCTGGAGGCGTTGCGGGCGAGGGCGACGTAGAGCTGCTTGCGCCAGCGCCGCATGCCGCCGGGGCGATCGGTGGGCCGGATCGTCACCTGGGAGAGGTAGTAGACGGCGTCCTCCTCGCGGGCGTCGCCCTCGAGGCCGCGGGTGCAGGCGAGGGCGAAGATGTGCGGGACCTTGATCGCTTCCTGGAAGCCGACCTTGGCGGTCAGGTGGGAGATGCCGTCGTCCTCGTAGCCGAGGTGGTCGACCACCAGGTGCTCCTCGTCGGAGACGTAGGGCGTGCGGGTGGTCTCGATCGAGATGATCACGATCGACTCGTGCAGGGCGTGGGCGTGTTCGAAGCTGGCGCGGAGGGCGAGCGGCGTCGTCTCGCGGCGCGCGTTCAGGTAGACGGCGGTGCCGGGGATGCGCGGCGGCTGCGGGTCGGCGGCGTGCAGCTCGTCGACGAACGACTGCAGCGAGCCCTCCGCCTCGACCCGCGAGTCCTGGATTTCCTTGGTGCCGCGCCGCCAGGTGCTGAGGACGGCGAAGATGACGAAGCCGATCGAGAGCGGGAACCAGCCGCCGTGCGCGGTCTTGGTCAGGTTGGCGCCGAGGAAGGCGAGGTCGACGGTGAAGAAGACGGCCGCGCCGATCCCGACCAGCCATCCCGGTTTCTTCCACAGCGCCTTCGCGATCACGAGGAAGAGCAGGGTGTCGGCGGTGATCGTGCAGGTGACGGCGATCCCGTAGGCGGCGCCGAGCTTGGTCGAGGAGCCGAAGCCGAGGACCAGCGCGACCACCGCGATGAAGAGGAACCAGTTGACCGCGGGCAGGTAGACCTGGCCGATCTCCGCCGCCGAGGTGTGGCGGATCTGCAGCCGTGGCAGAAAGCCGAGCTGGATCGCCTGCTTGGTCACCGAGAAGGCGCCCGAGATCACCGCCTGCGAGGCGATCACCGTCGCCACCGTCGCCAGCACCACCATCGGGATCCGCCCCCAGTGCGGGATCAGCAGGAAGAAGGGGTTGGAGATCGTGCTCGGGTCGCTGACGATCAGCGAGCCCTGGCCCATGTAGTTGAGGGTCAGCGCCGGGAAGACGACGAGGAACCAAGAGCGCGAGATCGGCGGCCGGCCGAAGTGGCCCATGTCGGCGTAGAGCGCCTCGGCACCGGTGATCGTCAGCACGATCGCGCCGAGCGAGATGAACGCGGTGCCGAAGTGGCGGCCGAAGAACTCGATCCCGTAGGTCGGCAGGAGCGCCTTGACGATGTCCGGGTGGGCGACGATGCGGCCGAGGCCGGCAGCCGCGATCACGCTGAACCAGAACACCATCACCGGGCCGAAGACGCGCCCGATCCGGTGGGTGCCGAAGCGCTGGATCGCGAAGACGACGACGATGATCGCGATCGTCACCGGCACCACCATCGAGTGGATGCTCGGCTCGACCACCTTCACCCCTTCGACCGCCGAGAGGACCGAGATCGCCGGGGTGATCATCCCGTCGCCGTAGAAGAGCGCGACGCCGAACATGCCGATCGCGATCAGCCCGAACTTCACTTTCTTCGAGTCGAGCCTGGTGCTTTCCACCTTCGCGATCAGCGCCAGGATGCCGCCCTCGCCGTCGTTGTCGGCGCGCATAATGAAGAGGACGAACTCGATCGAAACGATCAGCGTGATCGACCAGAAGACGAGCGAGATCACGCCGAACACATCCTGTTCGGTCGGCTTCACCGCGCCGTGGTCGGCGGAGAACACCGTCTGCAGCGCATAGAGCGGACTGGTCCCGATGTCGCCGAAGACGACGCCGAGCGCGCCGAGCGCCAGCGCGGCCATGCCGAGTTGGCGGCGCGTCGGCTTGCCAGGACGAGAGACGGGGACCGCGGGGGTCACCCGTGCAACCTAGGGGATGGCGCTGGTCGTGAAGCTGGTCGTGACCGAGGAGCCGGCCGCGGTCGCCCGCAGGGTGTAAGTGCCCGGTGCGAGCGACCTGCCGTTCAATCTGCCGTTGAAGCGCCGGGGTTGGAGGAGTGCGAAACGACATCGGTGCTGGCCGACGCGATCGTGTTTTTCGCGTAGATGTTCACCGCCGCCTGTTCGCCGGCGCTCGCTTCGATCCCGGCGACGCTGCCGACCGCGGTGACGTTGAAGAGCTTCACCAGCAGGCTCGGAAGGCCGACCCCCGCCGAGTAGAAGGAGTAGATGCCCCGACCGGCGCTGGTCCGGCAAAGGGTGTTCCTTAGGGTCGCGCTGCCGAGGAGGCAGGCCATGCCGGCGACGCCGGTCGATTCGACCCTTTCGACCGTGGTTCCGAAGCTGGCGCGCAACCCCACCGAGCCCGCCGTGGTCGACTGGATCCGGATGTCGCGGACGGTCCGCCGCCGCGCTCGCGGGCAAGGCGAGCATGGCGAGCATGGCGACGGCAAGGATGAGGAGAAGGCGGCGGAGCATTGCATCGATTCCAATCGGCTTCGGTCCCCGCCAGAAGGGACTCAGGTCCCCGGTTCGAGGTGGCGGAAGGCGTCGACGAGCACCGCGTGCACGTGGTCGGGACGGTGGAAGACCTGCGAGTGGCTGAAGCGCAGCGTGCGGAGGCCGGCTCGCGCGTGGGTCTGGTCGCGACCGAGGTCCACCTCCTGCTCGGCCGCGGTGCGGTGGTAGCGGAGGCTGTCGGTCTCGACCACGAAGCCGAGGTCCGGCCAGGAGAAGTCGACCCGGTAGCGGCCGAGCCGTCGCTGCGTCGTCGGGGCGGGCAGGCCGGCCTCTCGCACGATCGCGAGGAAGCGGCGCTCGAGCGCGTTCGCCGCCCGGCTGAAGGTCTGCGCGTCGAGGATTCTCTTCAGCCGACCGACGCCAGGGCGGCGGAGCTCGTCGTCCAGGGCGGGGCGGAGCCGGTGCGTGCGGACGAGGTCGAGCCGGTCGGCCTCGTTGACGGCGTCTTCGACCTCATCGTCCGGTAAGCACGTCGCGAGGTCGATGAGGACCGAGATCGGATCGCCGACCGGGATGCCCTTGACTGTCCGCGTCGTCCCGGACTGGACTTGGCGGTGGAGGCGATTCCGGGGCGGCGAGGGCGGGTGCCGCTCGGCACCGATACGTCGATCGGCCCCGAGACCTTCGGCCCGATACGCCAGAGCTCGGCGGCGCTCCGATGGCTGAGGCGAGCGTCCGGACCGCAGGCCAGCGTCGCCGCCTTTAAGCGGCCGAGACGGTCGATGTCCGGGCGCCCGACGGCGTAGATGCCCGGCCAGAGCCGATGCAGCCGACCGGTCTCCAGTCGCGCCCGGATGGTCCGCGGCGACATCCCAAGCTCAACTAGCTGTTTCCGCGTCACCACTCCGTGCTGCCGTCGCGTGAGCCGCCAGGCGGCTTCTGCCCATGGGTGGACACTTTTGGTCGTCATGGGGCCATAAGCGTCCAGCGACCCGAACTCTCCCCCCGCGGGGGAGGGGGAATGCGGAGCCTGCGAGACTTGGGCGATGTCCCGCATCCCTGATCCGACCGAGTCGGTCCGCCACCAGTTGCGGCCGCTGTTCGACCAGATCGTGATCAAGGAGCTCGATTCCGACCGGGTGCGGCGGTCCGGGCTGGTCGTCCCGCCCGGCACGCACGAGCCACCGCCCGAACAAGGGATCGTCCTCGCGGTCGGGCCGGGGCTCGACTGGTGGGCGAGCGCCGGGGTCGAGATGCCGATCGAGGTCGGCGACCACGTCGTCTTCCCGGCCGCCGCCGGGGTCTGGGTCGAGGTCGATGAGGAGCGCCTGCTGGTCTGCCGCGTCACCCAGCTGCTCGGCGTGCTCGAGTCGGCCGTGATGAACGAATAGGCGCGGAGCGCTCCCTACATACGGGAGAAGGCGCGCGCCGTGATCGCGCCGGCGAGGCGGAGCTGCGAGCGCTGGCTCGAGTCCGGGATGCGGTCGAGGTAGGTACGCGCCCGCGCGGCGACCTGCGGGTCGCCTTCGGCGGCGATCCCGACCGCGGCGCCCGCCACTTCGCGCACCACCGACGGCTCGACCGAGAGCAGGGCGTCGAAGGCGCGCTCGCGGTCGGCCTGGCCGGTCGCGCCGATCGTTTCCCAGCCGATCAGGCAGGCCGAGTAGCCGGGCGCGAGGCAGATCACCGCCCACTCGTCGGCCACCGGCTCGCCGCTGTGGATCGGCACCTCGACCGGGCCTCCGTCCCGCCGGGCCGCCTCCTCGAAGGTGGCGAGGACGAAGGTGAGGCCGGCGCCACGGGAGAGCCGCTGCCAGCGCGCCTCGCTCGCCCGGTAGAACTCGGGCCGCTGGAAAGCGCCGATCATCAGCGCCCGCTCGGCTCGCGCCGCGCTCTCCTCCTCGACCGCCCGCGAGAGGGCGAGCATCTGGCGCTTGCGGAGCGCCACCGGCAGGAGGTCGGGACGGCGCTCGCGCAGCGGCGCGAAGAGCGAGGGCGGGCCACCTGCCTCGGCGGTGACCCGCTCGATCGCCACCGCCAGCGAGAGGCCGCGGTCGCGCTCGCGCACCACGGCGCGGATCCGTTCCACCTCGTCGCGGCTGTACCGACGGTGGCCGGAGGGCTCGCGGCGCGGCGACGGGAAGCCGAAGCGACGCTCCCAGGCGCGCAGGGTCGCCTCCCCCACCCCGGTCGCGGCGACGACATCCCCGATGCTCAGCGTCGCGTCATCGCCGTTCTTGGACTCCATGTCGAGGTTCCCGTTCACTCAAAGTCACATTCTTCTACCCGAGCGGCCGCGGCGTCACTCTGGCTGCCGGAGAGGTCGATGCTTAGAGCGCCGCCGACGCCTCGCGGCGTGGGTCGGAGCGCTTGCTGCGCAGCATGTGGTCGTCGGCGGAGCGCATCAGCGTCTCGAAGTCCTGCCCGTCGTCGGGGAACACGGCCCAGCCGACCGACGCGCTCGGGGTCGGGACGTCCTCGCCGGCGTCGCCGAGGGCGACCGCCGAACGCACCGATTCGGCCAGCCCCGCGGCGCCGTCGCCGTGCGCGCCGGGAGCGACAATCGCGAACTCGTCGCCGCCGATCCGCGCTAGCGTGTCGGTCGAGCGCAGCACCGAGAGGATGCGCGCGGTCGCCTCCTGCAGCACCGCGTCGCCGACCTGGTGGCCGTGGCGGTCGTTGACGCCCTTGAAGTCGTCGAGGTCGAGGATCAGCAGCGCCAGCGGGCTGTCGTCGAGTCCGCGCCGGCCGAACGGCCGCGTCCGCCGTTCCAGCTCCCGCTTCATCGTCGCGTCGAAGTAGCGCCGGTTGGCGACGCCGGTGAGCGGGTCACGGTTGGCGATATCGCGCTGGCGCACCTCGGCGGCGACCAACCGCTTCTTCAGCCCGACCATCACCCAGGTGGCGGCGAGGAAGCCGACCGCGAGGGCGATGTAGCGGGGCAGGAAGGCGTTGTGGATCGCGTCTTGGTCGTAGATAAGCGGTGCCCCGGCGACGACGATCAGCTCGAGCGTCAGTGGCCAGGCCCACCGCTCGGGGAAGAAGAAGGCGGCGTAGAGCAGCGGGCAGACCAGCAGCGGCTCGATGTAGGAGAGCGAGCCGCCGGTCATGTAGATGGCGAGGCCCGCGACCGGGATCGTCGCCACCATGCCGATCGCCAGGGCGTTGATCGAGGCGCGCTCCCAGGGAATCCAGCCGACCACGCTGGCGAGGCCGTAGAGGAAGACGAAAGCGCCGAGCAGGAGGACCAGCGGAGTCGCGGCGTGATCGGACCCCGGAACGAAGACGTCCACCGCCCCGACAACCGCCGCGGCCATCCAGAGGAAGCCGGAGATCCGGCCCATCCGGGCGCGCTCGTCGGGCGCTTCGGCAAAGGCGGCGCGGGCCTGGCTGATCTGCTCCGGGATCGTCTGCACTCCCGTTCTATTCGACCGAAAGGAGCGAGCGGATTAGGCGCCGCCCGAAGATTTAGGCGTTTATGCCAGGAATTAATCTGAGCGAGGCGGGCGCGGCGATCAGCTCTCGACCGCCGCGGGCTCGCGCTCGGCGGACTCCCCGGTCGCGCCGTGACCCTCCATCTCGGGCACCGGCTCCGGCTGCTTCAGGACGAAGATCGCGATCAGCACCGAGGCGAAGGCGAGCCCCGCCCCGACCAGGTAGGCGAGGTGGTAGCCGGAGGTCAGCGACGAGGCGACGCTATGGCCGGCGGCTTCGAGCTTTTCCGTGCGCTCGGTGGAAAGCGTCGCCAGCACCGCCAGGCCGACCGCACCGCCCACCTGCATGCTGGTGTTGACCAGGCCCGAGGCGAGCCCGGCGTCCTCCGGCGTCGCGCCGGACATCGCCAGGGTCATGATCCCCGGGAACGAGGTGCCGATCCCGATGCCGATCAGCAGGAACGGCGGCAGCAGATCGGTCACGTAGTTGCCGTCGACCGGCGTGCGGGCGAAGAGCAGCAGCGCGATCGTCACCAGGATGAAGCCGGGGATGAGGATGTTGCGCGGGCCGAAGCGCATGATCAGTTTTTCCGAGAACCCGAGCGAGAGGCCGCCCATCACGATCGTCGTCGGCAGGAAGGCGAGGCCGATCTCCAGGGCGCTGTAGCCGAGGACCTTCTCCAGGTAGAGGGCGCCGAGGAAGAACATCCCGAACATCCCGGCGACCAGCATCGCCTGGACCGTGTTGGCGCCGACCACGTTGCGCGAGCTGAACAGGCGCAGCGGCATCAGCGGGTTCGCGACGCGCGACTGGCGCCGGACGAAGACGACGATCAGCGCCGCGGCGACCACCAGCCCGCCGATCGTGCGGGCGTCGACCCAGCCCCACTGGGTGATCTGCAGGATCGTGAAGACGCCGAGCATCAGCGCGGCGGTGATCAGGGCGGCACCGGGGAAGTCGGCCCCCTCCTTCATGCCGAGCCCGTCGGGGTTGTCGACGAGGCGCAGCGCCAGCCAGCCGACCAACACGCCGATCGGCAGGTTGATGACGAAGATGAAGTGCCAGGAGATCGCCTCGGTGAGGATGCCGCCGAGCAGCAGGCCGATCGAGCCGCCCGCGGAGGCGACGAAGCCGTAGACGCCGATCGCTTTCGCCTGCTCGTTCCGCGCTGGGAACATCCGCACGATCATCGCCAGGATCACCGCCGAGGAGAGCGCTCCGCCGATCCCCTGGACGAACCGCGCGCCGATCAGCACACCCTGGTCGGGCGAGGCGGCGCAGAGGGCCGAGGCGATCGTGAAGATCCCGAGCCCGACGATGAAGACGCGGCGCTGGCCGAGCAGGTCACCGAGCCGGCCGGCGAGCAGCAGCAGACCGCCGAACGGGATCAGGTAGGCGTTCACGACCCAGGCCAGGTTCGACTGGGAGAAACCGAGGTCTTCCTGGATCGAGGGCAGGGCGACGTTCACGATCGTGCCGTCGAGGACGATCATCAGCATCCCCGCGCAGAGGACGTAGAGGGCGAGCCAGCGTTTGTTATCGGGTTGTGCGGTGGAGATCTTGTTGATGCTCATGTAGTCAGGGACCGACGGTCAGCGGAAAACTAATCGGTCCCGGGCTCGCCGTCGTAGTAGCCGACCTTCGCCGAGCGCCTGACGGTCATGTCGACCTCGGGGTCGCCGACCCAGACGCCGACCTTGTCGGAGTCGGGGTAGACCGTCGCGGTCGGGTGGACGACGGTCGAGAACATCACCACGCGGGCGGGCTCCTCGGCCTCGTTGCGGATCCCGTGGGCGCCCTCCGGGCCGCGCGGGAAGCAGGCGACGTCCCAGGGCGCGAGCAGCTCCTCGCCCGTCGGCGTGCGGAGGGTCGGCGTGCCGCTCAGGACCAGCAGCCACTCCTCCTCGCCGCACTCGTAGTGGTAGGGGCAGATCGCCTGCCCGGGCGGCAGCTCGTAGACGCTGATCCCGGTCTCCTTCGCGCCGAGCAGGCCGCCCAGCCGCGCCATCCCGGCGCGGAAACCCTCCGGGTCGGTCTCGTCCCAATTGAAGTCCGGATGTCCGATGTTGATCTTTTGCACGAAGTCGACGCTACCAATGCCACAACTCAGTAGTTTTGGGTGGTGAATTCGCTGAAGGAGCCCTTGGGGCAGGGGGCGGCGGGCATCGTCACGTCCGCACTTGACGCGGTGCTGATCCTCGACGAGGAGATGCGGGTGGTCGAGTGGAGCGAGGCCGCCGGGGAGCTATTCGTGATCGACCGCGCCGAGGCGCTCGGCGCCGACCTGGTCGAGCTGATCGTCCCGGCCGAGCTGCGCGAGTCGGTGCGCTACTGCCTCGCCGGCGGCGCGGGCGAGCCGCCCCCCGACGAAGAGCTGCTGGGGCGGCGGATCGAGCTGCCGGCCCAGCGCGCCGACGGCACCGGCTTCCGGGCCGAGCTGACGATCGTCCGCGCCGCCTCCCCGGGCAGTGGCCCGACCGTCTTCGCCCGCGACGTCAGCCACCGCCTCGAAGCCGATCGCGCCCGGGCGCACATGGAGCAGGTCGTCACCGGCAGCCGCGACGCCGTCTTCTCCAAAGACCTGCAGGGGGTCGTCACCACCTGGAACCCGGCCGCCGAACGGCTCTACGGCTACAGCGCGGAGGAGGCGGTAGGCCGCCACGTCTCCTTCCTGATGCCGGACGACCTGAAGCACGAAGCCGAGGAGATCCTCGGCCGCGTGCGGCTGGGGGAACACCTCGAGACGCACGAGACGCGGCGCGTCCGCAAGGACGGGACGGTGCTCGACGTCTCGCTGACGATCTCGCCGATCGGCAGCGAGTCGGGCTACCTCTACGGCGCCTCGGTGATCGCGCGCGACATCACCAGCGAGCGGCGGCGGCGCGGTGCGCGCGAGTTCCTGATCACGGCGACGCGCGATCTCGACGCCTCGCTCGACCCGGTGGAGACGGCGCGCAACATCGTCGCCAAAGCGGTCCCCGACCTGGCCGAGGTCTGCGTCATCGACTTCATCCGCACCGACGGGCGGATCGGCGATTCGGTCGCCGCCTCGGCGATCCCTGGTGCGGCCGAACGGCTCGAGCGGATCCGCCGCGACTCGCCGCTGGAGCCGGAGGGCGATCACCCGGTGGCGCAGGTGCTGCGGGCCGACGAGCCGATGATCTGGGGTGACCTGAAGCAGCCCGAGGTCGCCGACGCCGTCGCCCAGAACGTCGAGCACCGGCGGCTGATGGACGACACCGGGTACGAATCGGCGGCCGTGGTCGGGCTCATCGCCCGCGGACGGAAGATCGGCGCACTCTCCTTCCTCCACACCGACGCGAACGTTCGCTACGAGCAGGAGGACCTCGAGTTCCTCGGCGAGCTCGGCGAGCGGGCGGCGCTGGCGCTCGACAACGCGCGGCTCTACCAGGAGCGCGACGCGATCGCCCGCAACCTGCAGCGCGGCCTGCGCCCGCCGCGGCCGGCGCGGGTTGAGGGGCTGGAGTCCTCGGTCGTCTTCGAGGCGGCCGGGCGGGGGATCGAGATCGGCGGCGACCTCTACGACGTGCTGCCGACCGAGGATGGATGCTGGGTGCTGATCGGCGACGTCGCCGGCAAGGGGTCCGCGGCGGCCGGCGTCTCGGTCGCGCTGCGCCACGTGGTGCGCGGGCTGATCCGCGAGATCGGCGAGCCGGAGGAGGTGCTGGTCCGGGTCAACGAGCTGCTGCTGGAGGGGACCGGCCTGAACGACTTCGCCACCGCGGTGCTGATGCGGCTGCGCCAGGACGCGGGCGGCAACTGGACGCTGGCGGCGGCGAGCGCCGGCCACCCGCCACCGGTCCACGTGCGCCAGGACGGTGCCCATCTGCTCGGCGGCGGCACCGTGCTGGGGGCATTGAACGACGCCAAGGTGCAGCGCCACGACGCCGTCTTCGAGCAAGGCGACACGCTCGTCCTCTGTACCGACGGCTGGCTCGAGGCGGGGCCGACGTCGGAGCACCGCGACCCGCTCGACCTGGCGCGCCTGGCCGAGTACCTGGCGCCGCTGGCGCTCGAGGAGTTGATTGCGCGGCTGCGGGGCGACGCGGTCAGCCGCAGCGGCGGCGAGCTGGGGGACGACATGGTCCTGCTCGCGCTGCGCCGGGTCTAGTCGCGGCGAGTCACGGCGGCGACATCCATCCGCAGGCGGATCCGGGTGCCGGTCGCGCTGCTGTCGATCGACACCTCGTCGCAGAGCTGGTTGGCGATGTAGAGGCCGCGGCCCTGTTCGGAGGTGGGGTCGGGACGCACGTGGCCGACGCTCGGGTCGGTGATCGTGCCCGCGTCGGCGACCTCGACCAGGATCGCGCCCTCCTCGCCCCAGAGCGAGGCGAGGCCGCGGCCGCCGCCGTGCAGGATGCTGTTCGCGGCGAGCTCGGAGGCGGCGACCACGAGGTCGTTGGTGCGGCTCGGGGACAGGCCGCCCGCGGTGGCCCCGGCGGCGACGAGGGCGCGGACGTCGTGCAGATCGTCCAGGCCGAACTCCTGGCGACGCGCTTTCAGCGGAGCCAGGGATAGCTCGGCGTGGAGTGCCTTGGTCTCCGTCCGGGTCGTCTGCATGTTCCAGGTCTACCCGCCTGCGCCCGAGCTACAACCTCCGACTTTGCATTGTCAACCTTTTCCGCGCGGGGCCACTTGACCGGGAGGCGGATCGCCCAGCCAGTAGCGGGGGCCGGCGCCGAGGCGGGCGGCACGGTCGTCCGGGTTGGCGAGCTTGCAGCGGTCGAGCGAGAGGCAGCCGCAGCCGATGCACTCGGTGAGGCCGGCCTTGAGACGCTCCAGCTCGGCGATCCGCTCGTCGATGCGGCCACGCCAGGTGGCGGAGAGGCGCGACCAGTCCTTGCGGCCGGGCGCCCCCTGCGGCGGCAGCTTGGCCAGCTCGGCGGCGATCTCCTCGAGGCTCAGGCCGACCTTCTGGGCGAAGACGATGAAGGCGATGCGGCGGAGCACCGGGCGGGGATAGCGGCGGTGGCCGGAGCCCTCGCGCTCCGCCGAGATCAGGCCCCGCTCTTCGTAATAGCGGAGCGCGGAGGAGGCGACGCCGCTGCGCCGGGACGTCTCGGAGATGGTCAGGAGCTTGGACACGGGCTTGACTTCAAGCTTACTTGAACTTGTACCTTCACCAGATGACGAAACCAAGCGAACGCATAACCGCAGAGGTGACCAGTTGGGACGGGGTCGAGGCCGGGCCCGGGAGACGGGGCGAGTACGGCTTCCGCCTCGGACATCGGGAGCTCGGCCACCTGCACGGCGATCACGCCGCGCACTTCTCCTTCCCGCGGACGCGCTGGGACGAGCTCGCCGCCGAAGGGCGGATCGTCGAGCACCCGGTCTTCCCCGGCAAGCACGGGCCGGCGGCACGGCGGATCGAGGACGAGGCCGATGTCGAGGACGTGATCGCGCTGATGCGGATCAACTACGACGCCGCGCTGGAGCGTCAGGCCGCCTAGATCAGCTCGCTCGACTCGAGCGCCTCCGCCTCGAGGCTCTGCCTCGCCGGACCGGGACGGCCGACCTCGGCCGAGTCGTAGGCGGCGAGCTGGGGGAAGGCCAGCGCGACCACGCCGACCGAGGCGAGGCAGATGAGCCCGCCGCTGACGACCGAGAAGGCCGGGCTCGCGATCGCCGCGACGCTGCCCGACTCGACGTCGCCGAGACGCGGCCCTCCCGCGACCACGAGGTTGAAGACCGAGGAGACGCGACCGCGCATCTCGTCCCGGGTCAGCGTCTGCATCATCGTGTTGCGGCAGACCGCGCTGATCGAGTCGGCAGCCCCGGCGAGGGCGAAGAGGAAGGCGGCGGGCCAGATGTTGTCGACGAACCCGGCGCCGGCGATGAAGATCCCCCAGCAGGCGACGCAGACGAGGACGATGCGGCCGAGGTAGCGCGCGTGGCGCATCCAGCCGGTGGTCAGCGCGGCGACGGTCGAGCCCGCCGCGACGGCGGCGTAGAGCAGCCCGGTCCCGGCGGCGCCCGCGTGGTAGACGGTCAGCGCGAGCACCGGGAAGAGGGCGCGCGGCATGCCGAAGGTCATCGCCGAGAGGTCCATGACGAAGCCCGCCGTCACCGCGGGCAGCTTGCGCAGGTAGGCGAGGCCGGAGCGGATCGAGCGCAGCACCGGCTCCTGCACCGCGCGGACCGGAGCCGGCTGCGGCGACATCATCGCCGCCGCGCCCGCCATGCCGAGGCAGCTGACCGCGTCGACCGCGTAGGGCGTGGTGAGGCCGAAGGCCGAGATCAGGAGGCCGCCGAGGCCGGGCCCGGCGACCATCGTCAGCTGGTAGAGCCCGTAGGTCAGGGAGATCGCCGAAGGGAGCATCTCCGGCGCGACCGTCTTGGGGACGATCGCCGAGGCCACGACCCGCTCGATCGACGAGGCGCCCGCCATCGCGCCGGCGAGGACGAAGAGGATCCAGATCGGCGGCGGCCCGGTTGCCGCGGCCACCGCGAGGGCGGCGGCGATCGCGACCAGGGCGTACTGGCAGAGCAGCAGGAGGCGGCGGCGCTCGAAGCGGTCGGCGAGGGCGCCGCCGAAGAGCGAGGCGACGATCAGCGGGCCCAGCTCGGCGAGGCCGATCAGCCCGGTGAGGAAGGCCGAGCCGGTGATCACGAACACCTGGTACGGGAGCGCGACGAGGGCCGCCTGGGACCCGAGGCCGGTGATCACGGCGCCCAGCGTGACCAGGCGAAAGTCGCGCGACTCGCGCAAGGGCTGGACATCGACGGCTATCTTGGAGAACCAACGCATCTCGATATATCGTAAGCCATCGTTAGACGAAGAGCTTTCCGAAGGCCGTCGAGCTTATGCTGTGGTCGATGCGGGCAATCGTCCAGCACTCCTTCGGTGGTCCTGAGGTCCTGGCGATCGAGGAGCTCGAGACGCCCGAGCCGATCCCGACCGAGGTCCAGGTCCGCGTCCAGGCCGCCGGGGTGAATCCGGTCGACTTCAAGACGCGTGAGGGCAAGGGGGCGTCGTCCTCGATGGGCGGCCTGCCGCTGACCGTCGGCTGGGACGTCTGCGGCGAGGTCACCAAGGTGGGCGGCGGCGTCACCCGCTTCCAGGTCGGCGACGAAGTCTTCGGCATGCCGTGGTTCCCGCGCGAAGCCGGCGCCTACGCCGAGTACGTGACCGCGCCCTCGCGCCACTTCGAGCACAAGCCGCACGCGTTCTCGGTCGAGGAGGCGGGGGCGCTGCCGTTGGCCGGGCTGACCGCCTGGCAGATCGTCGTCGACACGATCCGCGTGCAGGAGGGCGACGACGTGCTGATCCACGGCGGCGCGGGCGGGGTCGGTCACCTCGCCGTGCAGGTCGCAGCGGCACGCGGGGCGAACGTGATCGCGACGGCACGCCGTGAGCAGACCGACTTTCTCGAAGGCCTCGGCGCCGGCCAGGTCCTCGACTACCGCGACGACGACTTCGACCGGCGCTGTGCCGACCTCGACTCGATCATCGACTTCACCGGCCGCTATGGAGAGCGCTCGCTCGCGGTGCTGCGCCCCGGCGGCATCTTCGTCACGGTGCCGAGCGGCGTCGGCCCGACGGTGCACGAGCTGGCCGCCGCGCGCAAGCAGCGCTCGACCGGAATCCTGGTCGAGCCCGACCCGGTCGGGCTGGCCGGCCTCTGCGATCTGATCGAGCGGGGCAAGCTGGAGATCGAGGTCGGCGAAGTCTTCAGCCTCGAGCAGGCGGCGGAGGCCCATCGCCACGCTGAAGCGAGCCACGGGGCGGGCAAGATCGTCCTGCGGGTGCCATGAGCCGCGCGCCGGAGGACCCCGTCGCGCTGGTCACCGGGGCGACCGACGGGCTCGGCCGCGCGGTCGCCGAGCGGCTCGCCGGGATGGGGATGACCGTTCACATCCACGGGCGCGACGCCGAGAAGCTCGCCGCGGCGAGAGAGGCGATCGTCGTCGCCACCGGCAACGAGAGGATCCACACCCACCGCGCCGACTTCGCCTCGCTGGCCGAGGTGGGCGCCCTCGCCGACGAGATCGCCGCCCTCCCCGCCCTTCACCTGCTGATCAACAACGCCGGCATCGGCTCCGGCCTGCCCGACTCGCCGGACCGCGAGGAGAGCGCCGACGGCCTCGAGCTGCGCTTCGCGGTCAATTACCTGGCGAGCTTCGTCCTCACCACCCGCCTCCTCCCCCTCCTCGAACGCTCGGCGCCCGCCCGCATCGTCATGGTCGCCTCCCTCGGCCAGGCCTCCCTCGACTTCGACGACCCCCAGCTCGAACGCTCCCTCTACGAAGGCCGCCGCGCCTACGCCCAGTCTAAGCTCGCCCAGATCTCCTTCGCCAACGAGCTCGCCTACCGCCTCCCCACCGACTCCGGCGTCACCGTCAACTCCCTCCACCCCGCCACCTTCATGCCGACCAAGATCGTCCTCGACGAGCGCGGCACCTCGGTGGACGCCCTCGACCGCGGCGTCGACTCCACCGTCCACCTCGCCACCGGCCCCTCCCTGGAGGGCGTCACCGGCCGCTTCTTCGACCGTGAGGCCGAAGCCCGCGCCGAAGACCAGGCCTACGACCCCGAGGCCCGGCGACGGTTGTGGAACCTGAGCGAAGCCCTCGCGGGCGAATTCTTGCGCTGAATCTGGTCGCGATGTCTATCGTCTCGTTTCGAGATGTCAGACATCACTCAAGATCGAGCCGAAGAACTGCTCCAGGCGCTGGGTGAACAGCTTGCCGCACGCGGCGAGCGCTACGAGTTGGTCGTGATCGGTGGCTCCGCCCTGCTGGCCTTGGGACTGGTCAAGCGGACGACCAAAGACATCGACATCGTCGCCCTGCGCTCCGAGGCGGGCCTCGACAGCGCCGACCCGCTGCCGCCGGGACTGCGGAGCGCCGGAGATCTGGTCGCGAGGGACTTCGAGCTCCCGGCCGAGTGGCTCAATCCCGGCCCCGCCGGCCTGCTGACGTTCGGACTCCCCGAGGGATTCGTCGATCGGCTCGAGCGTCGCGAGTACGGGCCTGGTCTCGCGGTTTACCTCGCCTCACGCTACGACCAGATCCACTTCAAGCTCTACGCCGCGGTCGACCAGGGCCCCGGCAAGCATGAGCAAGACCTGCGAGCCCTCGCGCCGACCGAGGCGGAGTTGGTCGCCGCCGCGCGCTGGAGCCGGACCCAAGATCCATCGGAGGGATACGCCCAGATCCTGCGGGGTGCCCTCGAATCCTTCGGAGTCACAAATGTCGATCTCTCAACTTAGGGCCGACATCCAGAAGGCTCTCGTCGACTTCCTCTGGGATGAGTGGGCGCAGATGGGCGTGGCGGCGAGCGCGGATCGTCAAGACACCTGGGCAACCGACCCTGAGGCCCTGCTGCTGCTGACCTTTGAGGTCGGACGCGGGGAACCCCGGCTGTTCGAAGAGGTGCTCGACTGGATGCTCGTCAACGAACGGCTGCTCAGCGTCCAACGGCTGCGCAACCTGGTCGCCGATGACGAGGACCGGAGGCTGGTCGAGGCGGTGCTCGGATGGCTGGGCCAGAACCGCCGGCGCGAGCGGTTGAAAGCGAAAGCCGGCGATGCCGGGAAACCTCGGCCTTTCTTCCGCGACTCTCGCCTCCAGGTCTCCGATCCTGACCCAGCCTTCCTCGCCCAAGGCTTCGTGAAACCGCGGTCCGAGCCGAGTGGAAAGTCGCAGGCACCGAACCTCGTCCTGCCGATCAATCTCGCTTTTCGCCTGCGATTGTTGCTGGGGGTCAGTGTGCGAGCGGAGGTAACTCGGGTCCTCCTGGCGACCGACACGCCGTGGATGAATGCACAGGCACTTGCTCGGTCGACGGCGTACGCGAAGCGAAATGTGCAGGAGGCTGCGGCTTCGCTGGCCTCCGCGGGCTTCGTCTTCTCCCATTCGTTCGGCAATGAAAATCTGTTCGAGGCCAGTCCCAGGTGGCCCGATTTCCTCGACATCGACCCTTTGCCGGAACTAAAAGACTGGCCGCGGATCTTTCGGAGCCTTCGAAAAGTCTTTCGATGGTTGGCCCATCCTGCCAACCAAGATCTCAGCGACTACTTGCTCTTGAGCAACGCCCGCACCTTGTTCGAAGAGATCCAGTTGGACCGGCTCCCGAGCGATGCGACGCGGGACGTCGCGGCTTTCGAAGATTTCGTTCGCGAACTCATCCGAGACAGTTTGTCTGTGGAGTTGTAGTCTTGCCGAATGCGAACGTGCGTTCGTATGGAGATCGCTTGCGTCATCGACTGCCGCCTGGCGACTCCTGAGCGCCCGGGCCATTCCGGGGGGCTTCGGCCCGGGCGCGAGCCTTCTGAGGATCCGGTCGAGGCGGCGGAGCTGACCGAGGCGGTGGCGCGGGCGCTGGAGGGGATCGGCGCCGGGGTCGAGACGGAGAGGGCCGGGGAGGTCTTCTTCGCGGTCGGTGGGCTGCGCAGTCTCTACGGCGGCGAGGTCGCCGGGGTGACGGCGGCGGCGAAAGCGGCGGTCGGGGTGCCGGTGCTGATCGGGGTGGCGCCGACCCGGACCGCGGCGCGGGCCGCCGCCGAACGCGGCGAGCTGGTGGTGAGCGCGGTGCGGGTCGGTCGCTTCCTCGGGCCGCTGCCGACCGCGGTGCTGGTCGACCGGCTGGACGATCCGCGGCGGGCGGCGGAGCTGGTCACCTCGCTGGAGCGGCTGGGGATCGGGACGCTCGGGGAGCTGCGGCGGCTGACGCTCGACCAGGTCGCCGACCGCTTCGGGCCGCTCGGCCTGCGCGCGCTGCGGATCGCCCGCGGCGAAGAGGAGCCGCTGCGCCCGCGCGTGCCGCACGAGGACCTGGTCGAGGAGATCGAACTGCCCGAAGGGGTGGCGGGGAGCCAGCTCGACCGGGCGCTCCACCTGCTGATCGACCGGCTGCTGGCGGCGCCGGCGCGGAAGGGACGGACGCTGCTCGGGGTGCGCCTCGGGGCACGGCTCTGCGGCGGCGGCAGCTGGAGCGTCGACCAGGGCCTCGGCCGTCCCACGGCCGCTGCGTCATCGTTGCGACGCTTGCTGGTGCCGCGGCTGGAGGGGCTGCCGGGACCGGCGGAAGCGTTGCGGCTGCGGGCGCTCGGCTTCGGCCCGCCCGCGGCCGACCAGCTGGTGATGGAGGTCGGCGGCTCGGAGCCGCGGCGGCGCCGGCTCGGCGCGGCGATCCGCGAGGTGCGCGCCGCCCAGGGCGCCGACGCCCTGCTGCGCGTCCTCCCCGTCGACGCGATGTCGCGGGTGCCCGAGCGCCGCCACCTCCTCACCCCGTTCCCGGAGCTGTGATGGGAGCGCGGGAACGTAGATGCGGAGCGCGGCGGACGCCGGCGGGGGCGGCGTGATGGTCGGGCCGCGCAGACTCAACGAGCCGCAGCCGGTCGCGGTGCACGCCGATCCCACGGGCGCCCCGCGTTCGGTCGCGGCGGCGGCGGTCGAGGCGGTGCGCGAGGAGTGGCTGGTCGAGGACCGCTGGTGGACGCCGCGGCCCTTGCGCCGTCACTACTTCGAGCTGGCGATGGCCGACGGCCGCGCGCTCACCGTCTTCCGCGACCCCGGCAGCGGGCGCTGGTTCCGGCAGCGGGCCTGAGGCGACGATGAGCTCCCCGCCCCCCTACATCGAGCTGCACGCCCACTCGGCGTTCTCCTTCCTCGACGGCGCCTCGACCCCGCTGGAGCTGGCGGGCGCCGCCGCCGAGCTCGGTTATCCGGCGCTGGCGCTGACCGATCACGACGGCCTCTGGGGCTCGATGGAGTTCGCCCACTGCGCCGTCGGCCTCGGCCTCCGTCCGATCACCGGCGCCGAGCTGACCCTCCGTGTTGACCACGGTGTTGATGGGCCGAAAAACCACGGTATGGCGCACTTTTCGGCCCATCAACATCTGACCTTGCTGGTGGAGGACGCGGCGGGGTATCGGAACTTGTGCCGGCTCTTGACGGCGGCGCACTCGCATACGCGGGACAGCACAGCGCGGATGGCGGAACCGGCTTGGACGACGCTCGAGGAAGTGGAGCGGCACTCCGACGGGCTCGTGTGCCTGTCGGGGTGCGCGCGGGACGGGGCGCTCGCGGGGGCTTTCGAGCGTGGGGACACCGCGCTCGGCGAGACGCTCGGGCGCAGGCTCCTCGCCGCCTTCGGCCGCGACCGCTTCCGGGTCGAGCTGCAGCGTCCCTACTGGCGACGGGACCGGGCACGTAACCGCTGGCTCGCGCTGCTCGCCGAGCGGCTCGATGTCCCGATCGTCGCCACCGGCAACGTCCACGCGCACGCCCGCTCGCGCTCCCACCTCCAGGACGCGCTGGTCGCGATCGGGCTGAACCAGACGCTCGAGTCGAGCGAGCCGCTCCGCCGCGGCAACTCGACCTCGGCGCTCGCCTCCCCCGCCGCGATGGCCGCGCGCTTCGCCGAGCACCCCGACGCGGTCGCCGAGACCGTGCGACTCGCCGAGCGCCTCACCTTCGACCTCACCGAGGACCTCGGCTACCGCTACCCCGGCTCCGAGGACGAGACGGCCGACGGGGAGCTCGCCCGGGTCTGCGCGCACATGCTCGCCGAGTGTTACGCCGGCGATCCGCGCCGCGTCTAGGCCGAGACGCGCCTCGCCCAGGAGCTGGCGACGATCCGCGGGCTCAACCTCTCCGGCTTCTTCCTCCTGCACCGCGACATGCTCGAGCTCGCCCGCGAGGTCGCAGTGGAGGTGCGCGGCCCCGACTCCGCCCGCGCCGTCCTCCCCCCGGGGCGCGGCCGCGGCTCCAGCGTCAGCTCGATCGTCTGTTATCTCACCGGCCTCTCACACGTCGACCCGGTGAAGGCCGACCTCTTCTCCGGTCGCTTCCTGAACGACGAAACCGCCTCGATGCCCGACATCGACCTCGACTTCCCCCGCGACATCCGCGAGGTGCTGATCCCCCGCGTCCACGAGCGCTACGGCCACGAGCACTCGGCGCTGGTCGCCGCCTTCCCGACCTACCGGCCGAAGGGGGCGATCCGGAACCTCGGCAAGGTGCTCGGGCTGCCGCCGGCGGAGATCGACAAGGTCGCGAAGACGTGCGGCTTCCACGAGGCCTCGGCGGAGATCGAGCGCGACCTCGTCGCGGCGCTCGGGGAGCGGCGCGCCGCCGAGCCACGCTGGCGGGTGCTCCTCGAGCTGGCGGGCGAGATCATGGGCCTCCCCCGCAACGCCTCCCAGCACCCAGGCGGGATGGTGATCTCGACCCGGCCGCTGATCGACGTCTGCCCGGTGGTCCCGGCAGCGATGGTGGGGCGCCAGATCGTCCAGTGGGACAAGGACTCCTGCGGCGACGCGGGCTTCCTGAAGATCGACCTGCTCGGGCTCGGGATGCTCTCGGCGGTCGAGCGCACGGTCGAGGAGCTGGGCCGCAGCCGCGGCGAGCGGCTCGACCTCTCCCGCATCCCCCTCGACGACGAGCCGACCTACGAATCGATCCGCGCCGCCGACACCACCGGCGTCTTCCAGATCGAGAGCCGCGCCCAGATGCAGATGCTCCCCCGCACCCAGCCGCGGAACCTCGACGACCTCACCGTCCAGGTGGCGCTGGTGCGCCCCGGGCCGATCCAGGGCGGCGCGATCCACCCCTACATCGAACGCCGCAAGCGCCTCCGCGAGGAACCGGGCTTCGAGGTCCCCTACGAGCACCCGCTGCTGCGCCCGGTGCTGGAGGAGACGCTGGGGACGATCGTCTATCAGGAGCAGGTGATCGAGGTGGCGATGGCGCTCGCGGGCTTCTCCTCCTCGGAGGCCGAGGGGCTGCGGCGGGCGATGAGCAAGAAGCGCTCGCTGCAGGCGATCGAGTCCCATCACGAGCACTTCGTGCTGGGCGCGGCGGAGCGCGGCGTCGCGCCGGAGATCGCCGAGCGTGTCTGGGCGCAGATCCAGGGCTTCTCCGGCTTCGGCTTCCCCAAGGCGCACTCGGCGGCCTTCGGCCTGCTCGCCTACCAGTCGACCTGGCTGCGGGTCCACAAAGCGCCCGAGTTCCTCTGCTCGCTGCTGAACGAGCAGCCGATGGGCTTCTACCCGCCCGACTCGCTCGTCCACGAGGCGCAGCGGCGCGGCATCCGCGTGGCGCCGCCGGACGCGAACGTCAGCCGCGCGCTCTGCCACGTCGAGTCCCCGCGCGAGGACCCGGAGCTGCGCGGCGGCCTGCAGGTGCGGATCGGCCTCGGCTACGTGAAGGGGGTGCGCAAGGACGAGATGGAGGCGCTGGCGGCAGAGCGCGAACGGGGCGGGCCCTACCGGGGGATCGCCGAGTTGGCCTCGCGCTCCGGGGCGGGCCTGCCGAGCCTCGAAAAGCTGGCCTGGGCGGGGGCGCTCGACGGCATCCCGGCCGACGGCGACGGCGAGCGCCGTGGGGCGCTCTGGCAGATCGGGGTGACCGGGGCGGGACGGACGACCGGCGGGGCGACGCAGCTGGCGCTGCCGATCGAGCCGCCTGCGCCGCCGGAGTTGGAGCCGCTCGGCGAGTGGGGCAAGCTGATCGCCGACTACCGGTCGACCGGCCTCACCTTGGGACGCCACCCGCTGGAGATGCTGCGCCCAGGCCTCGACCCGAAGATCCTGCGCTCATCGGACCTGGCGAAGACCCGCGACGGCGCCGTCGTCGAGGTGGCCGGGATGGTGGTCGCCCGCCAGCGCCCGGAGACCGCGAAGGGCATCGTCTTCATGCTGCTCGAGGACGAGCGCGGCACCGTCAACCTGATCGTGCCGCCGCCGGTCTACGACCGCCACCGCTCCCTGGTCCGCGCCGCGCCCCTCCTGCGGGCGAAGGGGAAGCTGGAGCGCCGCGAGGGGACGATCAACGTCGTCGTGACGCACGTCGCCGCGCTGGAGCGGACCGAGCTGCCGCCAAGACGTCGTCCCAAGCCCCGTCCCAGAGTCCGCGAGCATCGCGAGCATGCGGTCGCCGAGCTCCGCGCCGTCGCCCCCAGCGGCCACATGTTCGGGCGGCGAGGCTAGATGCCGGTGTCAGTCGCGGGCGACCCGGGAGGCCTTGTCGCTGCCGACGAAAGGCGTGAGGGTGAATTCGGTGAGATCGGGGAGGAGCGTCTCGAGGTCCTCGGTCTGGCCGGCGACGATGCGGCGGGAGACGAGGGAGACCATGCCGCCGACCAGCGCTTCCTCGGTCGAGTCGGAGAGGTGCTTGAGGACTTTTTTGGAGGCGCCCTCGCGGCCCGCGGTGATGTAGGGGAGGAACGTCTGCACGGCGGCGTCGTAGCGCTCGACCACGACCGGACCCGCCACCAGGGCCTCCACCATCGCCAGGCGCGCCAGGTTCGGTTCGGAGGCGAGGAAGACGAGCATCGCCTCGATCCCGGAGTGAAGCGCGGCGGGCCACTCGTCCTCGGCCTTGTAGGCCTCGTCGACGCGCTCGCGCATCTGCTCGGTGACCGTGTCGAAAGCCGCGACGAAGCACTCGTCCTTGCCCTCGAAGTGCTCGTAGAAGGTGCGCCGCGAAACCGCCGCGTGGCGGGTGATGTCGGCGATCGTGGTGCCGCCGTAGCCTTTTTCGGCAACCGCCTCGGCGAGGCCGGCGATCAAACGCTCGCGCTGGTTGTGGACGACGAAGTCCCGCGGGAGCCCGTGCCGGCCGGGGGGCAGGCGCGAAAGCTCCGGCGGGTACTCGGCAGCGTCGGCTGGATCGAGAGCCACGAGGCGACGATACCTATCGGTTACAACCGGGCCGTGGCCCGTTGCGCCGACTCGGCGCCGATGTAGGGGGTCAAGGCGAAGTCGACGAGGTCGGGGAGCAGCGACTCGATCTGCTCGGTCTCACCGAGGACGATGCGCTGGTAGATGACCCAGAAGATGCCGCCGGCGATCGTCTCCTCGAGTGTGTCGGGGAGGTCTTCCCCGACGGCCGACGACTCGCGGCCCAGCCGCAGCAGCGGCACGAACGCCTGCAGCGACTGCTCGTAGCGCTCCTGCGCGGCCTCGCCGGCGGAGAGCGCCTCGACGATGCAGGTGCGGGCGAGGGCGGGTTCGTTGGCCACGTACTTGAGGAAGGCGCCGAGCCCGGCGGCGAGGCGCTCCTCCCAGCCCTCGACCTCCGACGCGGCCTCGACGATCCGCGCGAGCGATTCCTCGACCGCGAAGTCCTGGGTCGCGAGGAAGCAGTCTTCCTTCGAGGCGAAGTTGTCGTAGAAGGTGTTGCGGGCGATCCCGGCGCGGCGCACGATGTCGGCGACGGTGACCGCGCGGTACCCGCGGTCCATGGTCTCCTCGGCGAGGGCGCTGACGATCCGCGCCCGCTGGTGACGGGCGATGAACTCGCGTGAAAGGCGCTGGCGCCCAGGGGGCGGTCGCATCGATTGACGTTGAGCCACGAACAGCACGGTACCGGAACTGATCCAACTTCAACTTGGGCTTTCTTGAGCGCAGGAACCAGGTCCTACACTCGATCCCCTCGACCCTTGCTACCCGGATCGGCCGGATCGCGAACCTCAGGATCCGGGCGACGCCGGGGCGCCGTGGCGGCCCACTCCAGAGGCGAAGCGGCCGGCCCCGCGGGCGGCGGTGGCGAGCGTCTCGCGGCCGAGCCGGTGCTCCAGCGCGATGCCGTCGGCGAGCGGCATGCCGAGTCCCTCGATCGCGGCGCGGCGGTCGGCGAGCATCGTGTCCTGGGGGAAGGCGGCGAGGTAATCGGCGAGCACCAGCGCTCGCTCGAGGTGCGCGCCGGGCGCGGTGATCGACGTGACGAGCCCGATCCGCTCGGCCTCCTCGGCGCCGACAGGGCGCCCACTGAGGATCAGGTCAAGCGCCCGCCCGAGCCCGATCACCCGCGGCAGCCGCTGCGTGCCGCCGTCGATCAGCGGCACCCCCCAGCGCCGCTCGAAGCAGCCGAAGGTCGACCCCGGCGTGGCCAGGCGCAGGTCGCACCAGAGGGCCAGCTCGAGGCCGCCGGCCAGGCACCAGCCGTCGATCGCGGCGATCGTCGGCTTCGACGCGGCGAGGCGACTGAAGCCCATCGGCCCGGCCGGGTCGTCGACTTCCAGGTCCATCGCCTTCAGGTCGGCGCCCGCGCAGAAGGCCTCTCCCCCGGCCCCGGTGAGGACCAGGACACGCGCGTCGTCGTCGGCCTCGAAGCGCTCGAGCCCGGCGCGCAGCGCCCGCGCGGTCGCCGCGTCGACGGCGTTGCGGCGCTCCGGCCGGTCGATCGTCAGCACCGCGGCGGCGCCGACACGCTCGTAGCGAACCTCCTCCCCCACGCGGGCATCGTCCCACACGGGGCGTGGTGAGCGGGCGCATGGCGCACCGCTCACCTCGCAAGGGCGGGATCGGGCGGGCTAGTCACGGCACCTAACTCGCGGGGAGTGCTCGCGACGCCCGGCTCCCGCAGATAACTGCGCCCCGGTCGCTGGTCACGGGAGGGGCAGGGTCCCCACGACCACGGCGCACGCTAGGCAGCGGCTCGGACGGATAGGGTGCCCGCGGGGATGAACGGGTCGGAGGCTTCCGCGCGGCGAGCGCGGCGCAACGTGGTGCTGACGGCAGCGATCGCTGGACTCGGCGGGCTGCTCTTCGGCTACGACACCGGCGTCATCGCCAGCGCGCTCCTCTTCATCAAGGGGGACTTCGGCCTCGGCAGCTTCGCCCAGGGGCTGGTCGTCGCCGCGGTGCCGATCGGCGCGGTCGGCGGAGCGGCGATCGCCGGACCCGCTGCCGACACCTACGGCCGGCGCCTGATGATCCTGCTCTCCGCCGCGGTCTTCATCGTCGGCGCGCTGGCCAGCGCCGCCGCGCCCGGGCTCGGCGTCCTGGTCGTCGCCCGCGTGGTCATCGGCGTCGCGATCGGGCTGGCCTCGGCGGCCTCCCCGGTCTACATCTCCGAGATCGCGCCGCCGGAGAGCCGCGGGCGCCTGGTCAGCTTCTTCCAGCTGGCGGTGACGATCGGGATCCTGGTCGCCTACCTCGTCGGCCTCGCCTTCGACGGGATCGAAGGCTGGCGCTGGATGCTCGGGCTCGGCT
>JBOGYZ010000099.1:0-6228 GCA_050697015.1 Solirubrobacterales bacterium
GCTCTCGGTCTTCATGGTGCTGGTGGTGACCGGCGTCTCGACCCTGATCCATCTCTACTCGTTCGGCTACATGCAGTCCGACGAGGGCTATCACCGCTTCTTCAGTTACCTCAACTTCTTCGTCTTCTCGATGCTCCTGCTGGTGCTGGCGGGGAACTTCGTCCTGCTTATCGTCGGCTGGGCCTTCGTCGGCTTCGCCTCCTACGCGCTGATCAGCTTCTGGTACCGACGGACGACGGCGACGCGCGCCGGGATGAAGGCCTTCGTGATCAACGTCGTCGGCGACATCGGGCTGACCCTGGCCGCCTTCCTGATCTTCCAGCAGCTCGGCACCTTCGAATACACCGAAGTCTTCGCCAAGGCCCCGCAGGTCTTCCACACCAACGAGTGGACGGTGACCGCGATCTGCCTGCTGCTCCTGGTCGGCGCCTTCGCCAAGTCGGCGCAGCTGCCGTTCCACACCTGGCTGCCGGACGCGATGGAGGGCCCGACCCCGGTCTCCTCGCTGATCCACGCGGCGACGATGGTGACCGCCGGCGTCTACCTGATCGCCCGCACCCACGTCCTCTTCGTCCTCGCCCCGACCGCCGCCGACATCGGCGCCTTCATCGGCCTCGCGACGCTCCTCGTCGCCGCCACGATCGCCTTGGTGATGACCGACCTGAAGCGCGCGATCGCCTATTCGACGATGAGCCAGATCGGCTACATGATCGTCGGCGTCTCGATCGGCGCCTACAGCGCCGGGATGTTCCACCTGATGACCCACGCCTTCTTCAAGGCACTCCTCTTCATGGCGGCCGGCTCGATCATCGCCGCGATGGCGAACGAGCAGAACATCGACAAGATGAGCGGCTTCGGCAAGGCGATGAAATTCACCTCGGTGACGATGCTCTGCGGCGGGTTGGCGCTCGCCGCCTTCCCGCTCACCTCGGGCTTCTTCTCCAAGGACGAGATCCTCGCCTACGCCTCCGCGCGCGGCGGGATGTACCTGATCTTCACGGTCCTCGGCTACTTCGGCGCGCTGCTGACCGCGATCTACACCTTCCGGCTGATCTTCCGGGTCCTGCGCGGCGACCCCTGCGCCGAGGCCCAGCACCTGATCGACACCGGCCACGTCGTCCACGCCGAGGCACCGACCAACCCGAAAACCGGTGAGGTCGAGGACACCGACATCGGCTTCCCCGGTGAGGACCACCACATCGCCGAGCAGTCGCCGCCGATGAAGATCGCGATGGGCGTGCTCGCGTTCCTGGCGCTGTTCGCCGGCTTCATCCAGGTGCCGGGCGTCGACGAGGCCGTCACCCACTTCCTCGATCCGGTGTTCTCCGACTCGCCGCTGGCGGCGATCCACCCGTCGAACGGCGCCGCCTGGTTCGGCCTCTTGATCGGCGCGGTGATCTCGCTCGCCGGGATCGGCATCGCCTACTACCTCTACGTCGCCAGCCCGGAGACGCCGCGCCGCCTGCAGGAGCGCTTCTCCAAGGTGCACACCTTCCTCTACAACAAGTGGTACTTCGATGAGGCGATCGACATCCTCATCGTCCGCCCGGCGCTGGCGATCGGCCGCTTCGCCAACAACGTCTTCGAGCGCTTCGTGATCGACGGCGGGATCACCGGCGGCACCGAGGAGACGGTCGGCCGAGCCGGGGCGATCGTCCGCGCCGCCCAGAACGGCATCGTCCGCACCTACGGCCTCTTCCTCATCTTCGGCGCCGTCGGCCTGGCCCTCTACTTCCTCATCCACCAGTCATGATCAACGCACTCCTCTGGCTCCCCCTCGCGGTCGGCTTCGTCGGCTTCTTCCTGCCCAAGCGGCTCGTCGGCTGGTGGGCGACCGCCGGCGCGGTGGCGACGCTGGTGATCGGCGTGATCATGGCCTTCGGCTTCGACAACGGCGCCGCCGGCCTCCAGGACACCGTCAACACGACCTGGATCTCCGGGCTCGGCGTCAACTACAGCCTCGGGATCGACGGACTGAACCTCTTCCTCGTGCTGCTGACCGCCGTCCTCTGGACCGGCGGGATCGCCTTCGCGGCGTTCCGCCAGGAGGAGCGCCCGCAACTCTTCTTCTTCCTGATGCTGGCGGCGGAGACGGCGACGCTCGGCTCGTTCCTGTCCCAGGATCTGCTGCTCTTCGTCCTCTTCTTCGACCTGATGCTGGTGCCGTTCTACTTCCTCTTCGGCGCCTGGGGCATCGACCGCACGGCCGAAGGCGGGCCGACGGCGCCGCAGGCGACGCTGAAGATGATGATCTACACGCTGGTCGGCTCGCTGCTGATGCTGGTCGGCGCGATCGCCACGGCGATCATCTCGGCGCACGGCGGCCACCTCACCTTCTCGATCGAAGCGATCCAGCACCAAGGCCTGCCGCTCGGTAGCCAGCGCTGGATCTTCTGGTTCTTCGCCGCGGCGTTCCTGGTGAAGATGCCCGCCTTCCTCGTGCACGGCTGGATGCCCGACGCCTACCGGGCGGCCCCGCTGCCGGTGCTGGTCGTCTTCTCCGGGGTGCTGGCGAAGGTCGGCGCCTACGGGTTCCTGCGGGTGGTGCTGCCGCTCTTCCCGCAGGCGACCGCGCAGTTCCAGACCGTGATCCTGCTGGTCGCGCTGGCCTCAATCCTCTACGGCTCGGTGATGGCCTTCACCCAGACCAACGTGCGGCTGATCGCCGGTTACTCCTCGGTGGCGCAGCTCGGCTTCATCACCGCCGGGATCTTCGCCCTGCGGGCCGACGGCTCGGACGGGGCGATCCTGCAGATGGTCAACCACGGCCTGGTCGTCGCGCCGCTCTTCATCATCGTCGCGATCCTGGTCGAGCGGACCGGCACCGAGGACCTGCGCTCGATGGGCGGGATGGCGATGCGGGCACCTGTCCTGGCAAGTCTATTTTTGATAGTCGCCCTGGCGACCCTGGCGATGCCCGGGTCGGCCAACTTCATCGGCGAGTTCTACATCCTCAACGGGCTCTTCCAGTCGAAGATCGTCTTCGCCGTCATCGCGATCTCCGGCGTGGCGATGTCGGCCTACTACGCGCTGCGCCTCTACCAGGGCACGATGCACAACCGTAAGCCCGACGGGGTCGCCTCGCGGGAGATCAGCCTCCGCGACGGCGTGATCCTCGCGCCGCTCGTCCTCTGCATCCTGGCGCTGGCGCTCTACCCGCAGCTGATCCTCCATCGAGCCGATCCGAGCGTGCAGCAGTCGGTGTCCGCGGTGACCGGTGGATCGTCCTCCTCCCCCTCGTCCTCCGAAGAAGAAGAACTGGCGGTGACCAAGTAATGGCAGGCGAAGGCTTCGTAGCCCCCCACGTCGACTACGCCGGGATCGCGCCGGTCATCGCGCTGACCGTCGGCCTCGTCGTGATCCTGATGAGCGGGGTCTTCGGGCCGACCAAGCGCTGGGCGCCGGGGCTGACCGTGCTGACCCTGGGCGCGACCGCGGGCCTGCTGCTCTGGCACTGGAACGACAACATCAGCCTCGTCGCCGGGGCGCTGCGGCTGGACAACCTGGCGATCTCGATCTCGCTGATCGCGATCCTGAGCGCCTTCGCCACGGTCCTCCTGTCGATCCGCGAGCGCGCCGCCGACGAAGCTGGGCACGGCGAGTACTACGCCCTGCTGATCGGCTCGGTGCTCGGGATGGTGCTGCTGGCGCAGTCCGAGAACCTGGTCACCTTCTTCGTCGCGCTGGAGACGCTCTCGATACCGCTCTACATCCTCTGCGCCACGAACCTGCGGCGCGAGGGCTCGCTCGAGTCGGGGCTGAAGTACCTGATCGTCGGGTCGCTCGGCTCGGCGACGCTGCTCTACGGGATGGCCTTCATCTACGGCGGCACCGGCTCGACCGACTTCGCCGGCATCGCCCACGGCATCGAAGTCAAAGGGATGCTGCACGACCCGCTGATCCTGATCGGCATCGCCCTCGCCACCGTCGGCCTCGCCTTCAAGACCTCGATCGCCCCCTTCCACCAGTGGACGCCGGACGTCTACCAGGGGGCGCCGACCCCGATCACCAGCTTCATGGCGGTGGCGACCAAGGCGGCCGCGTTCGCCGTCTTCATCCGCTTCTTCGTCGTCGCCCTCGGCCCGGAGACCGGCGACTGGCAGACCGGCCTGGCGATCCTGGCGGCAATCTCGATCGTCGTCGGCAACGTCGGCGCGATCGCCCAGGACTCGCTGAAGCGCCTCCTCGGCTACTCCGGCGTGGCGCAGGCCGGCTACATGCTCGGCGGCATCGTCGTCGCCTCCGAAAAGGGCCTCAGCTCGCTGGTCTTCTACCTCGCCACCTACCTCTTCATGAACCTCGCGGCCTTCGCCGTGATCGTCGCCCGCGAGCGGGAAACGCCGTTCGGCGACAGCATCCGCGGCGTGCGGGGGCTCGGCGCCGAGCGCCCGGCGCTCGCCTGGCCGCTGACCATCTCGATGCTCGCCCTCGCCGGCCTCCCGGCGACCGCGGGCTTCATCGGCAAGCTCTACCTGATCGAGGCGCTGGTCGAAGGCAACTTCACCTGGCTCGCCGTCTTCATCGCCGTCGGCACGATGATCTCGCTCGCCTACTACCTGCGGGTGGTCGCGGCGATGTGGATGAGCCCGGGCGAGAGCCCCGCCGGCGCCAGGGCGACCCCCGTCATCTCCGGCGCCTCGCCGGAAGCCGACCCGGTCGACCCCGAGGCGGGCCGCCGCTGGTACCTCGTCGCCCCGGCCGTCGCCGCCGCCGCCGTCACCGTCTTCTTCGGCGTCATCCCCCAGCCGCTGGTCGACTTCGCGACCCACGCGGGCAGCTCGCTCTTCTAGACCGCCAAGCACCCGGTCCGCGCGGCCGCTATATCTGTCGCCTCCATGGGCGTCCTGCTTACCGCCGCGCTGATCATCGCCGGCACCGCGGTGGGGGTCGGCGCCGAGCACCGCTATCCGACCTCCGCGATCGCCCTCGCGCGCCGCCTCCTGCGGCTGATCCTCTACGTCGCGGTCCCGATCGTCATCTTCTTCAACCTGGCGAAGGCGTCGATCAGCCTCGACAACGCGGTCGGCATCCTGCTGGCGCTGGTGACGATGGTCCTGATCGGGACGTTCGCCTGGTTCGTCGCCAGCCGGGTGCTCGGCCTCTCGCGGCCGCAGACCGGCGCGGTCATCGTCGCCGCGACGGTCTCCAACACGACCTACCTCGGCTACCCGCTGACCGTCGCGCTGCTCGGCCACGATCACCTCTCGACCGGGGTGCTCTACGACGTCCTCGTGGCGGGGCCGGTGCTGATGCTGGGCGCGTTCGGGGTGGGAGCGGCCTTCGGCGACAAGGCGGGCGAAGGGCTTAAGGAGCGCGCGAAGGCCTTCCTCACCCGCAATCCGCCCCTCTACGCGGCGATCCTCGGCCTGCTCGCCCCACGGGCGCTGGCGCCAAACTTCCTCGTCGACGCCTCGCAGGTGCTGGCGATCGCGGTGCTACCGGTCGGCTTCTTCGCCGTCGGCGCGACCCTGGCCGAGGGGGCCGAGCACGGCGAGCTCCCGATCCCGCCGCCGATCAATAGACCGGTAGTCCTCGCGGTCGTCACCCGCCTCGCGCTCGGCCCGGCGATCCTCATGCTCCTGGCGGCGCCGCTGATCGACCTGCCCTCCGCCTACCGGCTGATGTCGGCGATGCCGACGGGCCTGAACGCGATGATCGTCTCCCATGCCTACGGGCTCGACAACCGCACCGTCGCCGAGGCGATCACCTGGTCGACCGCGATAGTGGTCGTGGCTGCCCTAATCTCGCTCCTGTTCTGATGCCGGCTCTCGCTCCCCCTCCGATGCGCGCCCGAAGGTCCACACGCACCTCCTGATGCTCCAGCACGCCGGCATCGAGGTTTCTCCCGCCGATCTCGAGCGCACGGTCGAGTTCTTCACCATCCTCGGCTTCACTCAGGTCCCGGACCCCTTCGACGGCGGCTTCACCTGGCTCGAATCCGCCGGCACCCAGATCCACCTCATGCACGAGGACGACCCCACCGTTCCGCCCCGCGCCCACGTAGCCGTCGTCTGCCCCCACATCGACGCCACCCTCGCCCGCCTCCAGGAGCACGGCTTCGCAGTCGAGCGCCGCCGCGAACACTGGAACGAGCCCCGTGCCCTCGCCACCGCCCCCGGCGGCCACCGCGTCGAGCTGATGCAGGCCCCACCCCCGCGCACCCTTTAGGTGGTTGGTTACCGGGGGGAGGGACGGGTGTTGTGCCGGCCGCCCCGCCCGTCCGAGGTC
>JBOGYZ010000100.1:0-28531 GCA_050697015.1 Solirubrobacterales bacterium
CGCGGCGGGTTCGCTGCCGCGACTGTGGGTTCGGCGCTGGCGCGAGGACCCGGATCGGATCGCGCTCGTGGATCTCGGCGACAACGGGCGAGAGATCGATGCCGCCCAGGTTCTCCGGCGGACGGAGTGCTTGGCGCCCATCTGCTGCTCTAGAAAGCCAGATGTGCAGTGTTTTCAGACGCTGGCGGACTCCGATATACGCTCGGATATGCGGCGATATGTGGGGATTGGGCACTCAACGGTGTGAGTGCCCAATCCGGGAGGGGGCTGGTTTGAATCGCCTCGGTCGCGCCGGCGCCGCCATGGATATCAAATCCAAGCCGCTCACTGGCCGTCCCCGGCACACGCCGCGCAGAGGCCGACGATCGGGAAGTGACCGAAGTGGGCGCGGTAGCCGAAGCCGCGCTCGATCTGCTCGCGCAGGGGGTCGAGCTCGTACGGGTCGACGCTCCTGACCTTGCCGCAGCGTTCGCAGAGGAGGAACTCTTTTTCGCCGGTGCCGACCAGCATGTAGAGGCTGGGACCGTGGCCGAGGTGGACGTGGCGGATGATCCCCAGCTGCTCGAGTCGCTCCAGGTTGCGGTAGGCCGAGCTCGGCTCGAAGTCGGCGGCCGGGGCGTCTTCGACGATCTGCTGGGTCGAGATCGGGCCGTCGGCTCGGAACAGCGATTCGAGCACCAACCGGCAGGGGGTGGTGACGCGATGTCCCTCGGCGCGAAGGGCGTCGAAGACATCCTCGATGCCGCCGTATTCGCGGATCGGGGTGACGGCGGGCTCAGTCATCGCCCGACTGCTTGATCTGGGCGGTCCAGCGCGCTTCGATGTTGCCGAAGTGCCAGATAGCCAGCGCCAGCGCCCAGGTGGCGACGAACATCCCGGCGATCGCGAAGCCGATCGTATTGAGGTCGAGCGCGCCCAGCCAGTCCCAGAGGCCACCCGTGAGGCCGAGTTTTTCGGAGACGAGGGAGAAGATCTCGATCGAGCCGATCACCAGGGCGACGAACACCGAGAGCGCGGTGATGGTGAGGTTGTAGAAGATCTTCCGCACCGGTTTGGAGAAGGCCCAGCCGTAGGCGAAGTTCATGAACGAGCCGTCGATCGTGTCGAGCAGCGACATCCCGGCGGCGAACAGGATCGGCAGGCAGAGGATCGCGTAGAAGGGGAGGCCGGCCCCCGCGGCGCCGGCGGCGAGGAAGAGGAGGGCCACCTCGGTCGCGGTGTCGAATCCGAGGCCGAAGAGGACGCCGATCGGATACATCTGCCAGGGCTCCGTGATGGCCCCGGTGAAGCGCTTGTAGAAGCGGTTCATCAAGCCGCGGTTGTCGAGCTGGTGTTCGAGCTCGGCTTCGTCGTATTCGCCGCGTTTCATCTCGCCCAGCACCCGCAGGATGCCGACCAGGATCACGACGTTGAGGGCGGCGATGACGTAGAGGAAAGTGCCGGAGACGCCGGTGCCGATCCAGCCGGTGACGTTGTGGAGGGTCGAGCTTTCGTTCGAGACCTGCCCGCTCAGGGCCCTGATGCCGATCGCGAACAGGAAGGCCAGGACGAAGACGATCGTCGAGTGGCCGAGGCTGAAGAAGAAGCCGACGCTCATCGGCCGCCTGCCTTCGTTCATCAGCTTGCGGGTGGTGTTGTCGATCGCCGAGATGTGGTCGGCGTCGAAGGCGTGGCGCATCCCCAGCGTGTAGGCGGTGAAGCCGATCCCGACGGTGAAGGCTCCCGAGGCGCCCAGCGTGTAGTCGTTGGGAGCGACGACGGCGAAGAGCAGGACGAAGCCGACGACGTGGAGGCCGAGCACGACCGCCGCCATTCCGAAGACCGTTCGCCATTGGCCCGCATCGAGTCCACCTCTCACCCGCTGCCAGCGCGTGAGCACAGGACGACGTGCGGTGATGGCCTCCATCACAGCCTCCTTCGTTCGCCGCGGAAAGGCGGCAACACCCGAGCCGCGAACGTATGCCTACTGCAACACTGTGTCAATAGCGGATCGTGACCCACTCAACGAGAAGGTCTTCTGCGACGGCGCCTACAAACCGTTCGGAGAGGTGACGGCGGCCGACGCCCGGCAGCGCTCTGAGGAGCTCGGCGAAGCGGGCAGTTGGGGCCCGCTGGCGAAGGTCGCGGGCGTGGCGTTGGCCTGGCGCGAGCTGGCCGAAGAGTTGCGGCGAAGCGAGGTGGACCGCGTCGCCGAGCTCGAGCCGGCGACCGCCCTCGCCTTCGCGAAAAGGGTCTGGGCAGTGCCTCCGCGCGGCAGCCTCTTGTAGAGGATTCCGATCCAAGCACGGGCCGTGACCACGCTTGACTTGGGCACGGACGGGGTCTATACCAACTCTTGCGGGCTCCGGGAAAGAGTGCGCCCCGTAACGGGACTCGACACGGGAGTGGGTTGAGAATGTGCCTGGCAATTCCAGGTGAGGTCCTTGAAATCGTCGACGAGGCCAATCGGCTCGCGAAGGTGGATGTCGCGGGGGTCCGCCGCAACGTCAATATCGGACTTCTCGATGAGGGAGGCGAAGGCGTCGGCCCGGGCGACTGGGTGCTGATCCACGTCGGCTTCGCGATCTCCAAGGTCGACGAGGAGGAGGCGCTGGCGACCCGGCGCCTGCTGGAGGGTATGGGCGCCGACTACGAGCAGGAGCTCGAGGAGCTGAAGGCGAGCGCGATCGAGTGAGGGTCAGGAGCTGACATGACGGACCTCGCTCCGCAGACCTGCGACCACACGACCGGTTGCATCACCTGCGGAGACGAGGCGATCCCGATGGAGGTGCTGCGGGTGGACCCTGTTCGCGGCCTGGCACTCTGCGCGACCACGACCGCCGACGCCGCCGAGAGCACGGTCGAGACGGCGCTGGTCGAGCCGGTCGCCCCCGGCGACCGCCTGCTGGTCCACGCCGGAACCGCGATCGGGAGGGCGGTGGCGTGAAATACGTCGAGGAGTTCCGCGACGCCGAGCTGGGCAAGGTCCTGGCCGGGGAGATCGTCGCCGCGGTCGACCCCGACCGCCACTACAAGCTGATGGAGGTCTGCGGCGGCCACACCCATTCGATCTACAAATACGGGGTCGACGACCTGCTGCCGGAGAACGTCGAGCTCGTCCACGGGCCCGGCTGCCCGGTCTGCGTGATCCCGATGGGCCGGGTCGACGACGGCATCGCGATCGCCCGCGATCCGAACGTCATCTTCGCGTGCTTCGGCGACATGATGCGGGTCCCGGGCTCGACCCAGTCGCTACTCGAGGCCAAGGCCGAGGGAGCCGACGTGCGGATGGTGTATTCGCCGCTGGACGCCTTGCGGCTCGCCAAGGCGAATCCCGACCGCGAGGTGGTCTTCTTCGCGATCGGCTTCGAGACCACTGCGCCCTCGACCGCGCTGACGATGAAGCGGGCCAAGGCCGAGGGCATCGCCAACTTCTCCTGCATGTGCAACCACGTCACGATCGTGCCGCCGCTGCGGGCGCTGCTCGACTCGCCCGACCTGCGGCTGGACGGGTTCATCGGGCCGGGGCACGTCGCTACCGTGGTCGGCGCCCGGCCCTTCGAGTTCATCCCCGCCGATTACGGCAAACCGCTGGTCGTCGCCGGCTTCGAGCCGCTCGACATCCTGCAGACGGTCCTGATGATCCTCAGGCAGCTCCGCGAAGGTCGTTGCGAGGTGGAGAACCAGTACACCAGGGTTGTCCCCTACGAGGGCAACCTACGGGCCCTGGAGGTGATGGCCGAGGTCTTCGAGCTCCGACCGCACTTCGAGTGGCGTGGGCTCGGCTTCATCTCCCAGAGCGGGCTGAAGCTCTCCGAGGCCTACGCCGATTTCGACGCCGAGCGCCGCTACGAGGTCCCCGGCGTGCGGGTCGCCGATCCCAAGGCCTGTCAGTGCGGCGAGGTCCTGAAGGGCGTGATCAAGCCCTGGGAGTGCAAGGTCTTCGGCACCGCCTGCACCCCCGAGCACGCGATCGGCACCTGCATGGTCTCGCCCGAGGGCGCCTGCGCCGCCTACTACAACTACGGGCGCTTCGCCAGCGAGAGGGCGGTGGTCTGAGTGACCGACGCGGCAGTCTCCGACCGCGAGCAGCGGATCCTCTCGATCATCGAGACGACCCGCTCCAAGCGTCCCAAGTTCAAGGACTCACAGGTGACGATGTCCCACGGGGCGGGCGGCAAGGCGACCCAGACCCTGATCGAGGGATTGTTCGCCCCCGCCTTCGCCTCGGCCTCGCTGGATGCGATGGGCGACGCCGGCACGGTCGAGATCGACGGCGTCGGCCTGGCGCTCACTACTGACAGCTTCGTCGTCAAGCCGATCCGCTTCCCCGGCGGCTCGATCGGCGACCTGGCGGTCAACGGGACCGTCAACGACCTTGCTGTCGCCGGCGCTCGGCCGGTCGCGATGAGCCTCTCGCTGATCCTCGAGGAGGGCCTCGACGCCGGTGAGCTGCGGGCCGAGGTCGAGGCGGTCGCCGCCGCCGCCACGGCCGCCGGGGTCGAGATCATCGCCGGCGACACCAAGGTGGTCGAACGGGGCCACGCCGACAAGATGTACGTCTGCACCACCGGGATCGGCGGCCTTGACCCGCGAGCCCGACTCTCGACCGCGGCGATCAAGCCGGGCGACAAGATCCTCGTCTCCGGCGCCGTCGGCGCCCACGGCACCGCGATCATGCTGGCCCGCGGCGAGTTCGAGCTCGACGCCGATATCGAATCCGATACCTGCTCGCTTTGGCCCGCGGCCGACGCGCTGCTCGAGACCGGCGGCGAGGGCCTGCGCTGCATGCGCGACGCCACCCGCGGCGGCGTCGCCACGGTGCTGAACGAGCTGGCGCGCGCCTCGCAGGTGACGATGGTCGTGCGCGAGGCCGCGGTACCGGTCGACGCCGCCGTGCACGGCGCCGCCGAAATGCTTGGGATCGACCCGATGTACATCGCCAACGAGGGCAAGCTGGTCGCCTTCGTCGCCCCCGAGCGGGCGGAGGCAGCGCTGTCGGCGCTGCGCTGCGTGCCCGGGTGCGAGGAGGCGGCGGAGATCGGCGAAGTGAAGACGGAACCGGCGGGGATGGTCCTGGTCGAGACCGCCTTCGGAGGACGAAGGGTGATGGACCTGCTTGCGGGCGATCCGTTGCCGAGGATCTGCTGAGCGAGAGCGAGGAGCGACGATGGCGTCAGTCGAGTTCGTACCGGACGAAGCGAAAACCGATGGGGTCACTGCCCACGTGATCTGGATGACGACGGGCCTCAGCTGCGACGGCGACTCGGTCGCGATGACCTCCGCCACCAGCCCCAGCCTCGAGGACATCATCACCCAGGCGATTCCCGGGATGCCGAAAGTGGTGGTCCACAATCCGGTCCTCGCCTACGAGGTCGGCGACGAGTTCATGCAGGCCTGGTACGACGCCGAGGCGGGCAAGCTCGACCCCTTCGTGCTGGTGGTCGAGGGCTCGATCCCGAACGAGCAGATCAACGGCGACGGCTACTGGTCGGGGATGGGCAACGACCCCGACACCGGCCAACCGATCACCACCAACGAGTGGGTCGACCGGCTGGCCCCGAAAGCGGCGGCGGTCGTCGCTCTCGGCACCTGCGCCACCTACGGCGGCATCCCGGCGATGAAGAACAACCCGACCGGGGCGATGGGGCTGCCCGACTACCTCGGCTGGAAGTGGAAATCGACCGGGACCAACCTGCCGGTCGTCTGCATCCCCGGCTGCCCGGCCCAGCCCGACAACACGACCGAGACGCTGCTCTACTTGGCGATGCACCTCGCCGGCCGCGCCCCGGCGCCGGAACTGGACGAGGCGCTGCGGCCGAAGTGGCTGTTCGGGCGGACCGTGCGCGAGGGCTGCAACCGCGCCGGCTTTGCCGAGCAGGGTGACTTCGCGACCGAATACGGCTCCGACCACCGCTGCCTGGTGAAGCTCGGCTGCAAGGGCCCGGTGGTCAAATGCAACGTCCCGGTGCGCGGTTGGCAGAGCGGCATCGGCGGCTGCCCGAACGTCGGCGGGATCTGCATGGCCTGCACGATGCCGGGCTTCCCCGACAAGTACATGCCGTTCATGGACGAGGACAAATGGGGCGGGGCGGCGGCCAACATCATGCGGTTCAGCTACGGGCCGATCGTCCGTCACTTCCGCCAACGACACATCAAGAACGAGTTCGACAAGGAGCCCGATTGGCGGAAACGCGGCGCGGCGCTCACGACCGGCTATCAGAAGAGGTGGTAACCAGATGGCGACCGTAGACAGCACCAGGGCGCAGAAAAAAGTCGGCGTCAAGGACATGTCGTGGGATCCGATCACGCGGATCGTCGGCAGCCTGGGCATCCACACCGAGATCGACTTCGACGCCCGCAAGGTGAACAAGTGCTACTCGACCTCGATGGTGTTCCGCGGTTTCGACATCTTCATGAAGGGGATCGATCCGCGCGACACCCACTTCATCACCAGCCGCATCTGCGGGATCTGCGGCGACAACCACTGCACCTGCTCGGTGCTGAACCAGAACATGGCCTACGGGGTGAAGCCGCCGCCGCTCGGCGACCTCGCCTACAACCTTGCCGAGGCCGCCGACTACATGTTCGACCACGCGATCTTCAACGACTGCATGGCGAACGTCGACTTCTGCGAGCAGATGGTGCGGGAAACGAATCCGGAGCTGCTGAAAATCGCGGAGAACACGACCTCGCCGCACTCCGATCTCCACGGCTACAAGACGATCGCCGACATCATGCGGGCGCTCAATCCGTTCACCGGCGAGTTTTACCTGGAGACGCTGCAGGTGGCTCGCTACACGCGTGAGATGTACTGCCTGTTCGGCGGCCGCCACACCCACCCGTCGACGATCATGCCGGGTGGCGTCAGCGCCGACATCACCCACCAGACCTGCACCGACTACTACGTGCGGTTGATGCGCTACATCGACTATGTGAAGCGGTCGGTGCCGTTGCACGACGACCTCTACGACTTCTTCCTCGAGCAGCTACCCGGGTACGACGACGTCGGCTTCCGCCGTACCGACCTGGTCTGCTGGGGCGCCTTCGACGACCCCGACTACGTCGACTACGACTACAAGAACATGGGTGCCTGGGGGCAGAAACGCTATGTCACGCCCGGCGTCGTGATCGACGGCGAGCTGATCTCCACCGACCTGGTCGAGATCAACCTGATGATCCGGATCCTGCTCGGCTCCTCCTACTTCGACGACTGGACCGACGAGGAGACCTACGTCACCCACGACCCTCTCGGCAACCCGGTCGACAAGCGTCACCCGTGGAACAAGACGACGCTGCCGAAACCGCAGAAGCGCGATTGGGGCGACAAATACAGCTGGGTCGCCTCGCCGCGGATCTACGACAAACGGACCGACACCTACATCGCCTCCGACACCGGCGGTGGCCCGTTCGCCCGCCAGTGGGTGACGGCGAAAGCGGGGCTGGTCGACTTCGGCTACGCGAAGGCCACCGGTGAGAGCATCAAGATGACGCTGCCGCGGACCGCCTCGAAGCCGGAGATGGAGCTGGAGTGGAAGATCCCGGCGAAGTCGAACGCGATCGAGCGCGACCGGGCGCGGGCCTACCACGAGGCCTACTCGGCGCTGATCGGCCTCCACAACCTCGAGCGGGCTCTCGGCGAGGTCCGCGCCGGTCGCACCAAGTCATGGTCGGACTTCAAGGTTCCGGACGAAGCGGTGTCCTGCGGCTTCCACGAGGCGGCCAGGGGGGTGCTGTCGCATCACATGGTGATCAAAGGCGGAAAGGTGGCCAACTACCAGCCATATCCGCCCACGCCGTGGAACGGCAATCCACGTGATAGCTACGGCACCCCCGGCCCCTACGAGGACGCGGTGGAAAACACCCCGATCTTCGAGGAAAACGGGCCGGAGGATTTCAAGGGGGTCGACATCATGCGGGCGGTTCGCAGCTTCGATCCTTGCCTGCCGTGCGGAGTCCACATGTACACCGGCGGCGGTCGGGTGAAGAAGGTGCTGCACAAACCGACCGGTATGTCCTAGGGAGGCAAGGTGGACGCCTCGATCGCCAGCGTCCCGACGGCGGCAGTAGCCGGCGACTCCTCTTCGGAGGAGCTGCTGGAGCGGGTGCAGCGGCTCTCCGTGCGGGTCGAGCGGCTCGAGGACCCGGAGGCTCGCGACGCCGCGCAGGAGCTGGTCGCGGCGATCCTCGAGATGCACGGTGCCGGTCTGGCGAAGATCGGCGCCGTCCTCGACGAAGCCGGCGCGGCGGGCGAGGCGGCGAAGGCGAAGCTGGTGGCCGACCCGGTCGTCGCCAGCCTGCTCTTGATCCACGACCTCTATCCGGTGCCGCTCGAGCAGCGGGTCGGCGAGGCGCTCCAGGAAGTCCGCCCCTACATGGAATCCCACGACGGCAACGTCGAGCTCCTCGGCGTCGAGGACGGGGTGGTCCGACTGCGGCTGGCCGGCAGCTGCGACGGCTGCCCGGCATCGGCTTCGACCTTGGAGCTGGCGATCAAGGAGGCGCTCGAGAAGGCGGCGCCGGACCTGGTCGGGCTCGAGGTCGAGGGTGTGGTCGAGGAGCGCGCGCCGTTGCCGCCACCGTCGGGGATCGAGCTTCCGGTGATCCAGCCGAACGGCAACGGCCCGCCGTCGACGAACGGCTCCTCCCGCTGGCTCCCGCTCGACGCGCCCAGACCGCCGGCCGGCGAGGTCAGCCGGGTCGAGGTCGGCGGCACCCCGATCGCGCTCGCCAACGTCGGGGAGTCGCTGCTCGCCTTCCGCGACCGCTGCGCCGCCTGCGGGGAGCCGATCGCCGCCGGCACGCTCAAGGGCGGTGTCCTCGACTGCCCCTCCTGCGAGCGCCGCTTCTACCTGCCGCGGGCAGGCCGGTCGATGGATGAGGAGCGCCTGTTGCTGGAACCGGTGCCGCTGCTGGAGTCCGGCGGCGCGGTGACGGTGGCGGTGGGTGGATGAGCGCCGCCGGTGCCGGTTACGTCCCGCCCGAGCTGATCAGCCGGCTGCGGGCGCTCGCCGGCAACGGCCCGGCGTCCGACCCGGATGGCGAGCGCTGCGACCTCTGCGGTGCCCAGCTCCCGGACGACCACCGCCACCTGCTCCACATCGAGGAACGCAGCATCCGCTGTGCGTGTGAGCCCTGCGTCGCGATGCGCTCTGGCGAGGGTCCGTATAGAACCACCGGGGTCCGCTTTCTCTGGCTCGACGACCTCGACCTCTCGGAGGAGCTCTGGGCGAGCCTGCGGATCCCGATCGGCCTCGCCTTCTTCATGCGCTCGAGCTCGGTCGACCGCGTCGTCGGCATGTACCCGAGCCCGGCCGGCGCGACCGAGTGCGAGCTCGAGCTCTCGGCCTGGGCGGACCTCTGCGCCGCCAACCCGATCCTCGACTCGCTCGACGAGGACGTCGAGGGGCTGATCGTCAACCGGATGGCGGACCCGGCGCAGTGCGCGATCGCGCCGATCGACGAGTGCTACCGGCTGGTCGGCACGGTCAAGGCAGGGTGGGAGGGGATCTCCGGTGGCAACGTGGTCGAGCGGGTCGTCCCGGCCTTCCTCGAGGAACTGCGACTGCGGGCGCAGCCGGCGGGACGATGAGCGAGCACGTCCACAGCGACTGGGAGGGGAACGGCGAGCGTCCCGAAGACCTGATCGTCGCCGCCTCGCCGGAGCTGAACCTGCCGCGGCCGACGTTCGAGGTGCTGGGCGCCCGGGTGCCCCGCTTCGCCGTCGCCCCGAACCTGATCTTCGACATCGAGCTGAACGACCCCTCGGGGTTCGAGATCTTCACGATCTCGCTGGCGGTCCAGATCGCGATCGAGCCCGCCCAGCGCCGCTACGACGAGGCGACCCGCGAGCGGCTCACCGAGCTGCTCGGCGAGCCCGGCCGGATCGGCTCGCCGACCCGGACGATGTCCTGGGCCAAGGTCGACGTCCTGGTCCAGTCGTTCAAGGGGATGACCCGGGTCGAGGTGCCGGTGCTCTGCAACTACGACCTGGAGATCGCGGCGACGAACTACTTCCACTCCTTGGTCGACGGCGAGGTGCCACTCGTATTCCACTTCAACGGCGGCATCTACTACCGCGGCGAGGACGGGCAGCTGCAGATCATCCAGCTGAACTGGGAAGAGTCGACGAACTACCGGATGCCGGTCGCGGTCTGGGAGGAGATGGTCGCCGCGCACTACCCGAACCGCGAGTGGCTGGCGGCGGGGAGCGAGACGATCGAGCGCCTGCGCCGCTTCAAGCTCGAGGAAGGGCTGCCCTCCTTCGAGGCGGCGTTGGAAAGGCTCTTGGACCGATGAGCGTCGAGCAGCTGGTCGAGTCGCTGCTGTACGAGGGCTACGCGCTCTACCCCTACACGCCGGGGGCGACCAAGAACGCGACGCCGACCCCACACGGGATCGTCTACCCGCCGGCCTACGCGGCGCACAATCCGTGGGCCAGGGACACTCTGCGGGCCGAGGTCGTGCTCGAGCACGGGCCGGAAGCGACGGTGGCCGGCTCGGTGCGCTTCCTGCAGGCGAGCGGCGAGCGCCACCAGGGGGTGGCGCGGGCGCTGGAGCTGCCGGCGGCCGGGGTCGAGCAGCTGGCCGAAGGCTTGCCCGCGCAGGAGTTCAGCTTCGAGGGCGAGCACGAGGTCCGTGGCCGGCTGCGGATGCGGGCCGAGCGCCTCGGCGACGGCCGCGCCCGGATCAAGCTCTGCGTCCACAACACCACTGAGCTCGACGGCGACGGCGAGGTCGAACGCCCGGTGGCGCTCGTCTCCAGCCTGCTCTCGACCCACGTCGTCCTGCGCGTCGACGGCGGCCGCTTCATCTCCCCGCTCGAGAACGAGGGGCCGAACGCTGCGGCGGTCGCCGCCTGCGAGAACGTCAACACCTGGCCGGTCCTGGCCTCGCCCGAGGACGACGTCGTCCTCGGCGCCTCGATGTTCCTGCCCGACCACCCGCGGATCGCCCCCGAGAGCCTCGGCAGCCTTTTCGACTCGACCGAGATCGAGGAGGCGCTGCTGCTCCACGTCCAGACCCTGAGCGACGCGGACAAAGCCGAGATGGAGGACCCGAAGGTGCGGGAGATGCTGGAGCGGGCCGAGAAGGCGAGCCCGGAGGAGATGATCGCGCTGCACGGTCGGCTCGAGTCCGGCGACCCGCTCCATCCCGGCGAGCCCGAGCCCGGCCACCCACAGTCCGGCGAACCGGAGTGGACGGTCGGCGGGCGCACGATCCGCCGCGGGGCGGCGGTGGTGCTGCGGCCGCGCAAGCGGGCGGGCGACACCTACGACGTGATCCTCGCCGGCAAGACGGCGCGGATCGAGCGCATCTACATCGACTACGAGGACGGCGTCCACCTCGGCGTCACCATCGACGACGACCCCGGCCAGGAGCTGATGCGCGACACCGGTCGCTACCTGTACTTCAAACCCGAGGAAGTGGAGATCCGATGAGCGCCGAGAGCGGGCTGGGCGTCGACGCGAGCGAGGTCGAGGCCGCCGTCGACCGGATGGAGGCGCGGATGGCGAGCCCCGAGCGCCAGAAGCAGATCCTGGTCGCCGGGGTCGGCAACGCCTTCCTCGCCGACGACGGCTTCGGCGGCGCGGTCGCCGAGGTCCTGACCAAGCGCGAGGTGCCAGGCGGGGTGACGGTGATGGACTTCGGCACCGGCGGGCTCGACCTTGCCTACGAGGTGATGCGCGGCTACGACGCGCTGGTGATCATCGACGTCAGCCGCCAGGGCGGCGAGCCGGGCACGCTCTACGTGATGGAGCCCGACGAGGCCGAGTTCGGCGGCGCGATCGAGGACGGTGAGGTGATCAACCCGCACGGGATGGACCCGAAGACGATGCTGCGCTTCGTCAAGTCGGTCGGCGGCTGGCCCGGCAAGGTCGTGATCGTCGCCTGCGAGCCGGCCGGGGTCGAGGCGATGGGGATGGAGCTGAGCGAGGACGTCGCCGCCGCGGTCGAGCGCGCCGTCGCCACCGTGCTCGAGCAGATCGCCGAGCTGCAGTCGAACGCCGCCTACGAGGAGTGAGCCCGTGCACGAGCTCTCCCTGTCCAGCGCGATCCTCGAGACGACGCTGCGCCACGGCGACGGCCGCAAGGTGACCGCGGTCGAAATGCGGATCGGGGCGCTGCGCCAGGTCGTGCCGGAGTCGCTCGAGTTCTACTTCGGGATCGTCGCCCGCGGCACCCTCGCCGAGGGTGCGGTGCTGGAGGCCGATTACGTGGCGGCACTGCTGCGCTGTGAAGACTGCGGGACCGAGTGGAGCCCCGACTTCCCGGCGTTCCGCTGCCCCGGTTGCGCCGGTGCCGCGGTCGAGGTGCGCGCCGGCAACGAGTTCGAGATCGAATCGATCATGGTCGAAGAGGAGGAGGCAGCATGCATCGCACCAAGGTGAAGGTGGCCGAGGACGCGCTTGACGCGAACACGACGATCGCCCAGGCCAACCGCGACGATTTCGACCGTCACGGCGTCCGCGTCGTCAACTTCATGAGCGCCCCCGGGGCCGGGAAGACGACGCTGCTGGAGCGGGTCCTGGCCGATGTCGACGTCCGCGTCGGCGTGCTCGAGGGCGACGTCCAGGGATCGGCCGACGCCGACCGGCTCGCCGCCCTCCACATCCCGGTGGTCCAGATCAACACCGACTCGGGCTTCGGCGGCGAGTGCCACCTCGACGCCAATATGGTGCGCTCGGCGCTGCCCGACCTGCCGCTCGCCGACATCGACCTGCTGGTGATCGAGAACGTCGGCAACCTCGTCTGCCCGGCCGAGTTCCGGGTCGGCGAGGACGCCCGGATCATGGTCTCCTCGGTCACCGAGGGCGAGGACAAGCCGGCCAAGTACCCGCTGATGTTCCGCGCCTGCGAGTTGGTGCTGATCAACAAGATCGACCTGCTGGAGCACCTCGACTTCGACCTCGAGCTCTTCCACTACAAGCTCGACGCGGTCCATCCAGACGTGGAGACGATGGAGCTGAGCGCCAAGACCGGCGAGGGCACCGATGCCTTCCGCGACTGGCTGGTGCGAGTCGCGGGCGCGGCGCCGGCTCCCGCCTAGGCCGGGATGGAGGCCCCACCTATAAGCGGCGCCGACCGGCTGGGCGAGATGGTCGCGGCGCGGACCGTCGCCAACCGCGAGTTCTTCGCCGCCGAGGCCGATGCCCTGGCCCGACTCTGCCACCGGATGGCCGAGCGCTTCGCCCGCGGCGGGCGCCTGGTCGCGGTCGGGGTCTCGCCCGGGGCGCGCTCCGATGTCCGCCACGTGACCGTCGAGTTCGTCCACCCGGTGATCGTCGGCAAGCGGGCGCTGCCGGCGATCGGGCTCTCGCGCGAGGGCGGACCGCTGACCGGCCAGCTGGAGCTGATCGGCGAACCCGACGACGTCGTGATCGCCTTCGGGGCACTGGAGCCCGAGGGGGAGGAGGTGCGGGCGGCGCTCGGCCTCGCCCGCGAGCGCGGCTGCCTCACCGTCGCCTTCGAGCGCGGCGCCGGGGCGGAGTGGGAGCTGGTGCCGCCGAGCGAGGACCCGAGCATCCGCCAGGAGCTGGTCGAGACCGCTTACCACGTGCTCTGGGAGCTGGTCCACGTCTTCTTCGAGCACCGCGGGCTGCTCGCGGGGCGGGCGGCGGGACCGGTCCACGACAGCGGCGCTTCCAGCTTTCTCTATCCCTTCCTCGCCGAGTCGGAGACGGACCTCGATGCGGTCCTCGACGACGTCCGCGCCTCGATCCTGCTGAAGGCGGAGGAGACGGGCGCGCTGCGGGAGCGGACGCTCGAAGGCGGGCGCGAGACGCTGGTGGCGGCGGCGCGCGACCTGCGCCGTGGGTTCGACGCCGGCGGCAAGCTGCTGGCGCTCGGCAACGGCGGTTCGGCAACCGACGCGATCGACCTCGTCGCCGACCTGCGCTATCCGCCGCGGCGCGAGTGGGCGCCGCGGCCGGCACTCGACCTCACCGAGGACACCGCGATCATCACCGCGGTCGGCAACGACGTCGGCATCGAGGTCATCTTTCAGCGCCAGGTGATCGCCTACGGCAAGGCCGGCGACTCGTTGGCGGCGCTCTCCACCAGCGGAAACTCCGCCAACGTGATCGCGGCCCTGGCCGAGGCACGGCGGCGGCAGATGACGACGGTCGCCTTCGTCGGCTACGACGGCGGCGAGATCGCGGCCAAGGGGCTCGCCGACCATACCCTCGTCGTCGCCTCGCAGAACATCCCGCGGATCCAGGAGGCGCAGGCGAGCGCCTACCACGCGCTGCGGGAGCTGATCGAGCGGGAGCGGGGTACCTGAGCCCGATGGACGGTTCCGTGCTCCCGATCGACGCGCCGCCGTCCGACCGGATCGCGCACGCGGCGCTGCGCGGCGGCGTCGCCGCGATGGCGATGACCGGGATGAGGGTGCTCACCGTGGAGCTCGGGCTGGTCGAGGAGCCGCCGCCGCAGGCGATCGTCCGGCAGAAGGCGCATGGCTTGCTCCGGCTGGTCCCGAAGAAGCGCCGTCGCGCCGCGATCGAGCTTGCCCACTGGGGCTACGGAGCGGGGGGCGGCGCGGCCTTCGGAGCCCTGCCCGACTCGGTGCGCGAACGGGCCTGGGCGGGCCCGGCCTATGGGCTGGTCGTCTGGGCGAGCTTCGAAGTCGGGCTGGCGCCGCTGCTCGGCCTCGAGCAGGCCGGGAAGTCGCGGCCCGCCGAGCGCGCCGCCCTCGCCCTCGACCATCTGCTCTACGGCTTCATCCTCTCCGAGTTCCGCCGTCGACCGCGGGAATGACGTGGCCGGGACCGGCAGCGCGACCAGGCGGCGGGTGCGGGTGCGGGTCACCGGCACCGTCCAGGGGGTCGGTTTCCGTCCCTTCGTCTACCGGCTGGCCGCCGAGCTGGGGATCGACGGCTGGGTGCTGAACGACACCCGTGGCGTGCTGATCGAGGCCGAGGGGGAGCCGACCGCGGTCGCCGCCATGCTGGGTCGGGTCGAGGCCGAGGCGCCCCCGCTGGCGACGGTCGAGGCCATCGAGCCGACCGAGCTGGCGCCGCGTCGGGAGGCGCCCGGATTCGAGATCCTGGCCAGCCCGGCCGGGGGAGCTGCGGATGCGCCGGTCTCGCCCGACAGCGCCACCTGCGAGGAGTGCCTGGCCGAGCTCCGCGACCCGGCCGACCGTCGTTATCGATACCCGTTCGTCAACTGCACCAACTGCGGCCCGCGCTTCACGATCGTCGAAGGCGTCCCCTACGACCGGCCGCTGACGACGATGTCGGGCTTCACGATGTGCGGGGCGTGTCAGGCCGAGTACGACGACCCGCTCGACCGCCGCTTCCACACCCAGCCGAACGCCTGTGCCGACTGCGGCCCGCGGGCGCGGCTGGTCGATCCGAGCGGGGCGCAGGCTGGTGGCGGCAACGTCGATGCGGTCGCCGCCGCCGCCTCGGCCCTCGACGGCGGCGCGATCCTGGCGATCAAGGGCATCGGCGGCTACCACCTCGCCTGCCGTGCCGACGACGAGGCCGCGGTCGCGACCCTGCGCTCCCGCAAGCACCGCGAGGAGAAGCCCTTCGCCCTGATGGTCGCCGACCTGGCGACCGCGCAGGCCCTGGTCGAGCTTGGTCCCGAGGAGCGGACCCTGCTGGAGTCGCGCGCCCGCCCGATCGTCCTGGCTCCCCGGCGCCTCGGAGAAGCCCCGACGGCATCGGTGGCACCGGGGGGCCGGGAGCTGGGCCTGATGCTGGCCTACTCGCCCCTGCATCACCTGCTGCTCGACGACGTCGGCGGGGCGCTGGTGATGACCAGCGGCAACGTCTCCGACGAGCCGATCGCCTACCGCGACGCGGACGCGCTCGAGCGGCTTGGTGGGATCGCCGACCTCTTCCTCCTCCACGACCGGCCGATCCACACCCGCACCGACGACTCGGTGGTGCGCGTTGTCCGGGTCGGCGGTTCGCGGCGCCCGCTGATCCTGCGGCGCTCGCGGGGCTACGTGCCGGGGAGCGTCGAGCTGCCGCTCGCCGCGCCGGTGCAGCTGCTCGCCTGCGGGGCCGAGTTGAAGAGCACCTTCTGCCTCGCCAAGGGCCGGCGGGCCTGGGTCGGTCACCACATCGGCGACCTCGAGAACTTCGAGACCCTCGCCTCCTTCGTCGACGGGATCGCCCACTTCGAAGGCCTGTTCGCGGTCGAGCCGACGGTCGTCGCCCACGACCTGCATCCCGACTACCTCTCGACTCGTTACGCCCAGGAGCGCGCGGGCGTCGAGCTGATCGGGGTCCAGCACCACCATGCCCACCTTGCCGCCTGCCTGGCCGAGCACGGTGAGGCCGGGCCCGCCGTCGGGGCGATCTTCGACGGCACCGGCTACGGCGGCGACGGAACCGTCTGGGGCGGCGAGCTGCTGGTCGGCGGCCTCGCCGACTTCGTCCGCGTCGGGCATCTGCGCCCGGTGACGATGCCCGGCGGCGTCGCCGCGATCCGCGAGCCCTGGCGGATGGCCTGCGCCTGGCTCGGCGAGGCGCTGGGACCGGAGCCGCCGCTGCCTCGGGCGCTGGGCGGCGTCGTCGAGCCGCGCGACTGGCGTAACTGCTGTCGGGTCGCCGGCGCCGGCCTCGGCTCGCCCGTCACGAGCAGCATGGGCAGGCTCTTCGACGCCGTCGGGGCCCTCTGCGGCGGCGCGGCGAGAGTCAGCTACGAGGGCCAGACGGCCGTCGAGCTGGAAGCGATGGCGACTGCCGCGGAGGGCGCCGCATACGAGCTGGCGCCAGGACGGGCGCCCGATACGGGCGCGCTCGTCCTCGACCCGGTCCCCGCCCTGCGCGCGATTCTCGCCGACCTCGACGCCGGCTTCGCCCCGGGGATCGTCGCCGCCCGCTTCCACAACGGGGTCGCCGCGGCAACTGCCGCCGCGTGCGCCGACCTCGCTGCCGCGGCCGGCACCGAGCTCGTCGTCCTTGCCGGTGGCGTCTTCCAGAACCGGCTCCTGCTCGAGCGCACCGCGGGGCTCCTGGACGGTGCCGGTCTCCGCGTGCTGGTCCCCGAGCGCCTGCCGCCGGGCGACGGCGCGATCTCGTTCGGCCAGGCTGCCATCGGCTCCGCCCGTCTCGCCTGAGGCACCGTGCCGGGTCAGGAGTACGCTCGGACGATGCCGGTCCGGCTGGTCTTCAAGTGCGAGATCTGCGGCGCAGTCGCCGGCGAGGACACCAGCCGCAACCTCGAACACGAGCTGCTCGACCCGCGCTACGGCGAGTACGTCGACGCCGAGCCCGGCCACTGGCTGATCTGGCACGGCCGCGGCCTTTACGGCTCGATGCGGTTCTCCTGTGGCGAGCACCGCGGCGACCTCAAGGCCTACTTGCGCGAGCACTACGGGACGCTCGGCCAACATCCCTGGGCGATCGGCTCGCGCCCTGGCGGCCGTGAGATCGACTACGAACGTGCCCGCCGCGTCGCCCGCGCCTCCGGACCAAAGTGGTAGCGAGCGGTGGACGAGGCAGAGCCTGAAGTCACGAGGTCGTCACCAGGCGCCGGTTCCTGCCCGTGAACGAGTGAGCGGACCGCGAGGCGTTCGTGCTGGTCCTGCGCGTCTACGCCCGCTCGATGGGCGGTGGCCCTGACGAGCGCGAGTGGCCACGCGAACTTCGAGATGGTCGGGAGCCAGGAGAATCTGGCGGCGGACGAAACCACGGAGCTCGCCGGGCGGCGTCAACAGCCCGTCGACCAGTCCGATCGCGGCGTGGATCTGGGAGGCCCGTGAGCGCGGACACGGATCCGGGTCGGCGAGGCGGACGGCGAGTCGGGAACGCGAGTCGAGCTTCGGTGACGCCGCGAGCACGTCCTCCGCGGGCAGGCCGATGACTCGTTCAGCCGCGCGGCGGCGGCGAGCGAGGGGCGTCGCAGCGGCGGGTAGGCGACCACCAGCGCCGCGAACGAGGCGTAGCGCTCGAAGTTGTCGGCGTGCTGTCTAGCTTCGAAGTTCACGGTGAACGGCAGCCGGTGCAACTGAGACTCCGAGGGTGAACACGAAAGCTGCGAGCAAGGTCAGGCGGCACTTGGTTCTCTAGTGAGTACCTGTTGGTCACCGTCCCTCTGCGGTCACCTCAACCCGGCTAAGCGACCGAGAATATGAGGTCGGGAAAAAGTCGTAGGTGCAACTCTTAACAGGATCGGATATTCGGCCAACTACGCTCGCCGTCTTCTAAACGTCTTCCGGATTTGGGGGCATGATGGTGGGATCTTCTTCGGCGCGCAGGGCTTTCGGTACCTTCTCGATCGCGGCGACGCTGATCGCCTGCTCGCTGATCGGCGCCGAGGCGGCGAGCGCCGTCCCGGTCGGAAGCCAACTCGACGAAATTCCGGACTCTCGCGCGGTGCCGGGAGGGCGGTTCGACGGCTCGACGGCCGAATCGCAGAAGTTCAAAGCCGAATGGCGACCCGTCGAAGGATCGCCGGCGTCGAAGGGCACCGATACGGCCGGCGGTTGGGCGCCGTCCCCCACCACCGAACACAGTGGGGCGTACTACGCCAACAAGCGTTACGTTCCCGGTTCGTTCACCTTCGCCGCACGCCTGGAAATGGCCGCGGCGCCGGAAGGTGGTTCCTTCTCATTTCGAATCGAGGCCGAACCGTCGACCAACACCTACTACGAGGCGAAGTTCAGCAAGGAAAGCGGTGCCACCTACTCGGTCGAACTCCTGCGGCGCGTCGATGGGACCGTCCCACAAGAGCTGGCCCGCCAGACCGCCGTTCCGCTCGACCCGGGCGACAGCATCGCGGTCGTCGACGCCGGGAGCGTCGTCTCGGTATGGACCAATCACGGCGGAGGTTTCAGTCAGACCCTTCAGGTCGCCGACGCGACGCTGGGAGCAGGCAACATCGGCTTCCTCACGGCGGGGTCGGGGAGCACCAGTACCCGCCTGCGGAACGTCAGAGTAGAGGAACTGTACCCGGGTGAACCGGAAAAACAGCTCCCGAAACCGACCGACCTCGGCGTGTTTCCGGCCGCCGTGGCGGACGGCCTCGGACCGCGAATCGTCGGCGTCGGACCCGCGGAAGGCACGGTGGAAATCTTCACCACCTCGAGCTGCTGGGGCCTGCCGGTCACCGAGGGGGAGGCCGCCGAATTCGGGTGGCCCGGCGTGCCGGTCACGGTCGAAGACGGAACGACGACGAGCTTCTACGTGCGGGCGTCCAACACCAAAGGAGGCCAGACTGCCTGCGTGGGTCCCGTCACCTATTCGGAGATCCGCTCGGACGCCCGACCCAAACTGGGGAACGAAGTACTCGCCAACGGCACCGCCTTCCGGAAGCTGCCGGTGCTCGATGTCCTCCGACACTACGAACCCGAAAAGAAAGCGCCGGGCACGTGGTACGCCCCTTTTTCGCTCTCGCCCGACGGCCCGGGCCCGGACACGGGCGGAGGCTGGCCCGGCAAAGCCGGCGGCGCCAGCGTCTCCTGGAGTCCGACCACCTTCGCTAGCACCGGGCCAGGCGTCGCGGTCGGTGTCCAGATCGGAAGCCGCACGCCAGCGGATGCGCCCGGCTTCTCCCTCCGGCTCGACGGGTCCAGCTCCGGCTACGAGTTGCGCTTCGTGCGCGAAGAAGGCGAATCGTTCCGGGCCTCGATCATCCTCCGGCAGGGAGAAAACGAAACGGTGCTTTCCCGGGCGACCGGAGTCCAGGTGCCCACGGGTTCGAACGTCCTCTTCTTCGACCGGAACGGGACGCTCGCGGCCTGGGTCGGCACCGGGAGCAGCTGGGCCGAAGTCGTGAGCGCCCAAAACTTGACCTACAAATCGGGCGAAGTCGGACTTTCGAGCAACGAAACCTACCTCAGCTACTTCCGTGCCGGGAACTTGATGCGGTTCGAAACCGCCGGCCCTCGCCTGGAAGCGACCGTGCCCGCCTCGCCGAGCGAAAGCACCACGCCCCACGTCCTCGGCGCCACCGTCTACCCGAACCGGACGGTGTCACTCTTCGACAACTCGACCTGCACGGGGACGCCGCTCGCCGAAGATGCCAAAGGCAAGCTCAACTTCCGCGGCCCGGCGGGAGGGATTCCGATCAAAGTCCCTGCCGACGCGATCACGAACGTCTACGGCAGCGTGACCGACGAAGCGGGCTACGCCAGCGCCTGTGTGGGGCCGCTTACCTACTCTTCGCTCAGTGGTCCGCAGAGCGAGGCCGAGGCGCTCGCGGCGCTGCCGGTGCTCGACAAATTCGACAAATCGGACAAAGGGATCACGACGAACCCGGCATGGGAACCCTTCAGATGGCTGATCCCCCAAAAAGGCACCTCCACCTCAACCGGCTGGGAGGTGCCGGGCGGCAAAGTCGGTGGAGGCATCTACTGGGCGCGCTCGGTCCTGACCGAAACCGGCACCGGCGTCGCGGCCACGGCGCGGCTCTCCGCGGCTCCGACGATTATCGGGCACTTCTTCTCCATCTGGCTCAGCATGCCCACGCCGCAGAGCTCTGAGACCGGCTACGAGCTCCGGTACGCGCTGGAAGAAGCGGGGACCTTCGAAGTCACGCTGTCCCGCTGGGAAGCAGGCCGCCGGACCGTCCTGGCCTCCCAGACGGGCGCCTCGCTTGACCCCGGTGACCAGTTCGCGATCGTCCACCGAGAAGGGACCGTCTCGGCCTGGGTCGACGACTCGGGCCTGGCCGAAACGGGCCCCTTCACCCAGATCCTGAGCGCGCCGGACTCGACCTTCGAAGGCGGCTACGCGGGCCTTGCCGGCAACGATCAAACCACCCGCCTGCAGCGTTTCAAGGCCGGCTCGCTGGCCATCGCCTCACCCTGACTCAGCGGACGGCTTCAGAGGGGCGAGCGAGGCGGGTGCCGGCGAAGCCGATCCGGGCGAGGGTACGGGCGCCGTGGCCGAACTGGGAGCGGGGGGAGCGGGAGAGCTTCTGCGCCTGTTCGTCGAGATGGTCGGGAGCCAGGAGAATCTGGCGGCGGACGAAATCACGGAGCTCGCCGGGCGGCGTCAGGAGGCCGTCGACGAGGCCGATCGCGGCGTGGATCTGGGAGGCCCGTGAGCGTGGACTCGGATTCGGGTTGGCGAGACGGACGGCGAGGCGGGAGCGCAGGTCGGGGCTGGGGGTCGCCGCGAGCAGATCCGCCGCGGGCAGGCCGACTACTCGTTCGGCCGCGACGGCGGCGGCGAGCAGGGGGCGTCGCAGCGGCGGGTAGGCGCTGAGGAGCGCCGCGAAATCGGCGCTGCGCGTCTCCGCGCCGCGAACGTCCCAGAAGGCGCCGATGTCGGTCGCCAGCCGCAGGTCGACGAATCCGTCGCGGGCGTAGAAGAGGAGCAGCGCGGCGAGCTCGTCGATCGCCGCCGGACGCCACGCGGGATCGGCGCCCGGCGGGGGCAGCAGTCGCTCGGCGGCGAAGCGCCGCTCATACCAGTGGATCCGCCAGTGCAGCTCGACCGGCGGCAGCTCTTCGGATCGGTGCGAGACGGCGAAGTGGAGCTCGGGTACTCCGTCCTCGTCGACGTGGTCGATCGGCTCGCCGTAGCCGAATCCGCTCACGACCGTGAGCGCCGCCACCAGCTGCTCGGGCGCGACCAGCAGGTCGATGTCGCTCGCCAGCCGCCGGCCGGGGTCGCCGTAGAGCGCTTCGCTCAGCCCGGGGCCCTTCAGCGGCGCGCAGCGCACCCCGGCGTCACGCAGGGCAGCGGTGATCCGGGCGGAGATCAGCTGTAGGAATGCGCCTTGGCGCCGGGTCTGGGCCAGCGCCCGCTCGACGTGGGCCGAGAATTTGTCATCGGTGCGCCCACCACACAGGTCCTCGATCCGCGGTCCCAGAGTCGGGAGCAGGCGGCGCCGATGGAGCGTGACCGCCAGCTGCTCCCAGTCGACGACGGTGGCGAGCGCGAGGGCGCGCGGCCGCCCGGCATCGCGCCGCGCCGCGGTTCCGGCGGCGAGCAGGATCAGCCCACGCTCGGCACTGCCGGCGTTCATCGGCCGGGACTGCGGCAGAGGCGCTCGTACAACCCTTCGTAGGCGTCGACCATCGTCTCGATCGAGTACTCCGCGGCGATCATCCGCTCGGCGGCGTCGCCCATCCGCCGCCGCTCCTCCTCGTCGCTGAGCAGGCCGACGATGCGATCGCCGAGGGCGGTGCCGTCGTCGCGGGGGACGACCGCGCCGGCGCCGCTCTCGACCAGCAGCTCCCGCATTCCTTGGACGTCGGTCGAGACGACCGGGGTGCCGGCGGCGAGCGCCTCGAGGGCCGCGATCGAGAGCCCCTCCCACTCGGAGGAGAAGACCAGCAGGTCGGCGCGGGCGATCACCCGCCGCGCGTCGGAGCGGACGCCGGTGAAGGTGACGCTTCCGCCGAGGTCGGCGGCGGCGACCAGGCCTTCGATCTCCGCCCGGCGCGGCCCGTCACCGAGGATCAAGAAACGGGTCGCCGGCAACCGCGCGGCGACGCCGGCGGCGGCGGCGACGAAGCGCTCGTGGGCCTTCTGCGGGACGAGGCGGCCGACGATCGCGACGACCGGGGCGCCGTCCAGCCCGAGCTCCTCGTTGAGGGCCGCCCGCTCGGCGGCGCCGAGCGGCTCGGCGGCGGTGATCGCGTTGCGGACGAGGCTGGTCCGCCGCGAGCCGAGGCCGGCCGCGACGATGCTTTCCTGCAGGTCGGCGGAGACGCAGACGGTGTGGTCGGCGGCGTGCAGGAGGCGCGCCGCGCGAGCGTATTCGTCGGGCAGCACGCCGTGGAACGTCGCCAGCACCGGGGGCCTGCCGTCCGGATGGCCGGCCACCGCGGCGGCCCGGGCGGTGACCGAGGACTTCACGTTCTGGGCGTGGACGAGGTCGGGCGAGAAGCGGCGGATCGCGCGGGCCAGCTGGTAGGTGGTGCGGGCGGCGCCGAGCGCGGCGCGGCCGTGGTCGTCGATCGGGAGGCGGGCGTGGGGGACGTCGAGCAGCTCGGCGTCGCGCACCCCGGGCGGCGCCGCGAGGCCGATCGTGTGACCGCGATCCGCCAGCCCGGCGGCGAGCATCGTCACCACGCCCTCGGCGCCGCCCGCCTGCATCGACGGGGAGGTGAGCAGGACCCTCATCGGGATGCCTCGCCGAGGAGCCGTTCGTAGAGGCTCGCGATGGCGCGGGCGTTGACGTCGGCGGTGAAGCGGCTTTCGACCCGCTCTCGCGCCGCGCGCACCTGGGCTTCGCGCAGCGCATCGTCGGCGCAGAGTCGTTCGATCGCGCTCGCGATCGCCTCCGGCTCGCCCGCGGGAACCATCTGGGCGACCGTGGAGTCGACGATCTCCGGCACCCCGTCGACGGCGCTCGCGACCACCGGCACTCCGGCAGCCATCGCCTCGAGCAGCGCCATCGGCGCGTTCTCCCAGTAGGAGCTGAGGACGTAGATCCGCAGCCGGCGGAGCGCTTCGGGGCCGGGGACGAAGCCGGGCCGGGTGATGAGTTCGCCGATACCCAGCTCCGTGGCCACCGATTCGAGTCGCTCGGCGTCGGAGCCCGAGCCGAAGGTGACGAACTTCCAGTCGGGGTGCCGCGGCGCCATCTGGGCGACCGCCCGCAGGAAGACGTCGATCCCCTTGAAGCGCTCGAGCACCGAGAAGGTCCCGATCTCCTCGCCGCCGCCGGGGGCGAACTCGGGCAGTTCGATCCCGTTCGGGATCACCTCGATCTTGCCGGTCGGATAGCCGAGGCGTGCGATCAGGTCGTCGGCGACGGCGCGGGAGGGGACGACGACGGCGTCGGTGCGGGCGCAGAGGCCGCCGTCGAGCCCGCGATAGAGCAGCTTCGCCTTCAGGCCGGGGTTCCCCGGGCCGGCGGGCGGGGGGTGGTAGGGCTCGGGGATGCCGTGGGCGGTGTAGACGCGGACGCCGCCGCGGCGCGGCCGCGGTCCGATCCGGGTCCAGAGGCCGGCGCGGCGGTCGTGCGCGTGGACCACGTCGGCGCCGCGGGCGAGGCGCCAGACGCGATTGGCTCCGGCGAGGTCGGCCTGGTGGCGCAGCGGCACCACCTCGGCACGCACACCGTCGCCCTCGAACCGTTCCGCCAACTCCGGGTTGGAGCAGGCGACGAGGACCGAGGCGCCTTCGCGCGCCAGCCAGCGCGAGAGCAGCAGCGACTGCTCGATCGGCCCGCCCCGGTCGATCGTGGTCACCAGGGCGACCTTCATGCCGGGGTCCTGACGGGCAGCGCGGGGGGGACGTACGGGAGCCGCCGGGTCGCGGCCACCTCGGTCGCGGGGGCCGTCTCGAAGCTCTGGGCGAGGACCGCCGCCAGCGCGCCGAGCAGCCAGTACGGCGAGGTGAGCTCCTCGCTGAGGAACGTCCCGGCGACGATCGCGATCACCAGCGAGCTCTGCAGCGCGGTGATCAGCCAGCCGGCGCGCTCGTCCCCGACCGAGATCGCCATCCGGCGCGATTTGCGTAACAGGAGCCAGGCCACCACGAGGTAGGCGACGAACAGCGCCAGGCCGGGCAGGCCGTTCTCGGCGAAGATCTCCAGGTAGGTGTTGTGGGCGACGGTCTGGGGGACCGTGACCTCCGGCAGGTAGCCGGTGTCGTCGCGCAGGATCGGCAGGGACTTGACCGGATAGAGGCCGGTGCCGATCCCGAACACCGGGCTTTCGCTTCCCAGCTGCGCCGCCGCCGCCCAGCGCGATTCGCGCGATTCGATGTTGTGGTCGGCGATGTGTTCCTTCTGGTGCAGGGCTTCGTCGAAGAACGGCTTCCACACGGTGAAGGCGAGGGCGACCAAGACCAGCCCGGTGAGCACCCCGGCGAGGATCGCCCGGAACGGGATCCGGCGGGTGACGATCCCCCAGACGAGCAGCGCCCCGACCCCGACAAGTGCGCCGCGAGAGAAGGTCGAGAGCATCGCGCCCGTGCCGAGGACGAAGCACGCGCCCCAGAGCAGGCGGCGATGGGGTTCGGCCTTGAACAGGTAGGCCATGATCGGCAGGGTGCAGCCGATCAGGTAGGCGAGGTCGTTGGGATCTTCGAGCGGCCCGGCGGCGCGGTAGCCGTGTTCGCCGCCGACGAAGAGGTAGAGGGTGTAGGCGCCGGCCGCCCCGACCGAGAGGGCGAAGACGCGGAGGACGCGGTCGATCTGTGGCCGCCCATCGACCAGCTGCACGACGAGGAAGAAGAAGGCGAGGAAGAGCGCCCACCGGATCAGCTTGTGCATGCCGGCCCCAGGGTCGGTCGAAAGCGCCATCGTCATCCCGACCCAGAGGCCGAGCCCGGTCACGATCGCCAGCAGGAGGGGCATCCGGACCACGGCCTTGCGGTCGCCGAAGAGCTTGACCGCGTAGGCGAGGAAGACGGCCGCCCCGATCCCCTTCACGGTCGAGAGCTGAGCGCTCGGGTAATGCAGCATGTTCTCCCAGGGAAGGGCGGCGATCATCGCCAGCAGCACCAGGTCGGGCCGGGTGAGGACGACCGCGGCGCCGATCCCGGCGATGACCAACGCGATCCCGGCGAGCGGCACGCGGGCGACGACCAGGCCGAGGACCAGGCCGGCGGCGCCCACTGCCAGCAGGATCGGTTTGCGCGTCGGCGCCGCGGTCGCCGGCCGGGTCATTCCGATCGCTCGGCGCTGCTCATCGCGTAGGCACGGGACTCGGGCGGAGGAGTGGGGGCGTTCGACTCCGCCGCCCCGCCGAGGTTCTCGATCAAAAGCGCGAGCAGAACCCCTCCGATCAGGCCCACGACCACGGCGACGGCGATGACCAATTTGGTCGATCGGGATTCCATCGGGGCACTGGCGGCAAGCGGCCGGTTGACGACGTTCGGCTTGAAGACGCCGTTCCCGCTGATCGCCTTGATCAGGGCCTTGGTCGCCGCACTCGCGGTTTCGGCCGCCCCGTCGGCCGTCGGAGCTTCGCTGGTGATTCCCATGACCAGGCTCCCGCCGGCCACGTTGGCGATCACGTTGCCCGACAGCGGATGGCCCAGGATCTTTTCGGCGGCGTCCAGCGTCCGTTCGGATTGGGCGACCACCGCGTAGGTCGATAGCAGTGAGGAAAGGCTTTCCGGTGAGGTGACCGTTTTCGTTTCGGGGTCCGGCAGGAAGGCGATCGTCGAGTACGAGGCGTAGTCCTTCTTCGGCTGCGAGATGGCGTAGAGGCCCGCGCCGACGACGCAGAGGACGAGCACGAGCACGACGACCAGTCGGCGTTTCCAGACGACGGAGAGGATCTCCTTCAGGCTCATTGACCCCCCCAACGTTTCTACTACCTCCTTCTTTTGCGAAGTTGGCAAAAGTCGGTGGCGGTCGGCGCGTTGGGCAGGGGATGGACCGACCCGATCCCACCTTTCTCCGGCGCCTCCCGGTCACGCCTTTGATCGGGGTTATCGGCTGTGCGGCGGCGTTTGCGGGCCTCGCCTGGCTCGCCTACCGGCCGTCTGTCACCAGTGTCGACGTGCGCCTGTTGAACCGGCTGATGCCGGTCGGCGAAGGGGGGTTCGCGGCCCGCTGGGGCGAACGGATTGTCCATCTGGGGGATCCGGCATCGGCACTGGCGATCGCGGCGGCCGCCTGTGCTGTGGCGCTCCTGAGTGGCCGCTGGAGCCGCGCGATCGCCGCCGCCGTCCTCGTGAGCGGCGCGAGCGCCACCACCCTGATCCTCAAGAACCAACTCGCCCACTGGCGCTTCGATCCAGCTCTCGGCTACGACCAGATCGTCGTCACCGGGCTGCCGAGCGGCCACTCGACCGCGCTCGCCGCGGAGGCTCTCGCCCTCGCCCTGGTGGCGCCTCCGCGATGGCGCCCGCTGACGATCGCCCTCGCGGGCGGTATCGCCCTGCTCGGCAGCTTCGCCCTGGTCATCCTCGGCGACCACTTCGCCAGCGACGTGGTCGCCGGATGGCTCGTCGCCGGCTGCTGGTTCTTCGCCGTGCTCACGGGGCTGCGGCTGGCTGAGGTGCTCCGGTGCTCCCTGGCGAACCGCTCGCCGGCGCGCGCGCCCCAGGCGACCACCGAACCGGGCGGCTGAGGTGGTGAAACGCGGGAGCTACCGGCAGGGGTTCATCTTCGGCGCCTTCAGCTTCGCCGGCGCGACCGTGATCGGGCTCATCTCGACGGTGGTCACCTCGCGCCTCTACGGCGTCGAGATCGTCGGCCAGTTCGCCCTCGTGGCCGCGCCCGTCGCGGCTCTCTGGGTCCTCTCCACGGTCAAGGAGCAGCAGGCGCTGATCAAGGAGATCACCGGCCTCGAGCCGCGCGAGCCGCGCGTCAGCCAGCTCTTCGCCGTGGTCTTCAGCTTCTCCTGGGCGCTCACCGGGGTCGTCGGGCTGCTCACGGCAATCGTCTGCTGGTTCGTCTTCCGCGGCCCCCTGGGGCGCCCCGAGCTGGTGGCGCCGACCTTCGTCAGCATCGCCGGCTACATCGTCATCACCAACACCTGCTGGAACTTGGACTCGGTCTTCTCCGCCTTCGTCGCCGGTCGGGTGCTGTTCTGGGTCAACCTCCACCAGGGAGTGAGCTTCGTCGTCCTCGCCACCGGCCTGAGCTTCGTCGAGCACTCGGTCTGGGGACTGACGATCGCCACGATCGCCTCGTTCGGCACCTCGCTCGTCCAGCGTCTGATCGCGGTCCGCCATTACGTTCGGCCGCACCTGACCTGGCGCGAATACAGGGAGGGCTTGGCGGTCTTGCCGGAGCTCCTCCGATTCGGGATCAAGGCGACGCCCGGCCAGATCGCCCAGGGGGCGGCCCAGCAGGGCGGCGTCTGGGCTCTCGGCGTGGTCGCCTCGACCGCCGTCGTCGGCGCCTACAGCCGCGCGGTGGTGATCCCCCGCAACCTGCAGACGGCCAGCATGCGAATCACGGCCGTTCTCTATCCGACGCTGGTCGGCCGCCACCAGGCGGGGGACGGGCACGGCTTCGACCGGGCGATGATCGACTCGATCCGCTACGAAGTGATCGGGATGCTGCTGATCGCCGCTGCGATCGGCGGTGCCGCCGACTACGTCCTGCAGATCTTCGGCTCCGGTTTCAGCCGCGCCGCCCCGGCCTTGGTGTTGTTGATGCTCTACCCGGCCTTTGCGGGAATCACTGTCACCCAGACCCAAGCACTGTGGGCGACCGATCGCCCGGCGCTGACCAGCTGGATCTCCGGTGCCCGGCTCTTCGTCAACCTCGCCCTCCTGATCGTCCTCACGCCGTCGATCGGCATCGCGGGCCCGGCGATCGCCGTGCTCTCCGGCGAAGTCGTCTACGTCGCCCTCGCCGGTCTCGCGCTGCGGCGAACCATGACGAGGCCGTTGCGCGAGACGTGGAAGATTCGCGAGCGCATAGTTGTACTCTTGGCCTACGCCGCCGGTTTCGGTGCCGCCTACGGAACCGAGCAGGCGCTGCCGTTCTGGCCAGGGGTCGTCCTCTGCCTCGCGGCCGGCTCGGCCAGCTTCCTCGCCGTGTTCCTCCTCGGCGGCGGTCTCAACCACCGGGACCGCGAGCGGCTCGGGCACCTGCTTCGTCGACTGCGGGCGAGGCGACGTGCCGCGGCCGGCCTCGCGGCGGATGCCGGGGGGAACTGAGCTGCTGTTCCGGGCGCCCCGGCCGTCCGAGGTGCGTCCCGGGCGTCTCGGACACG
>JBOGYZ010000101.1:0-2939 GCA_050697015.1 Solirubrobacterales bacterium
CCGCCAGGGTGAGCGGGCCCTCCGGGTGGCGCGGGCCGCCGATCCCGCCGGGCCCGCTAGACATCGGCCGCCGCCCTCTTGCGCCGCCGCGACTCCTCCTCCATCTGGGCGACGTGGACGCGCTCCAGGTAGAGAGAAAAGCCGGCCGCGGGCAGGTCCAGGCCGAACTTGGCGAGGAAGCCGTCATAGCGACCGCCGCCACCGAGGACGTGGCCCACCGCGGGGTCATAGACCTCGAAGATCGTGCCGCTGTAATAGCCGAGATCGCGCAGTAGGCCGAAGTCGATCTGGACGCGATCGGCGGTCCCCGCCGCGACCAGCGCCTCGTAGGTCGCCTGCAGACGGGTCGCGGTGCGTTCGACCGCGTCGCCGCCGATTTCGCGGGCGCGCTCGAGGACGTCGGCGCCACCGCGCAGCTGCGAGACGGCGACGCAGGTCTCGATCGCCGCGTCGCCGATCCCGGCGTCGGCGAGAGCGGCCTCGAGCCCGACCAGGTCGTGGGTTGCGAGTCGGCCGAGAATCGCGTCGCGGGCCTCGCCGTCGACCCCGAACTCGGTGAGCAGCGATCGGTAGAGGTCGGCGTGGCCGAGCCCGATGACCGCACGGTCGAGGCCTGCCGAGTCGAGCGCCGCCTCGAGCACGCCGATCACCTCGGCGGTGCCCTCGGCGCCGGGAGCGCCGATCAGCTCGATCCCGGCCTGGACGAATTCGCGCATCTCGCCGCGCTGCGGGGCCACCGCGCGGTAGGCCGAGGCCAGGTAACAGAGGCGCAGCGGCAGCGGCGCCTCGGCGAAGCGGGTGGTGACGAGGCGGGCGATGGGCACCGTCATGTCGCTGCGCAGCGCCAAAAGGTCGCCGTTCTCGTCGAAGAACCGGTAGGCCGAGGCCGAGGAAGGGCGGTCGCCGCGCGAGAGCACCTCGTCGTATTCGATCGCCGGCGTCGCGACCTCGCCATAGCCGGCCCCTTCGAAGACCTCGATCAGGCGGCGATTGAGACGGCGCAGCTCGCGCATCTCGTCGGGCAGCACGTCGCGCGTGCCGGGTGGGATCGGGTGAATCATGCGCCGGACCTTACGAGAACCGGCAGGATCGGCGGGTTAATCCACCGCGACCGGGCGGCCGACGGGGGTGTCGGCGGAAACCCGCTCGATCTGGGCACCGAGGCCGCGGAGGCGCTCGTCGATCTGCTCATAACCACGGTCGATCTGGTGGATGTCGCCGATTTCCGAGGTGCCCTCGGCGGCCAGCGCGGCGATGAGGATCGCCATGCCGGCGCGGATGTCGGGACTGGCGGCGCGCTCGCCGTGAAGCCGGCTCGGACCGCTGACGATCGCCCGGTGGGGATCGCAGAGCGTGATCCGAGCGCCCATCGCGACGAGTTTGTCAACGAAGAACAAGCGGTTCTCGAACATCTTCTCGAAGATCAGGATCTCGCCATCGGCCTGGGTGGCGAGGGCCAGTGCGATCGAGGTGAGGTCGGCCGGGAAGGCGGGCCAGGGCCCGTCCTCGATCTTCGGGATCGCGCCGCCGAGGTCGGGTTCGATTTCAAGATGTTGGCCGGCCGGGACGATCACGTCCTCGCCGCGGACCTCGGAGTTGAGGCCGAGGCGGCGGAACTGGCGGCGGACGTTGCGCAGGTCGTTCGGCCCGGCATCGCGGATCGTCAACTCTCCCCCGGTCGCCGCGGCGAGGGCCATGAAGCTGCCGACTTCGATGTGGTCGGGGCAGATCGTAAACTCGGCGCCGCGCAGATTGGGCTGCCCGTTGACGGTCATCACGTTGGAGCCGACGCCTTCGACCTCGGCGCCCATCGCGGTCAGCAGGCGCGCCAGGTCCTGGACGTGCGGCTCGGAGGCGGCGTTGGAGATCTGGGTCTGCCCGGGCGTCAGCGCGGCCGCCATCAGCGCGTTCTCGGTGCCCATCACCGAGGGCTCGTCCATGAAGATCTCGCAGGCGCAGAGGCCGGTAGGCGCGCTCAGCTCGATCCAGCGGGCGCCGTCGACGCGCGCCCCCAGGTCCTTGAAGGCGTCCAGATGGGCGTCGAGGCGGCGACGGCCGATGAAGTCGCCGCCGGGCGGCGGCATCTTGGCGGCGCCGAAGCGCGCCAGCAGCGGGCCGGCCAGGAGGAACGAGGCGCGGATGCGCGCTGAGAGCTCCTCGTCGACCACCGGATCGGTGACGTTGGCGGCGCAGAGCTTGACGCTGTTGTCCGCGACCCAGGCGACCTCCACCCCGAGCTGTTCGAGCAGCGCGATCTGCGCCTCGGTGTCGCGGATACGCGGGACCCGATGCAGCAGAACCTCCTCCTCGGTCAAGAGGCAGGCGGCGAGGATCGGCAGGGCGGCGTTCTTGTTGCCGGCGACCGTCACCTCGCCGGCAAGCGGCACTCCACCTTCGATGACGAATTTCTCCATCGCCAAGGAGGGTAACGACCGGCCACGCCGGCCAAGATGGCCCACCTCACACAGCCCTACGGGGCCACGAACCTAAATTTTGTGGAGCGGCGTGCAAAGTGACGGCCGTCACGCTACGATCCAGCCCGCGAGACGCGAGGAGCGTGGCAATAGCCACAGCAGATGCTCCGGGGAAGGACGTTTCGCTTTGCGCTTCTGGGGGTTCGCGGCGCTGCCAAAGTCAGGCGGCGACCGCGACGTGTCCGCGATCGGCCACCGAAACCGGCGTGCGCCTGGCAACTCGAATGTCAACGCTTCCTAATAACCCGCCACCTGCGGGAACACCTGTTCGCCACGAGCGACTAAAAGAGGCGATTTGCGGGTACTTTTTGGCTTGCCTGCAAGCCTCGTTGCAAATCCAGAGAGCCGTCCGGAGGGCCCCCTATCTTAGGAACACATGTTCGATTCTAAGCAAACGCTAACGACACGGCTGACCGACGCCGTCGACCTGATGATCGACTTCGCCACGCTCGGCGAGTACGGGCT
>JBOGYZ010000102.1:0-8509 GCA_050697015.1 Solirubrobacterales bacterium
GTGCCAGGCGCCAACGCTTGTCTGGCCCTTGAGCACATCCCGTGGGCGGACGTACTTGCGTGCGATTCGCTGCACTTTGGCGGCGTCTCCGGTCTGGAGTCACTTGACGGCGACCCGACGACCGAGATCCTGCGCCGCGCAAAGCAGGCCGGCCTCCTCACCTCGGTGGACTGCCTGGGGGTCAAGCGACCGGACGTTCTCGACCTGCTGACTCCGGCATTCCCTGACATCGATTACTTCTTCCCCAACGAGGACGAGCTCGCCCAGATAACCGGGATCGACGATCCTTTTGCCGGCGCCTTGAGGTTGCGTGAGCTTGGCGCCAACACCGTCGTCGTGACCTGCGGGGCCGACGGAGCGGTCGTCGCCGGACCTGAAGGAGAGTTCGAGGTCCCGGCGATCCCCTCCGACGTCGTCGATTCAACCGGGTGCGGAGATGCAATGGTTGCCGGGACGATGATCGGTCTGGTACGCGGGTTTCCGCCGAGGCGGGCGATCGAGTTGGGTACGGCGGCCGCGTCGCTGACCATTTCGAAGCTCGGTTCGGTTGCCGGGATCCGCGATTGGGCGGAGACGGTTGACCACATGGAGAGAAGTTTCGGCGCAGAACCCGCCATCTAAAACTCGGGCGCGCGCGATCCGGTCGATGCACGGTTCAGCGCTTGCCATGTAAGGCCGGTCCACCCTGGCCGGCTTTAGCCGGGGGAACAATCTAGGAAGAAGATCCTAGATTGCTAGGTTTGACCTCTTTAGCCGGCTACCGGATAAGCAGACCCCATGTTGAACGCTGAACGAAAGACCTCCCGCGGGCCGCGAGACCCGAGGCGCACGGGCCGGCACTCCGCCGGCGAGGATGGGCGCGCCGGTCGCCGCAGCTCTCGGGGTCGCGCGATCTCGAGGCGCCCTGGGAACAGGGACGAGTCCGCCTCGCTTTCGGGGCTGCTCAAGTCGCGAAAGGTGCGTGCGATCGCCGCTGCGACGCTGGTTGCTCGACTCCCCTACGGCATGGGGACCATCGCCCTGATCATCTTCACCCACTCGGTGACCGGGTCCTACGGGGCAGCCGGTGCGGTGGGGGGCCTTTATACCTTTGGTTTCGCCGTCACGGGACCCTTCCTCGGCAGGCTTGTAGACCGACGCGGACCGCGTGCCGTCATCATCGCGGCCAGCTCGCTTTGCTCACTCGCGACGCTCGGCGTCGTCATCCTGGGCTCGAACGGAGCCGGGCTGGTGCCCATCGCCATCGCCGCCGGCGTCGCCGGTGCAGCCACGCCGCCGATCAGCGGACTCCTGCGTCGCACCTGGCCCTCTCTGGTGACGCGTGACCAGCTGCCAAGCGCGTACCTCTTCGACGCGATCCTGATCGAGGGCGTCTTCATCGCCGGGCCACTGTTGACTGGATTGCTGACGGCACTGATCAGCCCCGCGGCGCCGCTCCTGCTCTCCGTGGCGTCCGGCGCCATCGGCGCGGTCTTCTTCCTCCGGATTCCTGAGGTTGCCTCGATCCCGCCCGTCCACGAGGAGCACCACTCACGCGCGGGCGCCCTTGCCTCCCCGACGATCCGGTATCTCGTGATCACCGGTCTTTCGGTCACGTTCACCTTCGGCGCCCTTGACGTAGCCCTCCCCGCCTTCGGGACGCTGCACGGGAACTCGGCACTCGGCGGCGTGTTCGCCTCTGCCACCGGCGTTGGCTCGATATGCGGCGCGCTTCTCTTCTCGGCCGCCGGCTCGCGACTCGGCAACCTCCGGCGCGGGCTGCTGATCTTGGTGGTCGTTCAGCCGCTTCTGTCCTTGCCGCTCCTGCTTGCCCCATCTCCGCTCGTGATGATCCCGTTGATCATCCTGGCAAGCTCGTATGCCGCTCCGCTGAACACCTTACGTAGCCAGATGGCAGAGAAATCGATGCCCCCGGGGACGGGGACGGAAACCTTCTCCTGGCTCCTCTTGACCCTCATGCTGGGGATAAGCCTCGGTTCGTTGCTTGGCGGTCCGGTGGTCGGGGTATTTGGCTGGCGGGCAGGGGTCCTGTTGGGCATCGGTGGATCTCTGCTGATGCTGCCGTTCACCCTCACCCGCCGCAGCCTCATGCCTCGGGGCTGAGCCTTCGGGGTCTGCTGGACTCGGTGTCGGATGAGGCACGTCTGGTCGGGGCCGCCAACTTCGTTCGCCGAGAGTCAGACGCGACCCTCCATGGCACGATGATCGACGGGACCGGTTTTGTCCTCAGCCTGCAGGAGGACGGCTGGGATCCCCGCGACCGCAGGGCCCTTGTCGTGGGAGCGGGGGGTACGGCGCGAGCTATCGGCCTCTAGCGCAGACGCCGCCCCTGCCCGGACAGTCCGGCAGGGGCGGCGGGAGGGCGAACGCGCTACCTACTCTTCGATATACGTTTCGATCAGCCAGGGGATGCCGATGGCGCCGACGTGAAGACCCTTGACTTTGGAGGAGAGACCCCAGGGGAACGGAGAGTAGACCGTGGGCTGCAGGTACTGTTCTTCCGCGACCAGATGCTGCATGTCGTTGTAGATTTCTTTCCTCTTTTGGTCATTCGGCTCGACGGTAGCTTCGGAGAGGAGTTTGGCGATCTTCTGGGGCGGTGCCTGGGTGAAATAGCTGTTCACCGCAAGGTAGAAGCCGAAGGCTTCCGCAGGGGTCGGAACTGCCGAGGTGAAGTAGCCGAGCCCAGCTTCGTATTCGCCTTCGAAGAGTTTGTCGACGAAGGTGCTTTCGTCCAGAGGCTGGATTTTGGTCTTAATCCCAACTTCTTCGAGCTCTTGCTGCAAGGCCTGTCCGGCGACGCCCCAGAATTCGTCACCGACCCCCATCGTAAGGGTGAGTTCTGGCTTGAAGCCTTCCTTCACGGCCTTGGCGACAAGTTCTTTGGCTTTTTCAGGGTTGTATTCAGGAGCTTTGACCGACGGGTCAGATCCGGGGATCGGAGGCGGGATCAGGTTCCCCGCCGGCTGCCCGTGGCCGACCAGGACGCTTTCGACCAGCGCCTCGCGGTCGATCGCCAGGTTCAAGGCTTCGCGTGCATTCCGATTGGAACCGAACGGACTCTTCGCGTTGACATAGATGATCTTGCCGTAGCCTTCCGGGAAATCGGCGAATTCGGTTTCCGGATTGTTTTCGATCGATTCGACGAGCGCCCAGGGCGGTCCGAGGACCGCGTCGAGAGCCCCGGCCTGCAGCTGTTGTGCACGACTGTTCGCGTTGTCGACGGTGTGGAAGACCACCTTTTGCAGATAGGGTTTCCCGCTCTGCCAGTAGTGCGGGTTTTTTTCTAGAGTCAGCGATTCGCCGGATTTGTGGGCAGTGAACATGAAAGGTCCCGTGCCGATCGGTTCCTTGTTGAACTGTTGAGCGGAGACGCCACCGTAATCCTTCGGCATCACGGCAAAGGACCATTGCGAGAGGATCACCGTGAGTTCCGGGAACGGCTGGGAAGTCGTCACGACGACTTCATCTTCGGCCGGTGCCTTGACCGATTTGATCGTTTCCAGGAGGCCTTCCCATTCGGGCGCGTGGCGGTCGGTTTCGAGGGTCCAGAGGACATCGGCGGAGGTCATCGGCTTCCCGTCGGAGAATTCGACCCCTTTGCGCAGATGGAACGTGAATTCGGTATCGCGCTTCGCGGCTTCCGATTTTTCGACGAGCCAGGGGACGACCTTCCCTTCCGTGTTTTCTTTGAAGAGTGGCTCGTTGATCTGGCTCGCCACGGAGAGGTCGGTCCCGTCAAGGGCCTGGATCGCGCTGAGATTGCCGACTTCGGGGCCGAGCGAGATGTTCAGGGTCCCGCCCTTGGTGATCGTGCCGGAAGCTTCGTTTTCACCTCCCCCGGTACTCGCGCCGCCCGCCGACGACGATGAACCGCCTCCGCCACAGCCCGCGGTGATCGCGCTGAGGAGGAGGGCGCAGAGCGCCAGTGTCAAGATGCGAACCCGACCACGAGGGCTGGGTGGACTGAATCTCATATCTCTCCGATCAGACCGCGGCTCCCGGCCGAAGTCGGTCTTTATCGCCATGGCTCCCAAGCCAGGACCGATTCCCAACATGCCGTGTCAAAACGGCCAATATCCTCTTGAGGTGCAATGGACCTCGACTCGAACTCGAATCGAGGCTAAGAGGAGTCATCGACGCGGTCTATGGACGTTCACTCCATTTGTTCGGTGGACGGCATGGCCGATGTCCCCACACGATGCCTGGCAGGCCGGGCCGTGGCCCAGACGCCGTTCAGGCTTCGAGGGTGGTCTCAGCCAGCCACGGAATACCGATCACGCCGACATAGAAGCCCTTGACCTTCGAGCTGAAGGCCCACGAGAACGGCTTGTACGCGACCGGGATCAGGCTCTTTTCTTCGTCGGGCAGACGCTGCATCCGGAAGTAGATCTTTTCCCGCGCCGCTTCGTCCGGCGTGCTGAGTGCCTTGTTCAGCAGGTTTGCGATCGCGAAGTGCTCCACACGCGGCGCGGGAATATGGGCGGTTTCCACACTGACGGCGCCGCCCTCGACATATAGGAACCATCCATGATCGCGGCCTCGATTGTGGGCGGCGGCGACCTAGGTCATTCCGGTTCGCCGCCGTACCGTAGCTAGATGAAGAGAAAGATGGATGCGCCTCGCCTGTATGCGTTCCAGGCCGGCGGCGATGTGGCCGACGTCGCGATCTCGGATCCGTTCGATCCCGAGGTAGGCAAGAAGGAATTTTCGCCGTGGTTCGTCTACGTCGTCGTCCACCCTGAGGGCAACGTCCTATTCGATACCGGCATCCATCCGCAGATGGTGACCGATCCGCGCTCACGGCTTGGAGCGTTTGCGGATCTGCTCGAGGCGAGGATGAAGCCCGGCGACGACATCGTCTCTCAGCTCGCATCGATCGGACTCGAGCCGCACGACATCTCTGTGGTCGTGGCTTCCCATCTGCATTTCGACCACGTCGATGCGCTGGAGTTGTTTCGCCATGCACGCATCGTCGTTCAGCGATCTGAGTATGCCTTCGCACATAATCCGGCCGTATATCAATCTGGTGCTTACGTTCCCTCTGCCTTTGCCGGAGAGTTTGAGTGGCAGCTGATCGGGGGTCCACTCGACGTCTTTGACGATGGCCTCATCGAGCTGATCCCGACCCCGGGTCATACGCCGGGGCATCAGTCCATGCTGGTCAACCTGGCCGGCGGGAAGGTCCTGGTCCTCGGCGACGTCACCTACCAGATGGACAAGATGAGGGAGCGGTTGTTGCCCGCGATCCTCTGGAACCCGGAGGCCATGGTCGCCAGCTGGGAGTTGATCGAGTGGCTTTCGAAGCGCGAAGACGCCGTGATGCTTTGCAGTCACGACCGAGAGTTCGAGTCGCGCGTACGCCTGGGCCCAGGATCCTGGTACGAGTAGCAGGCGCAGCGATGGGGAGCTCGCCAAGCGACACGTTCCGACTCCCGACCGGCGAGTTGCCAGATCCGGCAATTGCCGATTCGAAAGTGTGGCGAAACCGGAACACAATGGACGGCGCGCTGGTGAGACGGTGGGTCTGGGTTCGGCGACCGAGGAGGTTGCGCGACAGGTGCAGTCCGCGTTTCTCCTCTGTTGCCCGAGATCAAAGTGAGCGGCCCAGCGGGTCGGGATCGGAAAAGTTGGGAGGGCGGTTATGACCAGGAACGTGGACGTTTTAGTGGTCGGCGCAGGCTCGTTCGGCCTCAACACGGCCCATCACCTGGTCGAGGCCGGGTTGACCGTGCACGTGCTCGAGCGCGACAGGATCGCCGCCGCCACCAGCACCTGCGGGGCGGGCTTCGTCGGCACCTGGGCCGCCGGGATGGTCCACGGCCTCGACGCGCCCGAGGTCGAGATGGAGCTCTACGGCGCGGACTTCTACTCGCGGCTCCACGAGGAACGGCCCACGTTCGCGCTGCGCAAGGCCGGGATGCTCTACTACGCGACCGACCAGGAGGGATGGGACACCCGCCTCCGGCCGATCGCCGAGTCGACCCTCGTGCCGGGCGCCGAGGTGCTGGACGCGAAGGGCTGCGCCGAGCGCGGCATGGTCCTCGACGCCGACCACATCCTTGGCGGCGTCTACCACCCACAGCCGATCCAGGTGGTCGCCGCGGAGGCGATCAGGGTCCTCGGCGAGTCGCTGCGCGACCGCGGCGTCGAGATCCGGGAGCGGACCGCGGTCACCGACCTCATCGTCGAAGGCGGTCGGATCGTCGGGGTCGAGACCGAGGCCGGTCGCACAATGGCCGACCGCGTCGTCCTGACGACGGCCGTCTGGACCAACCTTCTCCTGCGCGGGCACGCCGCGCCGTTGCCCTACGCGCCACTCGGCGCGATCCGGATCACCACCGAACCGCTCGGCCTCCCCGAGGAGATGCCGATGTTGATGGTGCCGGAGGTGGACGCCTGGATCCGCGAGGAGGCCGGTGGCTTCCGCTGGGGCGGCCGCTACCTCGGCGACCACCGCATGTCCCTCCTGGACCGCGACCCGCCGGAGAGGTTCAGCGAGCTGCCGACCGACTGGATCGGCGAGATGGAGACCCTGCGGCGGCGCCTGGCGAAATCCATCCCGCCGCTCGCCGGCTACAAGGATTGGACCTATGCCGAAGGCTTCCCCTGCTACACGCCGGACAAACGACCGCTGCTCGGTCCCATCCCGGAGATCGAGGGCCTGTTCGTGATCGCCGGCGACGGCGAGATGGGGATCACCCATGGACCCGGCTTCGGCCGTGAACTCGCCCGTCAGGTGGCCGGCCTGCCGACCGGGCCGGGTATCGCCGAGCGCTATCGACCGGACCGCTTCGGCTCGGAGTACGGCAGCCCCCGACAGGTCGCCGACGAGCTGCGCCGGCGACGCGAAGAGCTTGACGAGATGGCGCTCGAGAGCTGAACCCGAACAAGAAAGTGATCAGATGACATTGAAGCAACTGAAAAAGATCAGATTGTCAGCACTCCCCGCGCTCGTCCTCGCGGCAATCCTGCTCTCCGCCTGTGGTGGCGGGGGGAAGTCAGAAGGCGGAGGTACGGACGAAACCTCGACCGGGCCTGTCGCAAAGGGTGGGACGTTGACGCTCTCGCAAGGGCAGGAAGTCGACACTCTCAACCCGCAAGTCGGCAACACGCTCAATGACATCAATGTCATGTCACAGATGTTCGAGACGCTCTTTCAGGAAAACACCAAAGGCGAAGTGGTCCCTTGGCTGGTGGAAACGAGCAAAGGCTCCGACCACGAGTCGGTCTGGACGTTTGACCTGAGGAAGGGCGTGAAATTTTCGAATGGAAAGCCGATGACCTCGGCCGACGTCCTCTGGACCCTCGAAAAGGCAAAAAGCGCTCCGGCGGGTGAATCCGTGATCGCGCAAATCACTAAGATCAAGGCCCCGTCACCCTCCCAGATAGTCCTCGAAACCGAAAATCCGAGCCCAGAATTGCCGGTGCTCCTCTCACAATGGACCTTCGCGATCCTGCCGAAAAACTACGGCGGCGTGAGCGAAAAGGAATTCGACCAACAGCCGATCGGTACCGGTCCCTTCGCACTGGTGGAACATAAGGCGGGCGAATCGATCACGTTTGAAAAAAATAAGTACTACTGGCAGACGGGCAAGCCATACCTGAGCAAGCTGGTGTTCCAGACGGTCACCAATCCCAGCAGTCGCGCCCAGCAGCTCCAGTCCGGATCTCTTGACGCGGTCTTTGCTCCGCCGTGGCCACAGGTGGAATCGATCGAAAACTCCTCCGAACTCGAATTTGCCGAATTTCCGCTCGGCTACATCAAACAGCTCCAGCTCAACGCAAAATCGGCTCTGTTCAGCAATGACAAAGCGCGGGAAGCGATGGATCTGGGGATCGACCGCAAATCTCTGATCGAAGTAGTCACCGCCGGTCACGGAGAACCGGCAGCGTCTCTGATCCCCCCGGCCATCCCCGGGCACGATCCGAGTATCCAGCCGCCCGAAGTAGACCTGCAGAAGGCCAAAGAAGTCTTGGCGGAAGCGGTCAAGGAAGGCGTCGACCCGACCTTCACCCTGCTCTGCATCACTGAAGATGACTTCTGGACCCAGGCGGCCCAGATCCTTCAGCAGGAACTGGCCAAGGTCGGGTTCACCGTGAAGATCCAGAAGTTGGACGAAAGCTCATGGTTCGAACTCCTGGAGGCCGGTAAGTACGAAGCGATCGCAGGTTACGCGACTTCTGCCGTGCCGACTCCCGCCGAAGCCTTCGGCTTCTACATCGGCGTCCACGGTTACTTCACCAATGCTCCGACGGCGCAGATCGAAAAACTGCTCACCGAAGCACAGAAGGAGACCAACGCCAAGAAGCGGGCGGATCTCTACAACCAGATGCAGGCGATCGTCGCAGAAGAAAACTATGTCATGCCGGTGATCTACACGCCTTATCCGTGGGCCCTCTCGACGAAGGTCAAGGGTTTCTATGTTGGCGACATCGGTACGCCTTACCTCTACGAAACGAGCGTTGAATAGGGCGCGTCACCCTGTGAAGCCAGCGGGTCGACATC
>JBOGYZ010000103.1:0-5142 GCA_050697015.1 Solirubrobacterales bacterium
CCGAGGAGCGCGCCGGGCAGTACATCAACTCCATGCTGGGTGGCGGCATAGAGCGCGGCAGTTTCCGGACCAACGAGGGCTCGCAGCGGCTGCTGGCGTTCGCCGAGGAGAGCGAGGTGCACGACGATCGCCTCTGGACCGCGCTCGCGAAGGCGACCGGCGCGGCGGGCAACTCCACCGCCCTGGTCGGCAGCCACGAGCAGGTGGCCGACTCGTTGCTCGAGTACGTCGACGCCGGCGCCGACACCCTGCTGATCCGCGGCTACGAGCCCTACGCCGACGTCGTCCGCTACGGCGAGGTGATCTCGATCGTCCGCGCGAAGGTCGCCGAGCGCGAGCAGGCCCCGGTCGGTGCCTGACATGGCCGATCAACAATTGAAGTTCGGGGTCGCGCCGGTCGGTGTCGGGGGACCCGGTCAACAGAACACGTGGCTCGACCCGGAGATTCCCGGGGACGCGAGCGTCAACATCGACTGGTACGTCGAGCGGGCCCGGCAGGCGGAGGCCGCGCTCTTCGACTTCGTCTTCGTGGTGGACAGCCAGTTCATCACCCCCGATTCCCCGCCCCACTACCTGAACCGGCTCGAGCCGCTGACCCTGCTCTCGGCGCTCGCGGTCTCGACCGAGAAGATCGGCCTGGTCGCGACGATCACGACTTCTTACACCGAGCCGTTCCACGTCGCCCGCCAGCTCGCCTCGGTCGACCTGATCAGCCACGGCCGCGCCGGCTGGAACGTGGTCACCAGCCTCGATCCGGGGACGTCGAAGAACTACGGGCGCGAGGAGCACTTCGACTACCCGACCCGCTACGGCCGCGCGCTCGAGCACGTGCGGGTCGCGCAGGGCCTCTGGGATTCCTACGAGGACGACGCCTTCCCCCGCGACAAGGACGCGGGCACCTTCTTCGACCCCAGCCGCCAGCACAAGCTTGACCACTCCGGCGAGCACTTCTCGGTGGTCGGGCCGCTCAACATCGAGAGCTCGGCGCAGGGCCGTCCGGTGATCTTCCAGGCCGGCGACTCCGAGGAGGGGCGCGACCTGGCGGCGACCGTCGGCGAGGGCATATTCACGATGGCGCGGACCTTCGAGGAGACCCAGGACTTTTACGCCGAGATGAAGCGGCGCGCCGCCGACAAGGGCCGTGACCCCGACGAACTCCTGATCATGCCCTCGATGCTGCCGGTCATTGCCGACACCGACGAGGAGGCCCAGGAGCTGAAGGAGGCGCGCGAGGGGGCGAAGAGCTTCGAGAAGTCGCTGGCCGAATTCAGCCGTCCCTACGGCTGGCACGACTTCAGCCAGTACGACCCCGATGGGCCGTTCCCCGACGTCGCGGCGTTCGCGGCCCGCGGCGGCCGGACGATGACGGCGGGGCTCGAATCGCTCGCCCGCGAGAAGGGGCTGACTCTGCGCGAGACCGTGGTCCACGCCGAGCGGATGTTCCGCGGCGGCTTCATCGGCTCGCCGCAGACCGTGGCCGACGAGATCGAGCGCTGGTTCGTCGGGCACGCGGCCGACGGATTCATCCTCCACGTCACCGTGCCGAGCGAGTTCACCCGCTTCACCGACGAGGTCCTGCCAATCCTGCGCGAGCGCGGGCTGGCGCGGTCCTCCTACGGCGAGAGCACGCTGCGCGGCCACCTCGGCCTGGAGATCCCGGAGAACCGCCACGCCGCGGCCCGTCTCTCCCGGGCCGGCCGGGCGTGAGCGCCGGTCGGGCCCCGGGGTCCGGCCGGCCGTTGGAGGGCGTCCGGGCGGTCGAGATGGGGCACGTCGCCGCCGGGCCGTTCGCGGGCATGCTGCTCGCCGACCTCGGTGCCGACGTGGTGAAGGTCGAGCCGCCGAACGGCGACATGATGCGCAACTGGCCGCCGCTCGCGACCGACGAGGCGGGGGAGTCGTTCAGCCACAACTTCGCCTCCCTGAACCGCAACAAGCGGAGCGTCGCGGCAAACTTCAAGGACCCCGACGACCTGCGCACGGTGAAGGGCCTGATCGAGGCGGCCGACATCGTCGTCGAGAACTACCGCCCGGGCGTCCTCGGCCGCTTCGGGCTCGGCTACGAGCAGGTGTCGGCCGGGCACCGCGGGCTCGTCTACGCCTCGATCTCGGGCTTCGGCCAGACCGGGCCCTACCGCGGCCTCGGCGCCTTCGACGTCGTCACCCAGGCGATGAGCGGGGTGATGAGCGTGACCGGCACCGAGGAGGGCGAGCCGGTCAAGGCGGGCGTCCCGATCGCCGACTTCGCCACCGGCCTCTACGCGGTGCTGAGCGCCGTCGCCTGGCTGCCGTCCGTGCGCGAGACCGGTCGCTCGATCCACCTCGACACGCCGATGCTCGACTGCATGCTGGCGATCTCGGCGCTGCAGACGAGCGAGTACTGGGGCACGGGCAAGAGCCCCGAGATGCTGGGCACGCGGCATCCGCGCAACGCGCCGTACCAGATGTTCAAGGCGCGAGATCGGGAGCTCGCGATCGCGGCGGGCAACGAGAAGCTCTGGGTGTCGCTGTGCGAGGCGCTCGGGCTGCCGGACCTGCCGGCCGACCCGCGTTTCGCCGGCCAGGCCGACCGGGTCGCCAACCAGGTCGAGCTGGAGGGCCTCCTGAACGCGCGGCTCGCCGACAAGGACGCCGACGACTGGGTGGCGATGCTGCGCGAGCGTGGCATCCCGGTCAGCCCCCTGAACACCTTCGCCGACATCCTCGGCGACTCCGCCGTGGTCGACTCGGGACTGGTGCGGGAGATGGCGATGCCGGTCGCCGGTTCGGTCTCGACCACGGTCTACCCGGTCCGCGACGGCAGGCAGGAGCCGCGCCTCGACCTGGCGCCGCCGCGCCTCGGCGAGCACAACGACGAGGTGGTGGCGGACTGGGGGGTCGGGTGAGCGCCACCGTCACCCCGGTCATCGCGGCGAAGGACGGGGCGATCACGACCGTCACCCTCGCGGCGCCGGGCAGCGGCAACGCCCTCGACGCGGCGATGGTCGAGGCGCTGCACGGGATCGTCGACGCGGCGACCGAGGACGGGACCCGCGTCCTCGCGATCGAGGCCGAGGGCCGGGCGTTCTGCGCCGGGCTCGGGCTGGACGGCCTCGCGGAGGAGAGTGACGCGTCCCTGCTCCTCCGGCTGGTCCGGATCCAGCTCCTGCTGGAGAAGCTCTGGTATGGCCCGCTGATCAGCGTGTCGGTCGTCCGCGGCGTCGCCGCCGGGGCCGGGGCGGATCTGGTGATGGCGACGACCGTGCGCTACGCGACCGCGGCGGGGAGCCTGCGGTTCCCCGGCAGCGAGTTCGGCGCCGTCCTCGGGGTGCGGAGGCTGGCCGAATGCACGAGCGCCTCATTCGCCGCCGAGGTCGCGGCGAGCGGAAGGGCGATCGACGCTGAGGAGGCGGGACGGGTCGGCATCTGGAGGCTGATCGAAGACGACGCCGAGGCGGAGGTCGCGAACCTCGCCCGCGGCATCACGCGTCGCTCCACCGAGACGGTGGCGGCGATCCAGCGGGAGGCGGCGGGCTTCCGGTCGGGACCCGATCCGATGGGAGCGTTGGTGCGTTCCCTGGCCACCCGCTCCGGCCTCGCCGAACGGGTCAGGGAGATGAACGAGCGTCGCCTGCGGGCACGAACCACTGCATGAAGGAGGAGGAAGCGATGGCCGAGCCAACGATTCGAGACTTGATCGGAGAGGTCGAGCCGATCGTCGCCGCCGGCGGCAGCGAGCAGAAGATCACCGCCGAGGTGGCCGAGCGCCTGCGCGCCTGGCTCGCGCGGGACCCGGCGATCGACGCCGCCTATCGCCGCCCGGATCCCGACCGGTACGTGCTCTATCCGTTGCACGTCGACGCGGAGGGACGGTTCTCGATCGCCGCGGCGGTCTGGAACGTCGGCCAGAGCACGCCCGTGCACGGACACGAGACCTGGGGTGTGGTCGGCATCCTCAGCGGCGTCGAGCGCGAGGTCGCCTACGTGAAGCCCCGCGCGGAGGGCGAGAAGCTGGTCGCGCTGGGGGAGGCGAATTGGTCGCCCGGCGAGGTGACGGTCTGCTGCACGACCGACGACGACGTCCATTGGGTCGCCTGCGGCGCCGCCGAGCCCTGCGTCGGCATCCACATCTACGGGACCGACATCGGGACCTGGAGCCGCCGGGCCTACGACCCGGAGGACGGCTCCGTGACCTGGTTCGAGTCCGGCTGGTCGACCTGGCCGCCGCTCAGCGCCGCCCGCTCGGCCTAATTGACGACCAAGTTAGTCAAGAAAGCGCTAACATCACCTCGGGTGGTTGCCGTCGAAAGCAAAAAGAGGTTCCGAGATGCGCGGTGACGCCGACCTGTCGCAGGTCGGGGCGCTGCTCTCCGACAGCACCCGGGCGACGATCCTCCTGACCCTGCTGAACGGCGGCATGACCTCGGCCTCGGCGCTCGCGACTCGCGCCGACGTGTCGCGACCGCTGGCCAGCGCCCACCTGCGGAAACTGACCGAGGGCGGCCTGATCACGGTCGAGCCGCACGGCCGGCACCGCTTCTACCGGCTCAGCAGCCAGCGGGTCGCCGACGCGCTCGAGTCGCTGATCCTGCTCTCGCCGGCGAGCGCGGTGACCTCGCTGCGCGGGTCGAAGGAGAGCATCGGCCTGCAGCGCGGCCGCCTCTGTTACGACCATCTCGCGGGCCGCCTCGGCGTCGCCCTCACCCAGCAGATGACCGAGAGCGGCTTCCTCGAGAAGAACGGCGGCGACTACGAGGTGACCGGCGCCGGCGCGACCGCCTTCGAGGAGCTCGGGATCGACCTGGCGACGCTGCGCGCCCAGGAGCGTCCGCTGAGCCGAGCCTGTCTCGACTGGAGCGAGAAGGACCATCACCTCGCGGGCAGCCTCGGCGCCGCCCTGACCAACGAGCTCTTCCGCCTCGGCTGGCTGGAGGGCCGCGAAGCGAGCCGCGTCGTGATGGTCACCGAGGTCGGGCGACAGGGCCTGCGCGGCGCCTTCGGCCTCGAGCCGGGCTCGCTCGAACTGACCGCCGCCGCGGCGTAGGGGGTTGGTTCGCGGAGGGGCGGGGGTTCGGGGCAAGGGTTCCCGGCCGTTGCGGCCGTCCGAGGTGCGTCCCGGGCGTCTCGGACACGACCCTGGCAGGCTGTGGCCGTGTCCGAGAC
>JBOGYZ010000104.1:0-2279 GCA_050697015.1 Solirubrobacterales bacterium
GTATACGTGGTTTTTCGGCCCGTCAACATCGTCCCTAGGGGCAGACGACGACCAGTTGGAAGTCGCTGTCTTCCAGGTCGCCTTTGGCGTTGCGGGTGTGGACTTCGATCGCGTTCTGGTTGACCGCGGCGACGTTCGTCTGCGCGTAGCCGGACTGCGGCGGTGAGGTGCCGTCGTTGTTGCGGCCCGCGACGTTGGCGCAGTCGGCGACGCCGATCGGGAAGATCACGTCGACCGCGCCGTTCGCCTCGGTCGCTGAGATGACGCCCGCGTCGGAGGCCCGGGTCAGGGTCGCGTTGTTCGGCCCGGACGGGTTGTGGACGACCGCCCAGAAGGTGTGCGTCGTGCGCTTCGCAAGCGGCACTTCGCCCAGCTTGTTCACGTTGATCTGGTAGCCGGTCAGCGTCCCCTTCTTCAGCTTGCCGCCGCCGATCGACTGCTTTTCGATCGAGTTGCCGTTGATCCGGCCGGCCGCGTAGGCGGTGCCGCCGAGCGCGGCCACCAGGGCCACCAGGGCGACGATCATCGCCGGCGACGGGCGCCGGCGCTTCAGCTCCTGGAGCATCGTTGACTCCCTTCCATCGGTCGATTCATGAGTTCTGACACCGAATCGCGTACCCGCCGGCAGCGCAAGGCACCCCGGGGCTGAGGCGGGGTCACCTGGGTGTGAGCGGCCCTCCAGGGCGCGAGCTAGGCTCGGCCCGTGTCGTCACGGGACTGGGCCTTGGAGCAACGCGTTCGCGGCGCGGCGCGGGTGCGCCTCGATGCCATCCAAGGCTCCTGGCTTGCGATCGTGCAGTCGGCGGTCGCGGCCGGGGTCGCCTGGGCGATCGCCAAGCTCATCGTCGGCCAGCCGGAGCCGTTCTTCGCCCCCGCCGCGGCCGTCATCTCGCTGGGGCTCTCGCGCGGCCAGCCCCGCCGGCGCGCGATCGAGCTCTCGGTCGGCGTCGCCGTCGGCATCGGGATCGCCGCCGGGATCGTCTACCTGATCGGCGTCGGCGCGATCCAGGTCGCCGTCCTCGTTGCCCTGGTCATGGCGGTCTCGCTGCTCCTGAACGGCAGCCAGGTGCTGATCAACCAGGCCGCCGTCTCGGCGCTCCTGATCATGACCCTGCCCGGTCAGGGCGCCGAGATCGACCGCTTCCTCGACGCCTGCGTCGGCGGCGCGGTGGCGATCGCCTTCGGCTTCCTCTTCTCCTTCCACGAACCGTTCGCGGCGGTCGAGGAAGCGCGCCGCGACGCGCTTGCCGACCTCGCCGCGACCCTCGAGTCGGTCGCCCGCGCCCTCACCTCCCGCGAGCTCCCGGCCGCCGAAGCCGCGCTGGAGAGCGCCCGCAAGCTCGACCGCGGCGTCGACGTCCTCTACGAGGCGGTCTCCGAAGCGGGCGAGGCCGCCGCCTTCTCACCGCGCCGCCGGGCGCTGATGGAGGAACTCGACCCGCAGGCGGGCGAGGCGCCGCAGATCGATTACGCGGTCCGCGACGCGCGCGTGCTCGCCCGCGCGACGACCACCGCGATCCGCCGCAAGGCCCACCTCGACCCGCGCCTCGCCGAGGCCGTCACCGAGTTGGCGGAGACGACGCGGGCCCTGGATGCCGCCGACCGGGGCCGGCACGGCGCCCGCGCCGACGTCCGCGAACGGGCCTCGCGGGCGGTCGAACTGGCGGGCGCCGCCGACGTCCACAACTCGCTCTGGCCGACGATGATCTTCGGCCAGACCCGGGCCCTCGCCTTCGACCTCCTGCAGGCGTCCGGCGAGGACCCCGACGCCGCTCGCGCCCTGATCGACGCCGCGGCGACGACGAAGATCGCCCCGCCACCCACTCGGCCCCATCCGCGAACTCCGAGACCTACCGAAGATTAAGCACTACCCATTTTCACTAATGAACCGTAATTAACGGTCTCTTTGCAGCGCTTTCAGAACCTCAAGTGTTTGGGATAAACGAATGGAGCAAAACGGCCTTTTCGATCCTGTACAAGAGGCCGTGGAGCGGGCAGCTCAAGTGCCATCAGCTCTCCGTTGACGACATTCGGGCCTCGGTGTTGGCGCACCGAGAAGGAAGACGCGAACCACGTTCGATCCTAGCCCGCTCCCGACTTATTTGATTCAAGGACCGCGCAATGCGGGGCCCGGCGGGCGGCCTTCTGAGATACGTACCTACGAGGACTCCGCCGCCGGCGCCCCCCGGCGAGGGACGGGGACCCGCAAGCTGACACCCGGGAAAGGACGACGGCCGTCTCGGCCACGGCCCCGGCAGGCTGTGGCCGTGGCCGAGACG
>JBOGYZ010000105.1:0-3151 GCA_050697015.1 Solirubrobacterales bacterium
ACCGGGGACTGCGTCGCCAGCAGCGTGATCAACGCCTGGTGTACCTCGAGGTAGCGCCCGTCGATGCGGTCGTCGTCGGCGACGACGATCTGCGCCAGCTCGATGTCCTGGTGCTCGACCGCCTCCAAGGTTCGCGTCAGCGCCGAGCTGACCAGGTCGAGCCCGCCCAGCGCGCTCGCTTCGAGCGCGCGCAGTTCTTCCTGATATCCGACCCGGGTCTCTGGCATCGCCCGGTCCGGTTACCCGAAACGACCGGAGACGTAGTCCTCGGTCTCTTTCTTCTGCGGTTTGGTGAAGATCTCCTCGGTCGCTCCGATCTCCACCAGGTGCCCCGGCTTGCCCGATTCGTCGAGGTTGAAGAAGGCCGTGTTGTCGGACGCGCGTGCCGCCTGCTGCATGTTGTGGGTGACGATCGCGATCGTGTATTCCTTCTTCAGCTCGCCGATCAGGTCCTCGATCGCCAGCGTCGCCACCGGGTCGAGGGCCGAGCAGGGCTCGTCCATCAGCAGGACCTCGGGGCTGACCGCGGTCGCCCGGGCGATGCAGAGCCGCTGCTGCTGGCCGCCGGAGAGGCCGGAGCCGGGCCGCGCGAGCCGATCTTTGACCTCGTCCCAGAGGTGCGCCCCGCGCAGGCTGCGCTCGACGACCGCGTCCTTGTCGGACTTCGAGACCTTGCGCGCGTTGAAGTTGAGCCCGGCGGCGACGTTGTCGTAGATCGACATCGTCGGGAACGGGTTCGGCTGCTGGAAGACCATCCCGATCAGGCCGCGGACGGCGACCGGGTCGACCCCGTTGGCGTAGATGTCCTCGCCGTCGAGCTCGATGTCCCCTTTCACGGTCGCCCCTGGGGTCAGCTCGTGCATCCGATTGAGCGAGCGCAGGAAGGTGGTCTTGCCGCAGCCCGAAGAGCCGATCAGCGCCGTCACCTTGTTCGGTTCGATCGTCATGTCGACGTTCTCGACCGCGTGGAAGTCTCCGTAGTAAAGGTTGACTTTCTTCGCCTCGAGCGTCTTCGCCCGGCGCGCGGGCGCGGCGGCGCCGCGAGGCTCGCTCGAGGTCTCGGTGACAGGACCGGCTTGCGACATCGTGTTGCGGCCCTCCTCGGCCTCGGTGCCGGGCTTCGTCTCGGACCCGAACATGTCTCTCAGTTTCCTTCCCTCCACGGCACAGCTCCTAACGGATCTCCGTTTTGTAGCGTCGATAGACCAAGCGGGCAATCACGTTGAGGATCATCACTATGACGATCAGCACCAACGCCGCCGCCCAGGCCCGGTCATACGACGCCTGTTTCATCACGCCCGGCGACCGATACTCGTTGTAGGCGTAGACCGCGAGGTTCTGCATGCGGCCCTGGAAAGGATTCGTGTTCAGCGAGGTGACGACGCCGGTGGTCACCAGCAGCGGCGCCGTCTCGCCGATGATCCGCGCGGTCGCCAGCATCACCCCGGTGACCAGCCCGGCGAAGGCAGTCGGCAGGACGACTTTGACGATCGTCTTCCACTTCGGCGTGCCGAGCGCGTAGCTCGCTTCACGCAGGTGGTCCGGGACGATCTTCAGGACCTCCTCGGCGGAGCGGATGACGATCGGGATCATCAGCACCGAGAGCGCGAGCGAGCCCATGATCCCCATCTGGATGCCGGGCCCGAGGAAGAGCTCGAAGAGCGCGTAGGCGAAGAGGCCGGCGACGATCGAGGGGATGCCGGTCATCACGTCGACGAAGAAGGTGAGCGCGCGGCGCAGCGGCCCGCGCCCGTACTCGTTCATGTAGATCGCCGCCATCAGCCCGATCGGCACCGAGATGACCACGGCGCAGGCGGTGATGATCAGCGTGCCGACGATCGCGTGCTCGGCGCCGCCGCCGGTGATCGCCCCGCGACTGGTGGTGGTGAAGAATTCCCAGTTGATGCCGGCGGCGCCACGCTTGATCACTTCGTAGAGGAGCGAGATCAGGGGCGCCATCGCGACCCCGAAGGCGGTGGCGATCGCCATCGTGACCGCTCGGTCTTTGGCGCGGCGGCGACCCTCGACCGCCCGCGACCAGGCGTAGATCGCGACGATCGCGATCAGCGCGCCGAAGACCAGCATCAGCGCGATCGTGAACCAGCCGAGCGCCGCCTCGACCGCGCCGGCGAAGACCAGCGAGCCGACGAAGGCGCCCCACGGAGCCCAACTCGGCAGCGCCCCGCCGCCGCCGGTCTCCTGGGCGAAGATCGAGCGGTCCGGGGCGGCGGCCAGGGAACTGTCGGGTGGGGGCGTCACTTATTTCACCTCCGAGCGGGCGATGATCCAGCGGGCGATGAAGTTCGTCGCCAGCGTGATGACGAAGAGGACGAGGCCGGTGGCGATCAGCAGGTTGATCGCGAGACCGGAGGACTCCGGGAAGTTGAGGGCGATGTTGGCGGCGATCGTCGAGGGGTTCGACTGGCTGATCAGGTTGAAGCTGACGCCGCCGGAGACGGAGAGGATGATCGCGACGGCCATCGTCTCACCGAGCGCGCGGCCGAGGCCGAGCATCGCGCCGGACATCACCGAGGATCTGCCGAACGGCCACGCGGTGGTTTTGATCATCTCCCAGCGGGTGGCGCCGAGCGCCTGCGCGCCCTCCTGAAGTTTGCGCGGCGTCTGTGAGAAGACCTCGCGGGCGACGGCGGAGACGATCGGCAGGATCATCACCGCGAGGACCAGCCCGACGACCAGCATCGTGCGGCCGGTGATCGAGGCGGGTCCTTCGAAGATCGGAATGAAGCCGAGCTTTTCTTCCAGCCACTTCATCGCCGGGACGGCGGCCGGGCCGAGGACGAAGATGCCCCAGAGGCCGTAGATGATGCTCGGGATCGCGGCCAGCAGGTCGACCATGAAGCCGAGCCAGAGGGCGATCCGCGCCGGCGCGATATGGGTGATGAAGAGCGCCACCGCGATCGCCAGCGGCACCGCGATGACCATCGCCAGGACCCCCGCCAGGCAGGTGCCGAAGGCGAGCGGGGCGACGTAGCTGATGAAGCTTTCGCCTTTCGGCAGTTCCGAGGATGACGCGGTCAGCGCCGGGAAGCCCTCGGTGGCGAGGAAGATCGCGACCCCGGCGAGCAGCGCCAGGATCGTCACCGCGGCGATCACCGCGATGTTGCTGAAGACCCGGTCGCCCCGGCGGCGG
>JBOGYZ010000106.1:0-9033 GCA_050697015.1 Solirubrobacterales bacterium
CGCTCGGGCGTGCGTGGCTGCGGGTCCTCTGGCGCTGCTGGCAGGACAGGGTGCCCTACGACCCGGCTCTTCACGGCAATCTCCGACGGCTCGAACCCACGGGGGGTTGACACAGGACGTCTCATGCTTCGCCCCCCGTCATCTCACCAAGAAGGTTGCCCGTGTCGGCCGCACGCTGCTCGCCGCTCGTCATGTCGCGCAGCTGCGCGCTCCCGTCGGCCTCGAGGATCAGCACCTGCGCGGCGCCGATCCGGTCGGCGTGTTTCAGCTGCCCCTTGAGGCCGCGCCCGCCGAGGTCCATCTCGGCCGAGAACCCGGCGTTCCGCAGCTCGGTGACCAGCGCCATCGCACGTCGGCTCTGCTCCGGATCGGCGATCGCGACGAAGGCGTCGCGCCCGCGCCCCGGCTCCTCCTCGTCGAGGGCCAGCAGGATCCGCTCGATCCCCGCCGCCCAGCCGACCGCCGGCGTGGCCGGCCCGCCGAGCTGCTCGATCAACCCGTCATAACGCCCACCGCCGCCGATCTCCGACTGGCCGCCGAGCGAATCGCAGACGAAGGAGAAGATCGTCCGCGTGTAGTAGTCGATGCCGCGCACGAGCGTGCCGTCAAGGTCGTAGGCGATCCCGGCGGCGTCGAGCAGGGCGCGCACCTCGGCGAAATGGTCGGCGTCGATCTCCGAGAGCGCTTCGAGGATCGTCGGCGCGCCGGCCATCACGCCCTGCACCCCCTCGTCGTCGGAGTCGAAGGCGCGGAGGGGGTTGATGTCGATGCGCTCGCGCACGTCGGTCGTCAGGTCGCCCTCGTGGCGGTGCAGGTGGGCCTTCAGCTCCTCCAGATAGAGGGCGCGGGCGTCGAGTGAACCGAGGCTCGAGAGCTTCAGCGCCACCCCGGGTACGCCGAGCTCCCCGAGCAGGTCGCTCAGCAGCATGATCACCTCGGCGTCGGCCAGCGGGGACGCGGTCCCGATCGCCTCGATCCCGAGCTGGTGGAACTGGCGGTAGCGCCCCGCCTGCGGGCGCTCGTGGCGGAAGAAGGGCCCGAAGTAGGAGAGCTTCACCGGCTGCGCCTGTTTGTGCATGCCGTGCTCCAGGTAGGCGCGGCAGATCGGCGCCGTCCCCTCCGGTCGGAGAGTGAGGCTGCGCTCCCCTTTGTCCTCGAAGGTGAACATCTCCTTGCGGACGATGTCGGTCGATTTGCCGACCCCGCGTTCGAAGAGGTCGGTGTCCTCGAAGGTCGGGGTCTGGATCGTCTCGTAGCCGGCGCGCTCGAAGATGCCGGTGGCGATCGCCTGCAGGCGCGCCCGCGCGCGGGCGTTGGCCGGGAGCACGTCGAAGGTCCCGCGGGGTGCCTGGAACTTGCTTGCCATCGGTGGCGACCTTACTGGGAGCGCGCGGCCGCGCGGCTAGGGCGCCGTGGCCTGGAGGAAGGGATTGGTGGCCCGCTCGGCGCCGAGCGTCGTGATCCCCATGTGGCCGGGATGGACGACCGTCTCGTCGGGGTGCGAGTCGAGCAGGCGGGCGATCGAGTCCGCCAGCGTCGGCCAGTCGCCGCCGGGCAGGTCGACGCGGCCGACCGAGCCCTGGAAGAGGACGTCGCCGGAGAAGATCGCGTCCTCGCCGCGCACCGAGTAGGTGACGTGACCGGGGCTGTGGCCGGGGGTGAAGATGACGTCGAGCTCGAGCCCGGCGAGGTTCAGCGTCTCGCCGCCGACCAGCGTCTCGTCGGCGTCGTAGGACTCGTACGGCCCGAAGCCCTCCCACGGCACGAAGGCCATGATGTCGGCGAGCACCGGCTTCTCGATCTCGGGGACGTAGACCGGTGCCCCGGTGGCGCGCGCGACGGGCGCGACCGCGCCGACGTGGTCGAAGTGGGTGTGGGTGAGGAGGATCGCCTCGACCTCCGCCCCGGTCTCCTCGGCCGCCGCGAGGATCCGGTCCGCCTCGTCGCCGGGGTCGACGACCAGCAGCTTGTCGCCGCCCTCGGGTCGCAGCAGGAAGGTGTTCTCGGCGATCTGGCCGACGGTCAGCATCGTGACGTCGAGCGCCACTACTCCACCCCTTCGCGGTCGCGGATCCGCTGACGCTCCCGTTTGCGCCACATCGTGAGGTCGATGTAGTAGCCGGTCGGGATGTAGAAGACGAGCATGAGGAGGCCGAAGATCAGCGAGACGCCGGCCGGCCGTTTGAAGAGGACCAGCAGGATCAGGACGAAGATCGCCGCGGCGCCGGCCCCGCGGATCGCGGCGCTTTTCCAGGTCGGCGGCAGATCGGGTTTTTTGGACGAGGAGCGGCTGCTCCCGCCGGAGCGGGCACGCGACCGCGCTTCCTCGCGCGTGCGGGGGCGGCGACCCTTGGTGTCGATTTTGCCGCCCTGGGTGCCGCGGCGCTTGCGCCGTCTTTTGTTTTTCGGCTGAGCCATCGCTAGAGGAATTTAGTCGGTGGAGGCGGTGAGGCGCCGCTCGATCACGTGCCGGGACGGGTCGAAGCCGCGGATCGGCACGTCGGCGGGGTAATCGACGAGGGCGGCGGCCGGGATCAGGCCGACCAGCTCCGCCTCGACCGGGCGCGCGCCGAGCGGCGCCGCCAGCCGCCGGACCGCTTCGACCACGGCGCCGAGCGGGGTCCTCAGCGGGTCGTGGACGTTGGTCGAAACCTGGGCCCGCCCGCTCGAGAGCAGGAGGCCGATCGCCCGCACGCCGGGCGCCCCTCCCCCGGCCTCGCGCAGCTCGGCGGCGACCGCGCGGGCGACCTCGAGGTCACTGGTATCCAGCTCCACGTTGAAGGCGGCCAGCGGCGGGCGCGCGGTCACCAGCGTGGCGCCGCCGCGCCGGTGCGGCACCTGCGGGCCGAAGTCGGAGCGCAGCTCGCCGCCGTCCATCCGCAGCCACAGCTCGGCGAGGCCACCGTTGCGGAAGTAGGCCCGCTCGGCGTGGCCGGGCTCCCGGGCCAGCTCGCCGTAGAGGAAGACCGGCACGCCGATGCCGCCGATCTGCGCGGCGACCGCGACCGCCTCGGTGCGGGCGGCGTCGCGGTCCTCCTCGCGCAGCCAGACGATCGGGCAGACGTCGAGCGCGCCGATCGCAGGGTGCGCGCCGGCGTAGGAGGACATGTCGATCGTCTCCAGTGCCTCCTCGGCACCCGCGAGCAGCGATTCGGCAAGCCCGCCCGGCTCGCCGGCGATGGTGAAGACGCTGCGGCCGTGGTCGGCGTCGGTGTGGACGTCGAGGATCCGGGCGGCACGCCCGAACGCGATGTGGAACCGCCGCAGCACCTCCGCGTCGCCCGCCACCGAGATGTTGGGGACGGCGAGCAGCGTCGGCATCGCGTCAGCCGATCAGATCAGGAGCTCGCCGCCGCCGAGGACCGCATCGCCGTCGATTTCGACGATCGGTTCCTTCACGACGACGTCGAGGTGGACGGGGACCTGCACGGTGCCGCCGATCCCGGCGGAGGCGCCGAAGGCGACGTGGGCGGTACCGAAGATCTTCTCGTCCTCGAGGATGTTGCCGGTCAGGATCGCCTCCTCGTTGGTGCCGATCCCAAGCTCGGCGACGTTCGTCCCGTCGGGCCCATGCGGCGTCAGCAGTTCCATCAGCTGGGCGCCCTCGTCGCCGGTCGCGCCGACCAGGTGGCCGCCCTCGATCGTCAGCCGGATCGGGGACTCCACCAGGCCGATCGCGGCGATCGAGCCGTCAACCACCAGCGTGCCCTCGGCGGTTCCTTCCACCGGCGCGATGAACCCCTCGCCGCAGGGCAGGTTGCCGAACGCGCCCTTGCCGCTGAGTTCGCCCGCGTCGACGATCCCCTCGCGACCCTCGATCGAGAAGCTCAGGTCACTGCCGTTGGCGTCCGTGATCCGCGCCCGCGAGCCGCGGTTCATCGTGTTGACGATCGCCCAGCCGCGCCGGCGCATCTCCTCCAGGTCGCCGTTCATCAGCCGCGCCAGCATCTCCTCGGTCACCCCGGGCAGCGTCGCGATCCGCACCCCGGCTTCGCTCGCCGCCTTCCGCGCGGCGGTGTGGGACAGGGACTGGATCGTCGGCGCCAGCACCACGTCGGCGGCCGCCATCGCCGCCGCCACGGGCCGCGGCGGCTCCGCCGCGTGCGACTCCCGCTCGCTGATCACCGCCAACGTCGCATCGGCCCCGTCGCCCTGCGCCTCGATCCGCATCAGCGCCCCGATCTCTTCCGTCACCGGGTTGCAGACGACCAGGACCTCCTCGCCCGCGCCGACGCCCATGCACTGCCGGACCACCGTCCGCACCGCGCTGTCGAGGTCTGCTCCAGGCATGGACTGAGACTAACTCTCGGGGTCGTCGTCATGCCGGTGGCTCACCGACCAGCCCATCAACCACACCAACCCGACCAGCACCATCCCGAAACCGATAAACGGCGCCAACCACCCCTTGTGCCGCCCGATCCCAAGCACCAGAACGATCCCCGCATCCGCCACCAACAGGCATCCGACCATCACCGGCCGCAGCGCCGAGAACCCCAACGGCTTGACCCCTCCGGGACCTTGCCCCATATCCCCAGCATGGCATCGCTATCCTGCGCTCCCCCGCCGGAGTAGCTCAGCTGGTTAGAGCAGCGGAATCATAATCCGCGTGTCGGGGGTTCGAGTCCCTCCTCCGGCATCGCCTGAAGCCTCGGCGCGATCGTAGACTTGGGCCGGGTTCATGGCCGGGGAGACCGCTTTCTGTGAGGACGATGCGCTCGGCTACGTGAGGAGTCAGACCTCCTTCGTCGAGGGAGCGCCGCTGGAGCTCGACGCCTCCTATCGGGCGGCGCACCTGCCGCTGCTGCGGCCGGGACATCCGCTGGCGCTGTCGCACGTTCCTGGGCGTCCCCAGATGGTGGACGGCAGGCATCCGACCGCGTGGTCCGTGGTGCTGCCGGTCGACCCCGATGCCTTGGAGAGCTCCGACGCGGCACGCGAGCTCGAGGGGCAACTGCGGGGGTCCTCGTTCGCCGACAAGGTCGCGTGGGAGCTGCTGCCGCGCCGCCGGAAGGTGCTGCACGCGACCGTGTGCGGCGGGCTCGGCGAAGGCCCGCCCCCGACGTTCGACGATGCGGCACTGCGGGCGCTCCGCGACATCGGTCCGATCGAGATCGAGCTGCGGGGCCTCTTCTCGGGGAACGTGAGCGTCGGGCGCCTGTACCTGCGGGTCTACCCCGAGAGCCGCTCGGGCACGAACCCGTTGCAGCTCGTGCAGCGCGCCCTCGGCCGCCCGGAGACGGACCTCTGGCTCGTCGGGATCTACACCTCGTCGACAACCTGACCGCGGGCGAGGCACGCGAGCTGAACGCGATCCTCGACGAGTGGTGGAACGTCGGCCTCCTGCGGTTCACCGCGACCCATCTCTGGCTGCTCGGCGCCCGCGACGATCTCGTCCTCGACGGAGATCCGCCGTTCGACCTCGCATTGTGAGAGCTTTGGCCCATGTCGGAGATGTGGGACAGCGTCGCGGAGAATTGGCAACGGAACGCCGACTTCGTCGATCGGCACCAGGCAGACGCGACGGCCGCGCTCCTGTCGGCCGTGGAGGTCGAACCCGGAGACTCGGTGCTGGACCTCGCTTGTGGTCCCGGCGGCGCCGGCCTGGCAGCCGCCGCCTTGGTCGGCGGGTCCGGTCGGGTCGTGCTCGCCGACGTCGCGCCGTCGATGGTGGAGGTCGCCGCCGAGCGAGCCGTGGGCCTGCCCCAGGTGAGCACGGCCGTCTTCGACCTCGCCGCGATCGACGCGCCGGACGAGAGCTTCGACGCGGTGATCTCCCGGCACGGCCTGATGTTCGCGGAGAGCCCGATCGAGGGGATCCGCGAGGCCGCGCGGGTACTGCGTCCGGGCGGTCGCTACGGCGCCATCACCTGGGACTCGCGGGCCGCGAACCCGTGGCTCGGCCTCATCCTCGATGCCGTCGGCGAGCAATTCGGGGTGCCGTTTCCGCCACCGAGCGTGCCGGGACCCTTCTCGCTCGACGACCGGGATCAACTTCTCTCCCTGCTGGCCGAGGGCGGACTCGACGAGCCGTCGGTCCGGGCGGTCGCCACGCCGATGCCGGCCGAATCTCTCGAGGCCTGGTGGGAGCGGGTGCCGCAACTGGCCGGCCCACTCGCGGGCGCGCTCGCCGGGATGGAGCCAGACGTGCGGGACGAGATCCGTGAGCGAGCACTGCAAGCCGGCGCCAGCGTCGCCCGCACGACCGAGCAGGGAATCGAGCTGGACGGCTCGGTACTCGTGGCCTCTGGCCTGCGGCCCTAGCGAGCGCCGGTCACGGGCGTTAGGTTCTCCTTGATGGGGAGATTGAGAATGCAGCGTCGACCGAAGCGCCGTCTCGCCGCCCTTGCGGCGGTCCTCCTTCTGGCCGCGACCGTGCCGGCGACGACCGGGGCCGCGGAACGGCCGGTGCTCTTCTCCACCCAGTGTGCGAACGGGACCTTCAAGCCGACGCGAATCTTGATCGCCTGCGGGGACGCCAGCATCAGGTGGAGGGCGACGAACTGGGCGCAATGGGAGTCGCGGGAAGCGCTGGCGGAGGGCGTCCTCACCTATCCGAACTGCGCGCCGAACGTGCCTCTCTTCAAATGCGACAAGCGGGGACGGGACCTGGCGACGGTGAGGCTCTTCCGGCCGCGGCTGTGTCCGCGAGAGGGCAGGATGTACTTCACCCGCCTCCTGATGTTCGACTCCGAGGCGAAAACGAAGAGCATGGAACGGATCAAGCTGCGCTTCAACTGCTCCGACGTGAGATAGCTCCTAATCCAAACGGGGCTCATACCCAAACCTTTCTTTAGCTGTCGATAGGTGCGAAGTCAGACAGCGATGAAGGCGGTGCGCTCTCGGAAGGGTTGTCAGACCGCGACCGTCGACAACGTCGTGCCGACCGCAGCCGGCATCCAGACCGCCGAGGCCCGGGCCAAGCTGCGCTTCACCGCCGTCGGCGCCGAGGGTCAGCGTGACGTGGTGCGCAAGAAGGTCCGACTGCGGGCGGGCCGGCGCTAGCCGGATCCGTCGGGTCGATCGGCGACCCCTGACCGGCCAAAGAAGTTCCGCGAAGTGATTGAACCTTGTGGTCAATCGCATTAGTGTCATGGAATGAAAATCCTTCGCAGCTCTTCCCGGCGCCTTGTCCTCCTTCTGATCGCCGCGGGTGCGCTCGCCGTCCTCGTCCTCGAGGTCGGCGCCGCAGGTGCCTCGCCGGCGACCGGCCCACCGATCGAGCCGCAGAGCCCCGGCGAAGGGGCCTCGGTCGAAGCGAGCGGCGAAGCCCTGAAGGTGACCTTCTCTTGTCCGCAGTTCGTCTACGAAGCCGGCGAACTGATCGAAGAAGAAGAACCGGAAGAACCCGAAGAACCTGAAGAAGGGGAAGAAGAAGTCCCGCCACCGGCCCCCATGTTTGGACCGCCGACCCTCGGCGGGCCGGAAAACTACGCCGCGCACTTCTCCACCAGCTCGACCGTGAATGCCGCCACCGGGCAGCTCGGCACCGCCGGCTTCGGCGAAGCGGGCGAAGGCGAAGCCGAAGCGATCAAGCCGGCCAACACCTCCTGCACCTCCGAACTCGAACTGCCGACCAAGCCGTTCCCGGCGACGCTCTACGAGGGCACGATCTACTGGCAGCCCTACCGTGAATCGACCGTCGTCCCGGACGAACTCGAAGTCGGGCCCGTCCGGTCCTTCAAGGTCGTCCCACACGTCGAATTGCCGGAAGTGCTCTTCCGCGAACAGGTCTTCGCGGGCTACCTGACCAAGGTCTTCTTCGGCTACGAAGCCGAACTGGAAGGCGCGACCGTCGAACTGCAGGAACTGCGCGGCACGACCTGGACCAAGGTCGCGGAAGCGCCGGGCAGCAATTCGGGCGAAAACAACTTCTACGTGAAACCGACGAAATCCGGACGTCACACGTTCCGCCCGGTGGTGAACAGCGGCAGCCTGACCGCCCCGCTGGCGCTGGAAGAAATCTCGAAGGTCGTCCGTAAGCCGACCAAAACGCGCGTCACCAGCGCCGCCGACGACGGGGCCTACGTCGCCGCCAACGCCAAAGAACGCGAAGAATGGCCGATCGAAATGAGCGTCTCGGGCGGTGGCACGACGCTGAAAAACCTGAAGGTCGAAGCCGAAACGACGTGCAAAGGCCCGACCAAAGCCCAGGACGTGAAGCTCGAAATCCCGGCGGTGCTGAAGCACGCGAAGATCGCCCCCGACGGGACCGTCTTCGGCGTCAGCAAAACCAGCGGGCCGGAAGTCTGGACCGTGACCCTCGTCGGCAGCCTCTTCCAGGGCCGCTTCCAGGGCGAACTGTCGACCTCGCGGACCAACTGCACCGGCTACCGCACGATCGACGCGATCCTCGAGAAGTCGGTCAAGAAAACGCCTGAAAAATGACGCGGCGCGGGTGACGCGGCGGACATCGCCCGGCGGCTAGAGTCGCCGGGCGATGATCCCCGAAAACGTCGACTCCTCGCAGGGCCTCTACCTCATCGGCGCGATCATCCTGGTGATCGGGATCGTCGCCGGCGTGGCCGGGCTGCTGATCAAGCGGCGGGTTGAGGAGGAGCACCGGGACGAGCGCTACGTCCGCGAACGGCGTGGCGAAGAGGTCGCCCAGGCCGAGCTGCCGCGCATCGCCGGTCTGCTCCAGTACGCGGGCGTCGCGATCGTCGCGTTCGGGATCGTCGTCCTCGTGGCCGGCTGGACCGTCGCTCCCGGCCAGAGCTGAGCCCTACGCGGGGAAGGATTGGGCCGTTGAAGCTGACGCCCGGGAAAGGGAAGGGCCGTCTCGTCCACGGCCCTGGCAGGCTGTGGCCGTGGCCGAGACGGCCAGGTATGTGGGGAGTGATGAGGGATCGTGGCGGGAGGGTCACGGGAGGGCCACGGATCCGTGACGGAAGTCGGACCTCGTGAGGAAGATGCCGGGAACGTCACCCTTCCGCGCGCCTTCCTCAACGTCACCCCCGGTGAGTTCGCACTTTCCCGCGCATAGCGCGGAGAACTGCGAACTCAACCTCTGCGGAGCCTCGCTTTCAGGCAGAA
>JBOGYZ010000107.1:0-3377 GCA_050697015.1 Solirubrobacterales bacterium
CGTCTCGGCCACGGCCACAGCCTGCCAGGGCCGTGGACGAACGGCCCTTCCCTTCCCGGGCGCCAGCTTGCGGGGCCACGAAGCCGCCAGATCGAGCGGCGGTCTCAGTCCGACCAGCCGGGGTAGCGGGCTTCGACGTGCCACTGCCACGGTGGCGCTTCGTCGGCGGGGAAGTCGTAGTGATTGCGGCCGGGGAGGGTCTCGAGGGGGACCAGGGCGGGGTCCTGGGACGCGCGGACCTCGACCCTGGCGGCGAGATCGATGTCCGCCTCTGTGGCGGTGCGACGGACGGCGCGCCAGCCGAGGGTCGGGCGGTACTCCCAGTAGACGATCTCGACTGTGCCGTCGGAGCGGCGGCGGTCGATCAGCTGGGTGAAGTCGGTGGTGCGTCGGTTGGAGGCGGTCAGGTGGGGTCCGGCGGCGACGGCGCAGCTCTCCCGGCGGCAGCGTCGGAAGTCGACCGGGACGAGGGGCAGGCCGTCGGGGCCGCTCAGTGGCTCGGGCGCCGGGGCGAGCGCGCGGGCGAGCCGGGCGAGCGGCCATCCGTAGGCCGGGACGAGAGGCTGGTGGCGGCAGGCGTCAGGCATATGCGGGGCGCAGACGATTCGGCGGCCGATCGCGTTCGCCAGCTCCCGTCCCGCCGTGACTTCGCCGCCGCCCGCGATGGCGGCGATCACGGCGATCAGCAGCAGCGCGATGAGCGCCGCCAGCCCCGCGCTCTCGATCGTCGCCTGTCCCCGCTCGTCGGCCATGCGGCGACGCTAGGACTGAAATGCGCACCCGTGGTGCGCGGTTTGTGCCAGTTGTGGATCGACGACGTGCCGGGTCTGCTTTCATTCGCTCCATGGAGGGAAGCCCTTTCAATCTTTTCGGCGATCCCGACGAGTTCCGCGCCCGTATGGAGGAGCTCTCGGAGCAGATGCAGTCCTCGCAGCGCGTTGCCTGGGCCGACAACGCGATCAAGCTGGCGGTCGAGATGACCGTCGCCTCGATCGGCCGTCTCGACTTGAACGGCAATGCCGACGAGCAGGCGATGCAGGTCCGCGATGCCATCCGCGTCCTCTTCCCGGAGGCCGTGACGTTGGTGCGCGAGGCCCGCGAAGGCCTCAGCTAGCTCCGCGAACGCCGCAGAGCCGAAGCAGCATCTAAAGCAGTTCGAAGCGGAGGTCGACGACCGCGCCGCTGCGGAAGAGCGCGCCGGTCAGCTCGACCGGAACGGCGATGACCGCCGCCGGGATCGCCAGGACGACGCTGGCGAGGGCGTCGATGCGGCGCTGCCAGCGCTCGTCGGCGGGGGCGGCGCGGCCGGAGCCGAGTGCCGCGAGCGCCACGTTGTGGCCGAAGGTGACCGAGTTCAGCAGCGTCTGCCAGGTCTGGGCGAAGCTCGGGCCTGGCGCCCAGCGGCGCCGCCGCACGACCTGATCGCGCTGCGCGACCAGCCGCCGCGCCGCCTCGACCGTGAAGAGGTAGTGGGTCCCGGGCACGAGTCCGGCCCAGCCGGCGCCGCCGATCGAGCAGGCGAGGCTCGCCCGGTTGAGGATTCGCGCCCGCTCCTGGTCGCCCAGGTGGTCGAGCGCGGCCAGTGCCTCCTCGGTCCCCGCCGACTCGCCGACGATGCCGAGACCGCAGCTCTCGCAGCGGCAAACCGGGGCGCCGAGGTGGTCCTCCTCGGCGAGCCAGCCGAAGAGCGGCTCCTCGCAGGCGGGGCACGGCGGATTGTCCGGACCGGCCCCCGCCTCGAGCGGGACGGACCGACGCGTCGTCAATTCATCCATGGGATGTAGCGTACGGATCCGTGCGAGAGGCCACCCCGAGTTGAAACGCCGCAAAGAGGACGTCCTGGCCTGGGAGTCGCGCTGGAGCCTGCCTACCGGCCTCGTGACCTTCGTCGCCGTCGTGATCCTGATCGTCTCGGCGATCGTGATCGCCGACGTGAACGGCAGCGGCGAAGCCGAACTGCTGGTCTCGGCGCACGAAAACTCCTCCTCCATCGCGATCTCCTCGACGCTCGAGGCGATCGGCTTCCTGCTCCTCACCGCGCCGCTCTACTTCCTCTTCCGCGCGGCGCTCGCGCGGGCCGGCGGCAAAATGAAAAGCCAGCTGGTCGGGGTGGTCGTCGTCGCGCCGCTCTTCTTCGCTCTCAGCGGCGTGCTGAACGGCATCGCCACCAACGAAGCGGCCGACACCTTCCACAAGGGGCAGGCGCAATCGACGGTGAGCGCGGAAACGGGCGCCGAAGAATGCCGCGCCGAAGAACGCGACAAGGGCGCGAAGGCCTTCGGTGAAAAGTACGACTCCGGCGCGAGTCCGCTCAAAGACTGCGAAGCCGAAGAACAGGAAGAAAGCAAGGCGAAAAATGCGCTGAGCGAAGCTTCGACGCGCGACGCGGCGACCGGCTTCGGCCTGGCGGGGCGGATCGGCCTCGCCGTGGCGCTGATCTACAGCTGCCTATGGGCGATGCGCGTGGGACTGCTGACGCGCTTCTGGGGGTCGCTGGGAATGGCGCTCGGGGTCGCCGCGTTGGTCCTCTTGGTGCAGTTCTGCCTGATCTTCTTCATCTACTTCGGCCTGCTCCTGGTCGGGAAACTGCCCGGTGGGCGACCGCCCGCATGGGCGGCCGGCGAGGCGGTGCCGTGGCCGACGCCGGGCGAGCGGATGGCGAAGGAAATCGAACCGAAGAGCGGCGGGTCGGACCCGGAAGGAGACCGCGACGCGGACTTCCCGACCGCGGGCCTGCCCGAAGGCATCGAAGCGCCGGAGCCCGAGGAAGCGCCGGAACCCGATGGCGAGGATTCGTCGTCGGGCGGCCAGGGCGGCGGTCCGCAGCGTCGCAAGCGCAAGCGCCGCGACTAGTCGCGCGCCGCGCGTTGGCGTGGGGGACGGGCGTGCTTCGCAGCCGGTGCGGCTGGCCGAGATGGGTCCCGGGCGTCTCATGGCGGTCCTGGCAGGCTGTGACCGCCACGAGACGCCCAGGACGTGAGGTTCGTGAAACATCGGGCACAGGGACGGGCGAAGGTCAGACTTACGTGAGGAGTACGCGCGGGAGAAGGAACATCCGCCCGGATCGGTGACGAAGATGCCGGGAACCCCACACTTCCCGCAGCCTTCGGGCGCTCTCCGGGCCTGGGAGCCAGGCCCGGAGACGCGCTGCATGCATTACCGGGGCTATGGCACGGGTAATGCATGCAGCGCGGTCGTGACCGTTGGACAACACGGGAGAAAGCGTGGACTTCCCACGCTCTCTGTGACGGCCCCGAGTTCCGTCACGCATCCGTGTCTCTTCCGTGGCTCTCACGTGACCCGCCCGCGAGGATCCCTCATCACTCCCCACATACCCGGCCGTCTCGGCCACGGCCACAGCCTGCCCGGGCCGTGGA
>JBOGYZ010000108.1:0-10701 GCA_050697015.1 Solirubrobacterales bacterium
CCTCGAAGCGCCCCGCGGCGGCGGCGGCTTCGGCGGCGATCCGGACCCCTTGGTAGAGGCGCGCGCTGGTCGCCCCGAAGACCTCGGCGGCGATCCGCATCGCCTCGCGGGCATCGGCCAGCGCTGCCTCGGGGTCGCCTTCGGCGAGCCGCAGGGTCGCCCGCGCTTCGAGCGCCAGCACGTGCTCGGGGCGCGCGGTGCCCGCCGTTTCGGCGAGGGCAAGCGCCTCGCGGGCCGCGTCGAGGTCGCCGCGGAAGACGTGGGCGAGGATCAGGCTCGTCGTACTCCAGGGCGAGCTGGTCCAGCCGAAGCGGTAGATCTCGATCGAGTCCTCGGCCGTTCGCACCGCCTCCTCCAGCTCGCCGGTCTCGACCGCCCGCATCGCCTGGTTGTTGAGCGCGACCGAGCGGGCGATCACCGCGCCACGACCTTCGGCCGCGGCGACCGCGGCGGCGAGCAGGTCGCGCAGCGGGTCGAAGGCGTCGATGGTGAGGAGGGCGAAGGCGGCGTAGCCGAGCGCCGTGCCCTGCGAGTCGTCGTCGACCGCGGGGTCGGCGGCGAACGCTTCGAGCGCCAGTCGTTCGACCAGCTCGGCGGGCGCGTCCTGGGTCGAGAGCTGCGCGGCCAGCAGGGCGCTCAGGGTCGGCGAGCCGAGCGGGCGGCCCCCGATCGCCGTCGTGACGAGGGGCTCGACATGGACGCCGACCTCCTCGCGCAAGGTCGGCTCGAGCATGGCCGAGGCGATCCAGACCGCCTCCAGCTCGACCTCGCGTGGATCGTCGGCGGGCAGTGCCGCGCGGGCCTCCGCAGCGACCTTGGTCGCGAGCGCGAACTCGCCGGCGTGATGGAGGGCGCGGGCGAGCGAGATCGAGGCGCGGGCCCGCTGCGCCGGATCGTCGATCAGCGCCAGGGCAGCGGCGCCGTGCTCGACCGAGCGAGGCGAGCCGGCCAGCGCCTCGGCCTCCGCGAGATCGACCAGGAGGCAGGCGCGGTCGGCGTCGGCGGGCGGCTCCTCGAGGGCGCGGTCGATCAGCCGGGTCGCGGCTGTCGCATCGCCGCTCGCGAGAGCCAGGGCGGCCGCCTCGCGCAGACGCGCCACCGTCTCCGCCTCGCCCGCCGGGCGGGTGTGGAGGAGCTGCGCGGCAACCGTCTCGACCGGTGCGCCCGCCGCCTCCAGCACCGCGGCGGCGCGGCGGTGGGCGCGGGCGCGGGCGAACGGCCCCATCTCGGCGCGCAGGGCGGCGCCGACCAGCGGCTGGGCGAAGTCGAGCGGCTCGGTGGCGGCGAGCAGGCCGGCGCCGGCGAGCGCGTCGGCGGCGTCCTCGGCCGCGTCGGGCTCGAGGTCGGCGAGCTCGGCGGCGGCCTCGAGCGAGCCGGAGCCGTCGAGGATCGCGACCGCCTCGGCGAGTGCCGCCGGGGCGGCGCCGAGGTGGGCGAGGCGGGAGATGACGGCGCGCAGCACCGTTGCCGGAGCGGCATCGCGGACGGTGGCGACATCGGCCGACGGGCCGGCGGCGGCGAGCTCGCGGGCCAGCTCCCGCACCAGCAGCGGGCTGCCGCCGCTCGACTCGAAACAGGCGTCGATCAGCTGCGCCGCCACCTCTCCGCCGCATTCTTCGCGGACCACCGCGGCGGTCGAGTCCTGCCCGAGCGGGCCGGGACGCAAGAGCCTCGTCGCGGGCGAGCGGGCCAGCTCGTCGACCAACCCGTGGCCGGCACCGCGGTCGCGGCGCGAGGCGAGCAGGAAGGCCATCGGCAGCCCCTCGGCGCGCGGGATCAGGTGGGAGAGGAAGGCGGCCGAGAGGCGGTCGGTCCACTGCGCGTCGTCGACGATCAGCAGGTGCGGGATCCCCTCTTCCCCGGCCTCGCCGATCACCCGCTCGAAGCAGGCGAAGGCGAGCTGCTCGATCGTCGCCAGGCCGCGGTCGGGCGAGGCGCCGAGCTCCCCCGGGGGAATCCGCAGCAGCACCCGCGCGAGGCCGAACGGCACCTGCGCCTGCAGCTCCGTCCCCCGCGCCGCCAGCACCTCCACCCCGCGCCCGGCCGCCTCCGCGGCGGCGAGATCGCAGAGGCTGGTCTTACCGAAGCCGGGCGGTGCCTCGATCAAAGTGACGCCGCCGCGCCCCTCCGCCACCCCCTCGACCGCCGCCCGCAGAGCCTCGACCTCCTCGGCGCGATCGAACAGAGACGTAGACACAGCGGTACCCACGCTACTTAATATCGACTAACCGACGCTGTCCTTTAGGGCAGCGTCGGTTAGTCCCCGGCGGCGCCCCACGCGGCGCACGGCTCGACTCAGGTCGCGTCGTGGAAGATGATCCCGAGGGCGGTGCGTGAGCCGCTCGTCACCGTGCTCACCCCGTGGCGCATCCCGGCGCGGTGCCAGCCGCGTTTGCCGGCGCCGGGGCGGTGGTGGGTCGGGAAGATGACGAAGGCGCCCGGCGGTGGGGTGAGGACGTGGGCGCGGCTCTGCGCGCGGGGGCGCTGTTCGAGTAGGACGAACTCGCCGCCGTCGAAGTCGACGCCGCGACAGGAGAGGATCGTCAGCACCTGGAAGGGGAAGAAGACCTCGCCGTAGAGGTCCTGGTGCAGGGCGTTCCAGTCGCCCTCGCCATAACGGAGGATCAGCGGCGTCGGCCGTTCCTGGCCGGCGGCGACACAGCGCTCCAGCAGCTCGGCGTGCTCGGCCGGGTAGCGCTCCTCCTCCCCCAGCCGCTCCGCCCACTCGTTCGCGACCGGCGCCAGGTGCGCGTAGAAGGCGGCACGCAGCTCGCCGATCGGCGACGGCAGCGGGTGGTCGAAGTAGCGATACCGCCCGTCCCCGAAGTGGTGGCGCGCCATGTCGACAGTGGTGCGGAACCTGCCCGCCTCGAAGAGCGCCGCCAGCTCCTGGCACTCGCCCGCGTCCAGCACCGGCTCGGTGACCGCGAAGCCGCGCTCGTCGAGCTGGGCCCCGAGGGCCTTCCAGTCGAGCCCGTCGACTCGCTCCGCCGGCGGGCTCGCAACCGCGTTCGCCTTCATCACTTGCTCCTCTCGATCGGGGTCGTCACGGATAAGACGCCCGGCGAGCCGGAAACGTGAGATCGGCGAGGCGCCCGCTCAGTCCCCCTGGACCAGCAGCAGGCGGTTGCCGTCGACGTCGCGGAAGAAGAACATCGGCGGCACCGGGTCGCCCATCCGCATCACCTCGGGGTCGACGTCGACCCCCGCCTCGCGCAGGGCCGCATAGTCGGCATCCACGTCGCGGCTGCTGAACGCGATCCGCGACTCGACCCCGACCTCCTGCCCCTCCATCGGCAGCACCAGCGCGACCGTCGTCGCGGCCCCGGCCGGCGCTACTTCGACCCAGCGGTCGCCGTTGCCGAAGGGCGTGTCGGCGCGCTTCTCGAAGCCCAGCTTCTCGGTATAGAACTCGATCGCCCGATCCTGGTCGGCCACCGGCAGCATCACCGTGCCGATCTGGGAGACCGTCGTCGCACCCGTTCCCTCACTCATCTCTTCCTCCTGAATTCGTGGTGGCTGCCTACGTAGGTTAAGACCGCTTGTGGCTTCGTGCGATCCAGAAACAGCGGCGGTATGGTCGACATATGGAGAGGACGCAGACCAGACGGGATGGTGGCGCTCATCTCCAGGCGGGCCTGCTCGCGGTCCTGATCGTCCTCGGCTGCCAGGTGCTCTGGCTCGTGGTCCCGGTCGGGACCCTCTGGCTCCTCACCCGGATCAGCGAAGACGCGGCCGTGATCCTGATCACCGGGCTGGTGGTGATGCCGTTGGCCCTGGCCGGCGTCGCCTGGATGCTCGCGCAAGCGAACCGTCGCTACCTGCGCCTGGTCGGCGACCGCGGCGGCTGGCGACGCGGCCCCCTCGAGGTGGCCCTCCCCGCCTCGATCATGATCGGCATCGTGACCGCCCTGATCTGGTTCGTCTTCTTCGCGAACCACATGCCGACCGGCCGCGAACAACTCATCCCCTAGCTGACGTTAAAAAGTTGTGACAAACGGCGCGAGGTTGGCCATACTCGACTGGTGGCCACCAGGGCTCGCACCAGCGCCCCGATTCTCGAAAGCCGCTCCGGACTAGATCCACCCCGGTGGATCGGCGGTTCGTTGCTACTGGCCGAGGCGTATTCGCTTGCGGCTTCGGCCCACGGCTCCCAACGGCGGCCCACCGACCGCCGCCTCTTTCTCGATCACGTGGCCGAGGTCGGGCGGTTGCTGGATCGGGCGGGCTGCGACGACGAGCTCGTCGCGGTGGGGCTGCTGCACGATGCCGTCGAGCGAGGCACTCTCAATGCCGAGCAGTTGGAGGAACGGATGGGGCCAAGGATCTCCTCGCTGGTCCTCGCCCTGAGCGAGGACCCGGCCATCGCTTCCTTCGATCAGCGAAAGGCAGGCTTGCGCAGCCAGGTCGAACGCGCGGGGGAGCCGGCGATGACCGTCTACGCGGCCGACAAGCTCTCCGACATCCTCGGTCTGCGGAGGGGTGTCGAGACGCACGCGGACGGCCTCGAGGAGCGCATGGGCACCGGGGTCTCCAGCATGGCGGCCCACTACGGCGAGTCGGTCGAGATGATCGAGGCGACGACGCCCGATTCGGTCTTCCTCCCGGATCTGCACCTCGAGCTCGGGCGGCTGGAAGAAGCGATTCGGCAGGCTTAGTCGAGCTCCGCCTCCACGGCGCGGTAGACGTTGCCATGCACTCGGTCGGCCCCGATCTCGTCGATGAAGCCCTGGGCCGCGAGCACGGTCCGCACCTTCGGCTTCACCCTCGCCAGGCGCAGCGAGACGCCGTCGAGGCGGGTGAACTCCTCGATCTCGGTCAGCTTCGCGGCACCCTGGGAGTCGACGAAGTTGACGCCCTCGAGGTCGAGCACGATCGCGCGCAGCGGCGGGTCGGCCGCGTCCTGCAGCTCGCGGATCCGCTCCTCGAGCGCCTCGGCGGTGGCGAAGAAGAGGCCGCCGTCGGGCCGCAGGACGGCCACCCCGGGCGGCGTCTCGTCGTCGGGGTTCTCGGCCACGTCACGGAAGACCTGCGTCCCCGGCTCGCGGCCGAGGACCGGGATCGCCGGACGGGTCGCGACGTAGACCAGCCACCCGAGGGAGAGGGCGACCCCGATCACGACCCCGGCGAGGACGCCGGCGGAGAGGACCGCGAGAATCGCGGCTGCGGCGATCCAGTAGTCGAATCGCGACACCCGGTAGAGCCGACGCAGCTCGGCCAGGTCGATCATCCCGAACACGACCGCATCGATGATGATCGCCCCGAGGACCGCGATCGGCAGCGCCGAGAACAGCGGCGCGAGGATGAAGAGGGTGGCCAGGACCAGAGCGCCGGTGATGAGGGAGGCGAGGGGGGTCCTCGCGCCGGACGACTCGTTCAGGGAGCTCGCGGAGAGACTGGTCGAGACGGGCATCCCCTGAAGCACACCGGCACCGACGTTCGCCATCCCCTGGGCGACCGACTCCTGGTTGACGTCGATGCGGTAGCGATGTCGGGCGGCGAACGCCCTGGCGTCCCCGGCCGTCTGCGAGAACCCGATCAGCAGAAGGGCGACCGAGGCGATCGCGATCTCCGAGAGATGGTCGGTCATCACGTCGATGTTCGGAACCCGTGGATCGGGCAGGCCCCGCGGGACCGGTCCGACCAGCGCGACGCCGTGCGATCCCAGGTCGAACAGGTGGGAGGCGAGGAGTCCTCCGACCACGAGAACGAGGGCACCCGGGACTCTGGGGCGAAGGAAGCGAAGCGCGAGGATCGCGGCGAGCGCCGCGACTCCGACCAGAAGCGTGGTCGAGTGGATATCCCCGAGACCGCCGATCCACGACCCCAGCTCATGCCATGCCGTGTCGCCGTCGGCCGAGGTCCCGGTCAGCTTCGGCAGCTCGCCGATCGTCACGCTCAGGGCGGAGCCGGCAAGGAAGCCGGTGACCACCGCCTTGGAGAGGAACTGCGCGATCCAACCCATCCGCAGCAGGGCGAGAAGGAGAAACAGGACCCCGGTGACGATCGTGATCCCGGCGACCAGCTCCGCCGCGGCGTCGCCGCCGAGGCCGGTGACCAGAACCGCCCCGCCGGCCACCGCGGCGAGCGAGGAGCTGGGACCCGTCGAGATCTGCCGTGAGGTGCAGAAGAGGGCGTAGATGATCGCGCCCGCAGCCGCGGCGTACAGCCCGTTCTGGATCGGCACTTCCGCGATCCCCGCGTAGCCGAGATCCTTCGGCACGATCATCGCGGTGACCGCGACGCCCGCCGCGAGGTCACCGGCGAGCAGTCGCCGGTCGTACCGCGGAAGCCAGCCGGCGATCGGCACGAGCCGGCGCCATGATCGAGCGGGACGTTCGGGCGTTTCCTCGGTCACCGGAACAGATCCTTTCCTCGTCGTGGCGTTCCGGAGGGCTTCGCTCCGGCGAGGTCCGGCCGCTCGATCTGATCGAGCCAGGCCGGACCACCGCGACTCACCACTTCAGCTCGATCTCGAGCTCGCTCTCCTCGTCATCGAGCTCCAGCTCCACCTTCCACTCCACCTTCTCGGGGATCGCGACCTTGAACTTCATCTCGCCGCGGTCGAACCTGACCTCCTCGCCGGCCCCGGACAGCAGGTTGGCGATCCGACGTAGGCGCGTCGCGGCTTCATCGCGGGTGAGCGTCTCGCGTCGCTCGACCTCGAACGTGTCCATCTCCACTCTCCTTCATTCGTGTGCACCTTCGACGCTGTCCGAAGCTCGACGACCGGCGGCGATCCGGACCAATGCGAAGCCCGCTGCCCTGAGTCCCCGGGGCACCCCGGCCGACGGTGAGGACCCGGCATGTCCCGCGGCGATCCGCACCCGTAGGGCGCCGGGTCGCGAACGGAACCGGATCGGCGGCGAGAGGGTCGCCGCCTCCCCGTCGATCCCCGCGGGGACCGGACCTTCCCCCTCGACCGTGAAGCTCCTGGCACTCCACTGGCGAAGCGCCGGTCCCGGTAGCGCCCCGGGTCCGGGCGCCGCGGTGACGGCGGCGATGCCAAGGGTCCCCTCGTCGAGGCGTGGCCTCGTCCCGGAGCCGATCATCGTCCCCAGCCGGTAGACGTCGTTCGACACCAGGAGCGCGACGGCGCCCTCACCCGCCTCACCCCCGGCGCCCCTCCAGCGCAGCGACGAGCCGTCCAGGTCGGGCCCGAGCCCTGCCGGCGCCATCGCCAGGAGCGTCCGCAGCTTCGCGTCGCGGTAGGCCTCCTGCTGGACCGCGTCGGCGTACAGGCCCAGGGAGACGTTGTTGACGAAGACCCGGCCGTTCACCTCCGCAAGGTCGACCCGCCGCTCACGGCCGTCGAGGAACGCGTCCAGGGCGCCGACCACGTCCTCGCGATCGACGCCCAGGTCGAGGGCGAAATGGTTGCGGGTCCCGGCCGGGATACAGGCGTAGGGCAGGTTTCGCGCCGCGGCGATCTCCGCCACGATCCCCTGCGACCCGTCCCCGCCGGCCATCGCCAGCGCGTCGGCACCGGCCGTGACGGCGTCCTCGACGATCTCACGCAGATCCCGCTCCCAGGTCAGCTCGATCGGCTTGATGCCGCGACTCCGGGCCTCCTCGGCAAGGTGGAACCGGGTCGCCTTGCCGCCGCCCGAGAGTGGGTTGAAGAAGAGGACGGGCCGCACTGGCCGCGGTGCGACCGGGAGCTCGGCGCGGATCCGGAAGGCGGCGCGGGCGAGGAGGACACAGAGCCCGAAGACCACCACCAAGAGGAGGTCGAGCAGGAAGCCGCCCACCAGGATCAGGACGAGGATCGCGGCCGTCAGGGCGACGCTCGTCAGTCCCGCCGCCAGGAGGCGGACCATCCCTTCGCGCCGCAACGCCAGCCACCCCGCGGCCAGCGCGACCCAGAGGCACGCGAGCAGGACCACGCCACGCGGGAAATTATCGACCGCGAGGGCCACCGCGAGCACGACCGCGCCGACCCCTGACGCCAGCGCGCCGGCCGCCGCGGCACGGCGGGCGCTCACGAGGACTTCTCCTTCCCGGGTGCGAGCAGGTCGATCACCTCGGCGATGCCTAATCGGCTGCGAGCCAGGCTTTCGCCGCCGGTAGCTCGGTGTTGCGAAACGCCTTCGCGTAACCGGGCAGGAGGAAGGAGAGAGCCGCCAGCGCCGGGCGCATCCAGTCCTCGTCCCCGACCACGGCCAGGCGCTCGAAAGAGCCAAGGTGGCGGGCACGGAACTGGGCGTCGGCACCGAGCGCGTCGCCCTCGACCTCGCCGCTCCGCGGCCCGATCAGGTAGAGCAGCCGCACCTTTCCGCCGGCGGAGATCGTCTCCCGCAGCGCCGGTTCGACCGTCTCCTGCCAGTCGTCGTCCTCGACCTCGCCGACCGCCTCGAAGCCGATCGTCCCGCCCGGCATGTCATCGATTCTGCGCAGCATCGTTTCTCCGTTCTAGTTGGTCACCGCAGGCGGGCCGATCCCGGCCTGCAACTCGTCGAAGCGCTTGGTGGGTAGGTTCCGGGTGCCGAAGAAGGCGGCCAGGATGAGCGCCGCTGCGAACAGGAAGGCCGTCTTCAGGGCTCCCAACTGGGCGTCTTCGTAGCTGCCGACCACCTCGTCCACGGTCGCCGGCTCTATCCCCTCCGCCTCGGCGGCCGCCCGTACCTGGCTCGCAGGGACGAAGCTCGCGCCGGCGCTCATCCGCACCTCGACCTGTTCCTTGACCTCGTTCTCGATCCGCGGGTTCGACTGGACATTGGCCGAGAATGAGGCGATCAGGCCGGTGATCACGACCGCGCCGAGGAAGGCGGTGCCTAACGACGAGCCGAGCTGTTGGGCCGTGTTCTGCAGCCCACCTGCCTCGCTGCGTTCGGCCTCGCCGACCGATGACTGCACGACGTTGCCGAGCTGGGAGACGATCAGCCCCATCCCGACGCCGAGCACCCCCATCGCGACGAGGAAGGAGGCGTTGTCGAGTCGTGGCTCGATCGTGTCGAGCAGGAGCAGGATCGAGACGAAGACGATCGCCAGACCGATCCGCACGATCCGCCGGGCGGGGACCCGTTTCGCCAGGGCCGAGCCGGCCAGGGCGGCGGCGAAGAGCCCGGCCGAGGCGGGCAGCATCCGGACCCCGGTTTCCAGGGCGTCGAGGCCCTGCACCACCTGCAGGAAGAGCGGGACGGTGAAGAAGACCCCCATCAGGATCAGGTTCTGGGAGACGAGCATCACGAGGCCTGAGCGAAGCCGCGGAAGGCCCAGCAGTCGCAGGTGGACCAGCGGTTCGGCACCACTCGCCTCGCGCCGCCGCTCCCAGGCGACGAAGCCGGCCAGGACGAGCCCGCCGGCGGCGATCACGAACGGCGTCAGCGAGAAGCCGAACGGTTCGAGCGGCGAGCTGCGCGGGTGGATCCACCCCCAGTTGCTGGCCTGCAGGACCCCGAGCACGACCATCCCCAGCCCGAGTGCCGAGAGGACCCCACCGACCCAGTCGAGGCTCGGCCGTGGGCCCCGTGGCCGCTCCTCCTCGAGCAGTCGCAGTCCGGCGAAGATCCCGGCGGCGACGACCACCTCGCCGGCGAAGACGACACGCCAGCTGAGCTCGGTCGTCGCCCAGCCACCGAGGATCGGGCCGACCGCGATGCCGGCGCCGGCGACCCCGCCGAGCACTCCGTAGGCGACGGCCCGCTCCTGGCCGTGGAAGTTGGCGGCGACCAGCGCGACCATCGCCGGAAGCACCAGCGCGGCACCGATCCCCTCCAACACCGACCAACCGAAGGTGAGGCTGGCGACGTTCCAGGAGGCGGCGGTCAGCGCCGAACCGGCCGCATAGATGCAGAGGCCGATCGCGAAGGCGCGGCGGCGGCCGAAAAGGTCGCCCAGCTTTCCGCCGGTCAGCATCAGGCCGGCCATCACCAGGGCATAGAGCGCGATCACCACCTGGATCGTCGTGACAGTCGTGTCGAAGTCGGCGACCAGCTGGGAGATCGCCACGTTCATCACCGCCTGGTCGAGCACCATGAGGAACTGGGCGGCACCGAGGACGACGAGGACGGGCCACTTGGTCACGGTGGCGCGAAGCTATCCGCCAGGGGTCCGGCCCGGAATCACCCCGATGGGGCGAAAGGCAGGTTGTCCGGGCGATGCGGTTCCCCCGGCGGTGCCGCCGGGGGATGCAGACCAGACTGCTCCACCGGCAGATCGAGGCTCCGGCAGAGCTCGACGGCTTCGTGTCGCGAGGAGACCTCGAGCTTGCCGAAGGCCGAGCGCACCTGGCTCTTGATGGTGTTCGGCGAGACCGTCAGCTCGGCCGCGATCTGCCGATATGAGAGATGGCTCGGTAGTAGCCGCACGACCTTCAACTCGGCCGGGGTCAGCTCGGCCAGGTCGTCGGCGGACAGGCCCATGAGACCTTCCTCGATCGCCTCGATCCAGGCCTCGAGCATCGGCCCGTCCGGCAGATCCCCGAGGCGCCGACGCGCACTCCCGATCAGGTTCCGGGCAGTCTCGGGGTCGTTCAGGGAGGTCGCGGCGGCGGCGAGCGCCGCGGCCGTCTCGATCTCGAACCAGGCGCCGAAGTCCTCCAGCCGGACGAGCAGTGCCCGCGCCGCGTCGAGATCGGCGATGGCCTCCGACCGGCGCCCGTCGTAGGCGTTGACGTATGCCGACACCGCCACGGCGAGCGCGATCGACGGCCGCGCGAGCAGCCCCGAACGCTCGACCTGGGCGCGTGCCTGGGAGGCG
>JBOGYZ010000109.1:0-11103 GCA_050697015.1 Solirubrobacterales bacterium
ATGGAGGGCCTGCTGGAGGCGCTCGACGTCGAGGAGACCGTAGGCGAGGCGGTCGTCAAAGAGACCTTCAAAGCCTCGAAAATCGGCCGCATCGCCGGTTGTCAGGTGGCGGAGGGCAAGGCGATCCGTTCCGCCAGCGTCCGCCTGCTGCGCGAGGGCACCGTGGTCTGGACCGGCAAACTCGCCTCACTGCGTCGCTTCAAAGACGACGTGCAGGAAGTCGAGGAGGGCCAGGAGTGCGGCATCGTGCTCGACGGCTATCCGGACGTCAAAGAGGGTGACGTGATCGAGTTCTTCCAGATCAAACAGGTCGAGCAGACCCTCGAGTAGGAGGTGGTGCTTTGGCCGGCGCGCGCATGCGGCGGGTCGACGAGGCGGTGCGGGAGGTGGTCGCCTCGACCGTCTCCGAACTCGCCGATCCCCGACTTGGATTCGTCACCGTGACCGGTGTGGACACCAGCGCGGACCTGCGCACCGCCAAGGTCTTCGTGAGCGTTCTGGGCGACTCGACTGAGCGCGACGCTACGCTGGACGCACTGCGTTCCTCCCACGGGGTGATCCAATCGCGGATCGCGGCCGAGATGCGGATGAAGCGCACGCCGACCTTGACCTTCCATTACGACGACACGATCGAGAAGGGAGTGCGGATCTCCAATCTGCTCGACGAGGACGAGGAGGACGACGCGCGATGACCGGCGCCACCACCGCCCCTCCGACCTCGGTCGGCACCGTGGGGGTCGACTTCGAGTCGATGCTCGCCGAGATCCGTGAGCACGACCGCTTCCTGCTGACCGCCCACGAGGGCCCCGACGGTGACGCGCTGGGCTCGCTGCTCGGCATGCACCGCCTGCTGCAGAAGCTTGGCAAGGACTCGGTCATGTTCCTCGCGGCGAAGGAGTTCCCACTGCCGATCGAGTACCGCTTCCTGCCCTTGGAGGAGGTCTTCCACGAGGCGCCCGCCGACATGGCGGACCGGGTGATCGTCTTCCTCGACTGCGGCAACATCGACCGCATGCCGGTCGAGTTCCTCACCGAGGGCGGCCACCGCAAGCTGAACATCGACCACCACCACGACAACACGCGCTTCGGCGACGTCAACCTGGTGTGCCCCGGGGCGTCCTGCACCGCCGAGATCGTCTACGACCTCGCCCACGTGCTCGGGGTGCGGATCGACGCCGAGATGGCGATGCCGCTCTACGTCGGGCTGATCACCGACACCGGCAAATTCATGTACGAGAACACCAACGCCCACACCCACCGGGTGGCGGCGGAGCTGATCGACGCCGGGGTCGACGTCGACGACACCTACCGGCGCCTCTACGAGCACGTGCCGATCGAGAAGCTGCGGCTTGTCGCCCGGGCGCTGGACGGGATCGGGCGCCACTGCGAGGACCGCCTGGTGATCAGCTACATCACCGCCGAGGACTATGCCGCGACCGGCGCCGGCGAGGAGATGACCGAGGGCGTGATCGACCACCTGCGCTCGATCGAGGGGACCAAGGTCGCCGCCGTGATCCGCGATCTCGGCAACCGTGGCCGCGCCGCCCGCAAGGTGAGCCTGCGCTCCTCGGAGGGCGACGTGGACGTCTCCGCGATCGCCCGCAAGCAGGGCGGAGGCGGCCACAAACGCGCGGCCGGTTTCTCCACCGACGACGACCTGCCGACGCTCGTCGACTTCCTCTGCGGCGAGGTCAAGGCCCAGCTCGGCGACTAGTGCCCGTCCGGGACTGAGTCATGGCACAGATCGATACCGCCGGCGCGGTGCTGCTCCTCGACAAGCCGGCCGGGAAGACCTCGCACGACGTCGTCGCCGCGGTGCGCCGCGAGCGCGGGGTGAAAGCCGGGCACGCGGGGACGCTCGACCCGTTCGCCACCGGGCTGCTGCTGATCCTGCTCGGCAAGGCGACGCGCCTGCAGCGCTTCCTCGTCGGGCTGCCGAAGGCCTACCTGGCGACCGCGCGCCTCGGCTGGACCTCGACCACCGGCGATCCCGACGGCGAGTTGACCGAGACCGGGGTGGTGCCCGAGTCCCTGGAACTGCCGACGGGCACGGTGCGCCAACGCGTGCCGATGACCTCGGCGGTTCGGGTCGGCGGCGAGCGCCTCTACAAGAAGGCCCACCGCGGCGAGACGATCGAGACGCCGGTGCGCGACGTGCAGGTGCACCGCGCCGAGCTCCTCTCGTCCAGTGACGGCTTTGCCCACTACGAGATCGAGTGCAGCGCCGGGACCTACGTGCGGACGCTGGTGGAGACGCTCGGCGACGCCTACTGCTGCGATCTGCGTCGCGTCGCGGTCGGCCCGTTCCGGATCGAGGACGCCGGACGGGAGCTCCCGATCACCGCGGTCGCGGAGCTGGTCCCGGCCGTGGGCGACGCGCTGCGATGATGCGTCGCTGATGTCGATCAAGGTCACCTCGCTGGAGGACGCGCAGCCGCGCGCCCGGAACGTTGCCATCGGCACCTTCGACGGCGTCCACCTCGGCCACCGCGCGGTGATCGAGGGTATGGACACCGTGCTCACCTTCGAGCCGCACCCGCTGGAAGTGCTGCACCCCGACAAAGCGCCGAAGCTGATCAACTCGCTGGAGGTGAAGCGCGACGTGCTGGACGGCCTCGGGGTGGAGGAGATGGTCGTCGTCCACTTCGACGAGGAGTTCTCGCACCGCAGCGCCGAGGAGTTCATCGAATACGCGCTGATCGAGAAGCTCGGCGCACGCCGGGTCGCGGTCGGCGAGAACTTCCACTTCGGCGCCAAGGCGCGCGGGACGCCGGAGATGCTGGCATCGCACCCCGAGTTCGAGACCCGGGTCCAGAAGCTGGTCGAGGTCGACGGTGAGACCGTCTCCTCCTCGCGCATCCGGGAGGAGATCGCGGTGGGGGACATGGAGGGCGCGCGCAAGTGCCTCGGCGTCCCCTACATGCTCGATGGCGAGGTCGTCGGCGGCGAGAAGCGCGGCCGCGAGCTCGGCTTCCCGACCGCCAACATCGTCCCCGACCCACGCCTCGTCACACCCGGCCACGGCGTCTACGCCGCCTTCGCCAACGGGCACCCGGCCGCGGTCAACGTCGGCACCCGCCCGACCTTCGACTCCGCCCTCGGCGTCCTCATCGAGACCTACCTGATCGATTTCTCCGGCGACCTCTACGGCCAGACCCTGCGCATCGCCTTCGTCGAGAAGCTGCGCGACGAGGTCGCCTACGAAGGCGCCGACCCCCTGATCAAGCAGATGCGCACCGACGTCGAGGACGTTCGCCGCATCTGCGCCGACTTCACCGAGGCGGCGGCGCGCGGCGGCTGAGCAGGGTGCTTTGCTATCTTGCTCCGAGCCGCGACCCGAGAGGGCCGCGCTTTTTACGAGATGAGCCTTACCAAAGAGAAAAAAAGCGAGCTGATCGGCAAATACGGCCGCGGCGATGGTGACACCGGCTCTGCCGAGGTCCAGGTCGCGCTGATGACCGAGCGGATCAACGAACTGACCGATCACCTACGTTCGCACGCGAAAGATCACCACTCGCGTCGTGGCCTGCTGATGCTGGTCGGTAAGCGCCGCCGGATGCTCCGGTACCTCGAGCGTACGGACCTGGAGCGCTACCGCGCCCTGGTCGCGGACCTCGGCCTCCGTCGCTAGCGATGATCGCTGTCGGTGACGCGGCACCCGACTTCACCGTCAAAGATCAGGACGGGGAAGAGGTCTCCCTCGCCGATTTCAAGGGCCGCAAGGTCCTGATCGCCTTCTACCCGCTCGACTTCAGCCCGGTCTGCTCGGATCAGTTCTCGATCTACCAGGAGGGTGTGAAGGGCGAGCTCGCTGACGCGGGTATCACGCTCGTCGGCCTCAGCGTCGACAGCCCCTTCGCCCACAAAGCCTTCCAGGAGAAGCTCGGCATCGACACGGTGCTGCTCTCCGACTTCGAGCCCAAGGGCGCGACCGCCAAGGCCTTCGGCTCCTACATCGACGGCGCCGGCATCGCCAACCGCACCCTCGTCCTGATCGACGAGGACGGCAAGGTCACCTGGACCTACGAGTCCCCGAGCCCGGGCGAGTTCCCCGGCCCGGACATCGTCCGCCAGGCCATCACCGCCTGAGGCGGCGTGGGGGCGCCTCAGGATCGCGCCTATCTGGCGCGTCCCGCCCCATATGCGAGGGGTTGTACTCTTTCAAGGGAATAGGAACGAGAGTTCTGTAAAGAAAGCTATGGCCGTCATCCGGATGGCCGGAGGTAAAAATACGAATGAGCAGGTTTAACGTGACCCGCGTCACGGTGGAGATCGGCGACAGCACGATCTCCTTCGAGACCGGGAAACTCGCGAAGCAGGCGAGCGGCGCCGTCGTGGTCCGCAGTGGCGACACGATGGTCCTCAACACCGCCACGATCGGCGGCCTTCGCGATGTGGACTTCCTTCCGCTCACCGTCGACGTCGAGGAGCGCATGTACGCCGCGGGCAAAATCCCCGGCTCGTTCTTCCGTCGCGAGGGCAAATCGAGCGAGAAAGCGACGCTGACTGCGCGCATGATCGATCGCCCGATCCGTCCGCTCTTCCCCAAGGGCTGGCACTACGAGACCCAGCTGGTCGCGATGCCGATGTCGGTCGACGGCGTGAATCCGTACGACATCCTGGCGATGAACGGCGCCTCCGCGGCGCTGGCGATCTCCCCGGTCCCGGTCGCCAAGCACGTCGGCGCGGTCCGCATCGGCAAACTCGACGGTGACTTCGTCGTCAACCCGCCCGAGGAGAGCCACGAGGAGCTGGAGCTCGACCTGATCGTCGCCGGCACCGACGAGGCGATCCTGATGGTCGAGGCCGGCGCCCAGGGCGTCACCGAGGCCGAGATCCTCGACGCGCTCGACATCGCCCACGGCGAGATCAAGAAGCTGACCGCCGCGATGCAGGAGCTGCAGGACAAGGCCGGCAAAGAGAAGCTCCAGGTCGACGTCAAGGAGATCGACGCGGGCCTGCTGAGCAGCATCCGCGAGTCCCACGGCCAGGCACTGGTCGACGCGATCGCGACCGAGGGCAAGCTCGAGCGCTACGAGGCGATCGACAAGGTCAAGGATGAGGTCGTCGCCCACTACGCGACCGACTCCGGTGACGAGGAGGCCGTCGCAGCCCGCAAGAGCGAGGTCGGCGCCGCCTTCGACTCGATCGAGAAGGACACGATCCGCAAGGCGATCGCGGTCGACAAGAAGCGCCCCGACGGCCGCGCCCAGGACGAGATCCGTCCGATCGAGACCGAGGTCGACGTCTCCCCGCGCGTCCACGGCTCGGCCCTCTTCACCCGCGGCGAGACGCAGATCCTCTCCAACGTCGCCCTCGGGACGACGCGGATGGACATGCGGATCGAAACGCTCGGGCTGGTGACCACGAAACGCTTCTGGCACCACTACAACTTCCCGCCCTACTCGGTCGGAGAGGCCGGCTTCATGCGCGGCCCGAAGCGGCGTGACATCGGCCACGGCGCGCTCGCCGAGCGGGCCCTGGCGGCGACGATCCCGGACGCGGAGACCTTCCCGTACGTGATCCGCGTCGTCTCCGAGACGCTCGAGTCCAACGGGTCCTCCTCGATGGGCTCCGTCTGTGCCTCCTCGATGGCCCTCCAGGCCGCGGGTGTCCCGGTCAGCGCACCGGTCGCCGGCGTCGCCATGGGTCTGATCAAGGAGGGCGACGACTACATCGTCCTCACCGACATCGCCGGCGTCGAGGACCACCTCGGCGACATGGACTTCAAGGTTGCCGGTACCGCCGAGGGCATCACCGCCCTGCAGATGGACATCAAGATCACCGGCGTCACCTTCGACATCCTGCGGGACGCGCTGGACCAGGCTCACAAGGGCCGCCAGTTCATCCTCGGCAAGATGGCCGAATCGATCGACGGCCCGCGCGAGAAGCTCTCTCCGCACGCCCCGGCGATCGAGTCGATCAAGATCGACCCGGAGAAGATCGGGGCCGTGATCGGCAAAGGCGGCGAAACGATCCGCGGGATGTGCGAGGAGTTCGAAGCCGAGATCGACGTCGAGGACGACGGCACGATCCGCGTCTACGCGCCGACCGGCGAACTGGTCGACGGCGTGGTCCAGCGGATCACCTCGATGACCAAGGAGGCCGCGATCGGCGACCGCTACGAGACCGCCAAAGTCGTCAAGACGACGACCTTCGGCGCCTTCGTCGAGCTGGTCAAGGGCACCGATGGCCTGCTCCACATCTCCAACGTTAAACCGGGGGAGAGGGTGGACTCGGTCGACGACGTACTGTCGAGCGGCGACCTGATCGACGTCACCGTGGTCGAGGTCGACAAGGAGCGCGGCCGCATCGGCCTGCGCCTCACCGAGGACCCCTCGGTCGCCGGTAAATCCCCGGAGGAGCTGGCGAGCGTCGGTTCCGGCGACGGCGGTCGGCGCGGCGGCGGCGACCGTGGTGGCGATCGCGGCGGACGCGGCGGTCGTGACCGTGACCGCGGTGGCCGGGGTCGCGAACGCGAGAGCCGTTCTTGAGCGCTCGCGTCACCACCCTGGACTCGGGCGTCCGGGTCGTCACCGAAGAGGTTCCTTCGGTGCGATCCGTGGCGCTCGGCCTCTGGGTGCGCACGGGATCCCGTAACGAGACCTCGTCACAGGCCGGGGTCTCGCATTTCCTCGAGCACCTGCTGTTCAAGGGGACCAAGCGCTACTCGGCGATCGAGATCTCCGAGCTCTTCGACGGGCTCGGCGCCTCGATCAACGCGGCGACGGGCAAGGAGACCACGCACCTCCACGCCCGCTTCCTCGATGAGCACACCGAGGAGGTCTTCGACCTCTTCTCGGAGATGCTGCTGGCGCCGACCTACCCCGAAATCGACTCCGAGCGCCAAGTCGTGATCGAGGAGATCGCGATGTACGACGACGAGCCGCAGGACCGCGTCCACGACGTGCTCGCCGACGCCGTCTTCGGCTCGCATCCGCTCGGCCGCCGCGTGCTCGGCGAGGCCGACGTGATCGCGAACGTCCCGGTCCCCGACATCGAGGCCTACCGCAGCAACCGTTATGTCGCCTCGGAGATCGTTGTCGGCGCCGCGGGCCACCTGGAGCACGACGCGATCGTCGCCCTGGCGGAAAAGTTCGTGAACGCGCCGACCGAGGGTGGCGGTGTCGCCCCGACGACCGCCCTGACCGAGCCGCCTCGCCTCTGCTTCCTCAGCAAGGAGACCGAGCAGTACCACATCTGCTTCGGCGCCCCCGGCATCGATCGTCACGACGAGCGGCGCTTCCCGCTGGCCGTCCTCGACTCGATCTTCGGCGGCTCGACCTCCTCGCGGCTCTTCCGCGAGGTGCGCGAGAAGCGCGGCCTCGCCTACTCGGTGGGCTCCTACAACGAGCAGTTCACCGACCAGGGCCTGGTCGCCACCTACGTCGGCACCCGCGAGGACAACGTCGAGGAGGCCTGCTCGATCATCGGTACCGAGTTGGCGCGCCTGCGCTCCGAGCCGGTCTCGGTGGAGGAGCTCCACCGGGCCAAGGAGAGCGTCAAGGGGAGGCTCGTCCTCTCCTCCGAGTCGACCGCCGCGCGGATGACCCGGATCTCCCGCTCGGTCCTGTTCGGCCTGCCGATCGAAGAGCTCGACGAGATGCTGGCGAAAGTCGATGCGGTCGAGGTGGACCAGCTGACCGAGCTGGCGGCCGAGCTCTACGCCGCGGACAAGCTCTCGGCGGCGTGCGTCGGAACCGACGAAGACCGCTTCCGGGCGGCTCTCGCACCGGTCTCGGAGGCCTTGGTCGCGGCATGACCAAGGTCGCCGTCTCCGGCGCCGCCGGACGGATGGGCGCGACGGTCTGTGAAGCGGTCGAGGGGGCCGAGGACCTCGAGCTGAGCGGGCGCGCCGACCCGAGCCTGGGCGTCGCGCTCGCCGACGTGCTCGGGGACGCCGACGTCGTCGTCGACTTCAGCGTCCCCGACACGGCGCTCGCCAACGTGGAGGAGTGCTTGGCCGCGGGGGTCCACGTCGTCGTCGGCACCACCGGCTTCGACCTCGGGCGCGCGAAGGCGGCCGCCGCCCAGTCAGCGGATGCCAACTGCTTCGTCGCGCCGAACTTCGCGATCGGCGCCGTGTTGATGATGGTCGTCTCCCAGACGATCGCCAGGCACATGCCGGAGACCGAGATCATCGAGCTCCACCACGACAAGAAGCTCGACGCCCCCTCGGGCACCGCGGCGCGGACCGCGGAGCTGATCGACGCCGCGGGCGGCCACGTCCACCGGCCGATCCACTCGGTGCGCCTCCCGGGCCTCGTCGCCCACCAAGAAGTGATCTTCGGCGGGCCGGGGCAGACCCTGGCGATCCGCCACGACTCGATCGACCGCCAGTCGTTCATGCCTGGCGTCCTGCTGGCCGCGCGGAAGGTGCCGACGCTGCCTGACCGCTTCACGGTCGGGCTGGAGAAGCTACTCTGAGAGCGATGAAGGAGCTGCGAGGAGTCCTCACCGCGATGGCGACCCCGTTCGACGAGTCGGGCGCGGTCGACAGCGAGGGCGCGTGCCGACTGGCCGCGCACCTGCTCGAGCATGGCTCGCACGGCCTCGTGCTCGCCGGCTCGACCGGCGAGTGTCCGACCCTGACCGACGGTGAGACGATCGACCTGCTCCGCGCGGTGCGCAACGAGGTCGGGGACGACGTCCCGCTCGTGGTCGGTACCGGCACCAACGACACCCGTCACTCTTCTGAGCTGACCAAGATGGCCGCCGACGCGAGCGCCGATGCCTCGCTGGTGGTCGTGCCGTACTACAACAAGCCCAATCCAGCCGGGATCCGCGCGCACTTCGAAACGGTCGCCGCGGCCGTCCCGGACCTGCCGATGGTGATGTACAACATCCCGACGCGGGTGATCGTCAACGCCGACACGTCGCTGCTCGGCGAACTCGCCGCGGTCGACAACATCGTGGCCGTCAAGCAGGCCAACGACGACGAACTGGGCCCGATCGAGGGCCTCAAGATCCTGGCGGGGAACGACAACACCTTCCTGCGCGTCCTCGAGTTCGGCGGCGCGGGCGTGATCGGCGTCGCCACCCATGTGGTCGGCGACCAGATGCGCGCGATGTGGGACGCGGCGCAGGAAAACGACTTTGACCGGGCGCGGGAGATCGACGCCGAACTGGCCCCGATCTATCAGGGGCTCTCGGTTACGACCAACCCGATTCCGCTGAAGGCCGCGCTCGAGATGCTCGGCCTCGCCCCCGACCGGCTGCGTCTGCCGCTGGTTTCCGCCAATCCCGATCAACGGGCAGCGGTGCGGGCAGCGCTGGAGGGCATCGGGCTCTCCGTCGCCGCCGGCTGAACCTGACTTCGAAAGAAATGAGATTGATTAGTGCCTAGCAAGAAGCTCCGAGTGCTGCCCCTTGGCGGCCTCGGCGAGATCGGCAAGAACATGACGGTGGTCGAATACGACGGCCGCATCGTGATCGTCGACACCGGATTGATGTTCCCGACGGCGGAGATGCACGGCATCGACCTCGTCCTCCCAGACTTCTCCTACCTCCGTGGGCGGGTCGACGACATCGAGGCGATCGTGCTCACGCACGGCCACGAGGATCACGTCGGCGCGCTGCCCTACGTGCTGCGCGAGATCGGCATGCCACCGAAGATCTACGGCGGCATGCTGACGATCGGCATGGTCCGCTCGAAGCTCGACGAGCACAAGCTCGGCGACAAGGCGCCCCTGCAGGAGTTGCCCGCGGGGGAGAAGGTGAAAGCGGGGCCGTTCGAGCTGGAGCTCGTCCACCTCGCCCACTCGATCCCCGACATGCGCGGCGTGTTGATCACCACCGAGCTCGGCTCGATGCTGATGACCGGCGACTACAAGTTCGACCAGACCCCGGTCGACGGTCGCCCCGCCGACATCTCGCGCCTGGCGGAGATCGGCAGCGAGGGGCTCCTGCTGCTCGCCGGCGACTCCACCAACGCCGACCGGCCGGGCGTCGCCCCGTCGGAGTCGAGCGTCGGGCCGGCGCTGGTGCAGCAGTTCGCGCTCTGCGAGGGGCGGATCATCGTCACCTCGTTCGCGTCCAACATCCACCGCGTGCAGCAGGTGATCGACGCTGCCGTGGCCCTCGACCGCAAAGTCGCACTGGTTGGCCGCTCGATGCGCAAGAACTTCAACATCGCCTCGAACCTGGGGATGGCGCGAGTGCCACAGGGCACCTTTATCCAACCGCGGGAGATCGAGAACTTCCCCGACGAGAAAGTCGTCGTCATCTCCACCGGCAGTCAGGGCGAGCCGCTCTCTGCACTGCGCCGGATGGCCAACAACGACCACCGCGACGTCCGATTGCACGCCGGGGACACGGTGATCTTCTCGGCCAGCCCCGTGCCGGGCAACGAGCGCGCCGTCAACGACACCATCGACCGCATCTACGAGATCGGCGCCTCGGTGATCACTGCGAAAGACGCGCCGATCCACGCCTCCGGGCACGGTTACCGGGAGGAGCTGAAGCTGATGCTCAACCTGACCAAACCGCGCTACGTGATGCCGGTCCACGGCGATTTCCAGCGGATCCGGCTGCACGCCGAGCTGGCCGAAATGGTCGGGGTGGACAAGAAGAACATCTTCAAGGGCCGCAACGGGCTGCCGCTGGAGATCGACGAGTCGGGCGCCCGCTTCGGCGAGGACATGCACGTCGGCACGATGTATGTCGACGGCGTCAACATCGGCGATCCCGAAGACGCCGCCCTGCGCGATCGCCGGGAGATCTCCGCCGACGGCATCTTCATCGTCGTGGTGACGGTCTCCGGCGATGACGGCTCGATCGTCGCGGACCCCGAGGTGATCCTCCGCGGCGTCGCCTTCCTCGACGATGCCGAGGGCATCATGGAAGACCTGAAGGACCTGGTCGAAGACTCGCTCGAAGACGCCGCCGACCACGGCAGCCGCGAGTCCGACCTGATCCAGGAGGACCTGCACGATGCGATCGGCAAGTTCGTCTGGCAACGCCTCCGCCGCCGCCCGATGATTTTGCCGGTGGTTATTCAGGTCTGACGGCCCGGGAAGGGATCAGGCCCGGGGAAGCTGGCGCCCGGGGAAGGGATGCGGCCGTCCCGTCCACGGCCCTGGCAGGCTGTGGCCGTGGCCGAGA